>NZ_JAHKRK010000192.1 GCF_019396355.1 Pseudonocardia nigra
GTGATCGCAAACTTTAAGACCTGGCGCATCATGCACACCGACTACCGGCGGCCGCTGGCGACGTTCGACACGACGATCTCGGCGGTTATCGGACTGCACTTCTACTTGGCGGCTGAATAGGCCTCATCGGGGCCAGTTCTTTCGGCAGGCCTTGACCGGGTAGATGAAATCTCTTTCACCTTCGAGGCCCGGGAGGCGCCGCGCGTGCACCATGTGTAGGTCATGGCGGTTCGGGACGAACGGACATTGGATGTGGGGCGGCGACGGCGCGCCGACGCTCACGCATGTTTCCACCCGCGCCATGGGTCGCTCGGCGGACATGCATCGGCGGGTCCCGGGTCGCCGCACCCGCCTGGTCATTCCCGCCCGACTGCGCATCATGGCCTGGCTCGTGCTGCTCCTGCTCGTCGCGCTTTCCACGGTCGTCGTCGTCACGCGCACCTGCTGGTGGCCGAGGCGCAGAGCGATGCCAGTGAGGCCCTGATCCAGGAGGCTGAGGAGTTCCGGCAGTTCGCGGACGCGGGTGTCGACCAGGCGACCGGGGCCGGTACGAGAACGGCGAGGAGTTGCTGCGGAGGCACCTGTCGCGTCAGTACCTCGACGACGGCGAGATCGTCCTCGTATCACCGCCTCGGGAGAGAGAGATCATCCCTCAGCCCGGCCGGGAAGCCATCGCGCTCGCCGATCGCGCCAACCGAATCCGCCAGATCGTCGACTCGCCGCTGCCGACCGACGTCCTGCTCGAACGAGCTGGCAACCGACCCCTCGGAGAGTTGCTACGCGCCCGGCTGCTCGACCCACTTGGGATGACCGACACCGGCTTCGTCGCATCGCCCGGCCGGCTGCCACCATGCTTCGCCGTCACCGACTCGGGGCTGGTGATGTTCGACGACACCGTCGACAGCCGCTGGGCAAGACCACCGTCGTTCCCAGACGCCCGCGGCGGCCTTGTATCCACAGCCGCCGACCTCCTGCGCTTCGCCGCGGCGCTGCTCGACGGTGGCGGCGATATCCTGACGGCGAGTTCGACAGCGGCGATGACGAGTGACCGGCTCACGGCCGAGCAGCGTCAGGGGCCGTCTGCACAGGCGTTCCTCGACGGCCACGGTTGGGGATACGGCGTACAGGTGGTCACCTCGGCATATGACGAGTCGGTACTGCTTCCGCGCTACGGATGGGGCGGCGAACTCGGCACACTCTGGTACTCCTGGCCAGAACAAGGCACTGCAGCGGTGCTACTCACTCAGGTGCTTCCCCCTCCCCGGAACTGGTGGCTGCCTTCGCTCACGCCATGGAGGTCGTCCTCGTCAACCCCTCCTGATTCGAGTGCAGGGCATTCGAGTCCACCGCGAACCAGGACGGCCCGTCCGGGTTCGACGCGCAGCCCAGTCCTTCCCCGGCTTGCGCGTCGGGACGCCGGTCTGGCTGCACGCGTTCGGCTGCCAGCGGCCGTGACCTCATGGCTCAGGCGCGTCGGTTGCGGGAGCCGGTGATGGCTTCGGCGGTGCCGATGAGGGCGACCGCGGCGATGACGGCGACGATGAAGCCGAGGACGTTGAGTTCGAAGATGCTGCCGGTGCCGAGCAGGTTGGCGATCACTCCACCGATCACGGAGCCGGCCAGGCCCAGGAGCAGGGTGGCGATGATGCTGAGGTTCTGTTTGCCCGGCTTGATCAGCCGGGCGAGCGCGCCGATGACGAGGCCGGCGACGATGAAACCGATCATTGCTCCTCCAGAGGTGTTGATCGCGGGAATGGTGGGGCCGGGGTGACGGTGCGCTGGCCGCGCGCTGACCATGGCAGTTCGGACCCGCCGGTGTTCAGTCCGAGGGCTCTTGTTGGCCTCGGTTGCCGGCCAGGGAGCCGCGAGCGCGCAGGCGAAGCCAGTCGCGGCCCGTGCCGAGAAGCCCGCTCGGGACGGGCGCGGCGACGGCGAGCAGCAGCCACAGCGGGAACCGGCGGGACAGAAATGCCCACACGTGTTCCTCCTGGGATCGATGACGGGGGTGCGGCGCCCCGGACCGAACCGCCCGGTGACGGGCATCGTCGCGGGGGGCGTCGTACTTCTGCATGGCGGGAAGTCCGGCTAGGACCTTGCGGAGCATCCGACGGGGTGTACGGCGGCCGCGGGGAGGCACCGATCGGGCCTCGGGCCCGGGAGGGGTTCGGTCCCGGTGGCCCGATCGGTGCCAGATTCGGGGTGCGGGCTACTTGGTGAAGGTGTCCTTGACGTCCTTGCCCGCGTCCTTGACCTTCTCGCCGGCCTGCTTGGTGCCGGCCTTGGTCTGGTCGGCCTGGCCCTCGGCCTGCAGTTCGGTGTTGTCGGTGGACTCGCCGACCTTCTCCTTGATCTTGCCGACCGTCTCCTGGGCCTTGTTCTTGGCCTTGTCCGTGAAGCTCATCGCGTCCTCCTTCGCCGATCCGACTCGAAGTCGGGGAACGTCCTACGACGGGGAAGACACCGCCCGGGCGCCGATGTCACGGCGCCGTGGCCGAGCAACGGCGGATTTGACCGCACGTGTCGTCTCGTTCGGGCCGTTCCTGCTGGTCAATGCCCATCTGCGCCGCGGGTGTGAGGCTGCTCACGTCTGTGTTGCCGTGGTGACCGTGAGGACCGGGGCGGAGAGGGTGTCTCCCTTCTGAGGAGCAGCGGATGAGCTGCGCTGTCAGGAGGAGGCGATCGGTGACGGCCACGAGCGCGGCGAACTCGACCGGCGCGGCCGTGGAGCTGGACGAGGCGACCCTGGTGGCGCGCGCCCGGGATCGTGACGTCGGATCGTTCGAGCTGCTGGTGCGGCGCTACGAGCGGCGGATCTACGCGTTGAGCGCGCGGATGTTGGGTGGGGCGAATGCGGAGGCCGAGGACGTGACCCAGGAGGTGTTCCTGACAGCGTGGCGGCGGCTGCCCGAGCTCGAGCAGGACGGGGCGTTCGGCGGGTGGCTCTACCGCGCCGCGACCAACCGGTGTCTGAACGTGCTGCGCCGCCGGCGCCCGACGAGCGAGTTCGATGAGCAAGCGGCGCCACCGGCACCAGCTGTGGGCGATCCGGAGCGGGCGGCGCAGAACACCGAGGCGATGAATGCGCTGACCGCGGCGCTGCAGAAGCTGCCTCCGCAGCAGCGGGCGTGCTGGCTGCTGCGGGAGGTCCACGGCCGCTCCTACGAGGAGATCGCGCAACTGGTGGGTACCACCACGGGGGCGGTGCGCGGACGGATCGCGCGGGCGCGGATCGAGCTGGCGGAGGTGATGGCGCCGTGGCGATGAACCCGAACAGCGCCCGCACCGACGGCGCCCGCACCCGCCGCCACGCGTTGCCCTGTGGCCGCAGCGTCGAGCAGGTGTGGCAGGAGCTGGAGGCGGGCCAGGTCAGCGCACACGGCGCGGACTGCCCGCACTGCAGCACCGCCCGGGCGAGCCTGGAGCAGCTGGCCGAGGCCACCCGCCAGCTCGTCGCCGACCCGCTCGAGCCGCCGCCGAGGCTGCTGGACCGCATCATGGGCGCCGTCCGCGCCGAGCTGACCACCGCCGATCCGATCCCGCTGCCGTCGGAATCGGGCCAAGTGGACATCTCCACGCACGCCCTGGCCGCGGTGCTGCGCTACGTGGTCGACTCCGTTGACGGACTGCGGGCCCACCGCTGCCGGATCGAGCTCGCACCCGACGTCGCGCACACGGTGCGGGCGTGGATGTCGGTGTCGCTGCACTACCCGACCGACGGCATCGCGGCCGTCGAGGAAGCCCGCCGCCGGGCACGGGCCGCATTGTCCGAGCGCATCGGGCTACGGCTGGAATCGCTTGATGTCGAGCTCACCGACGTGTGGCTCAACGGGCCGAGCGAACCCGAGCCTTCATGATCACCGGTTGGGCTCCTGAGCACGTCGTCACCCAGGTTCGTGCCGCGGACGTTGCCGCCCGCGCCGCCCGCGCCGTACCCGGGGTGGTGCGGCTGCAGCCCGGAGTGTGGGGCCTGGTCCGCCAGCTCGCCGCGGAGGCCTTCGAACAGGCCACCGGGCAGCAGCTGCCCGACATCGCGGGCGTGCAGGCCGACCTCGACGACGACGGCGTGCACCTCGAACTGCAGATCGTCGTCGACGGCGGATACCGGGCCGGCACTGTCGGAGCGGCCGTCCAGCACGCCGTGACGGCGGCCGTCCCGGCGGCGATCGACCGCGCCGTCACCGCCTTCACGGTGCTCATCGTCGAGATCGAGCTCCCCTGACCACCCGCCGACACTCCCCGGCCTCACCCAGGAGGCACCCAGCACCGCTGCGACGAGGCCACTCGGAGGGCCGAGCCGAGTCGCACCGGAAGGGCAGTGGATTCCGGGTGCGGAGCGGTGGGCGACCAACTGAGCGACGACCACCCGTTAGTGAGCTCTGGGAGCGCCAGGACCAGCGCGGACGGCGCGACCAGGCAAGGCGCCAGTACCGCGGGGTCCTGCGACCCCCGGCGCCGCCTTGTGAACCACATCACGAACCGGGTGCGTGACGACCTGCCGCGCCGCGTGTCCTTACTCATGCGACACCCGGGCGCCCATGGCGGCCGCCACGGGCACGAACCCACCCCGAAGGCAACGGACAGGAGAAGCGTGATGAGCACGTCCACCACGGAGAAGAACCCGGCCGGCACGCAGGCGAGCGGCAACGGGCCGTCGACGGCGCCGGCGACCCGTGACAGCGGCGGCGGCAGCGGACTGGCGACCAGCCAGGGTCGTACCCAGATCGCCGACGTCGTCGTGTCCAAGATCGCGGGGCTGGCCGCCCGCGAGGTCAGTGGGGTGCACGCCCTCGGCGGAGGTGCGGCCCGGGCGTTCGGCGCGATCCGCGAGCGGATCCCGGGCGCGAGCAGCAACGTCAGCCAGGGCGTGTCGGTCGAGGTCGGCGAGCGGCAGGCCGCGATCGATCTGGCCATCGTCGTGGAGTACGGGGTGTCCATCGCCGAACTGTCCCGTGCGATTCGCCGCAACGTGATCGGGGCGATCGAGCGGATGACCGGGTTGGAGGTCGTCGAGGTCAACATCGCGGTCGGCGACGTGTACATCCCCTCCGATGACGACGGCCAGGACCAGGCCCCGGCCGAGACGCCACGGGTGGCGTGAACGACCACCGCGAACCGGACCCGGACCGGATCGCCGCCGCCGTGCTGGCCTGCCCTCAGGTGGCCGGCCTGCACGGCGGCCGGTTCGGCGAGGTCGCCACCTACCTCCCGGGACGGCGGGTCACCGGGATCCGGATCACCCCGACCGAGGTCGCCGTGCACGTGGTCGCGCGCTATCCGGCCGCCGTGACCGAGATCGACCGCGGCATCCGGCGCGCCCTGCACGGCCGCACCGGCGGCCTGCCGGTCACCGTCGTGATCGAAGACCTCGCCGTCGCCGGTGGGGAACGTGTCGCCGCCGCCACGGTCCCGGCCGGCCCCGTCCCGAGCAACCTGCCCGGAGACGCCCACCCTCAGGAGAACCTGTCATGAACACCAACGCCACCTCACTCGGCCTGATCGCCGGCCTGGTCCTCGGAATCGCCGGCGCCTTCGGCGGCATCGGCGCCTTCCTCGTCGTACTGCTGTTCGGCGGGATCGGGCTGCTCGCCGGCCGCTACCTCGACGGCCGCCTCGACCTCTCCGCCCTCACCGGGCGCAGCCAGGACCGGGCCGGGCGATGAACAGCGCCGACCTCCTGCCGCCGCCGGCCGAACCCTGGTCGACACCGCCCGGGCGGCCCAGCCCCGACCGGCCGGACCCGGCCGAGGACCGCGGCGAACTGTCGATCGACGACGGCGTGGTCGAGCAGATCGCCGCCGCCGCCCTCGGCGAGGTCGAACACATCGGCGGTGCCGCACGCCGCGTGCTCGGCGTCCCGCTCGGTGCGGACGACCCCGACCAGCTCGCCCGGGTCACGGCCACGGTCACCGGGTCGGTGGTCGCCCTCGACGTGCGCTGCTCGGTGGCCTACCCCGCGCCCGTCGCCCGCGTCACCGATCAGGCCCGCGCGCACCTGATCGCTCGGATCGAGGAACTGACCGGGCTGACCGCGGCCCAGATCGACATCACCGTCACCGCGCTCCCGGCACGCAGCGGGCGGGATCACCGCCGGGTCCCGGCCGACGGGCTTGGTCGTCTGGTCGCTCTCGGTGTACTCGGCGAGCCATGATGCGCACCGTCGGCCGGGTCACCAACGCCATGCTGCCCGGGGTTGGGCGTCGAGCTGGGTCAGCACCCAGGACCGCAACGCAGCCTCCACCGCCACGGGGTCGACCTTCTGGAGAACCCGGCGCAGGGTCGACTCGTGCGGCACCACCGTGCCCACACCGAGCGCGGTCAGCCAGCCTTCCCAGGTCGGGATGTAGGTGATGTCGCCGACCTGCACCAGCGCGGCGGGCGTGGCCGGCGGTGCAGTTAAGGGCGGCCCCGGGAACGGCGCCGCTGGCCTGGTCGAGCACCGACACCAGGTGCGGCAGGCCAGCGCCATGGTCCGAGCTGCCGTGGGCGGTACTGATGTGGGCGCCGCGCAGACGATGACCGGTCGCGCCGCGGACGCTATGGCACGCCGTTCACGCCGCTGCTGGGGCACCGTGACCGTGACGCGCCCGGGCTGGGCATGCCGCTGGCTGGTCGTGGCGAAAGCGGTCAGCGGGTGCGGCGCGTGGCGGTGGTGGGAAGAACTCCTGCGGGTCCTCGACGCCGCCGAACGGCACGCTCGACGGCGGCTGTCGCTGACACAGTGTCGCTGGGTCGGTGAACGACCTGGAGCCCGCGCTGTGGCGGGGTGGGCAGACCTATCCGACCAGCCAGGCCGCGGTGGAACAGCTCTACGCCACCGGCGAGATCGCCGCATGTTTCACCTACGGCCCCGCACCGTGGGCACGAAGGTCACCGACGGCACCTTTCCCGCCACCACCCGCACGGCCGTCCCGAGCGTCGGCAACATCTCCAACACCAGCTTCATCGCAATCCCGGCCGACGCGGCGGACCGGGCGGCGGCCCTGGTGCTCGCGAACCTCCTGCAGGACCCGCAGACCCAGCTGCGGTGCCGAGCGTGAACGCGATCCCGGCGCCTGAGACACCATGCTCGTCGGCCTCACGCGTCCGGCTGGTTCCGATGCTGCCGTTCAACGCGCTGAACTACGCTTGCGGCCTCACCGCCGTCCGTTTCCGCGACTATCTGCTGGGAACGGCGGCCGGCATACTTCCCGGCGCGACCGCTTACGTCGCCATCGGCGCCTTCGGCGCGACTCCGGGTTCGGCACCGTTCCTGCTGGGCGTCGGGGGGCTGGCGGTGCTCGCGCTGGCCGGGCTGGTTCTCGCCCGGCGCCGCCGCGGCGGCGCCATCGAGGAGACCGCCTGATGCTGGACGCCCCGGTCCGCCGTCTGCTGAGCCGCCCGCTCGGCCGCGCCGCGGCCGCGCTCGACGTCGGCTGGATCACCCCCGACCGGCTCACCGCAGGAGGATTGCTGCTCGGCCTGGGCAGCGCCGCAACCGCGGCCGTGGGCTGGTGGACGAGCTCCGCCGTGCTGTGGCTGGCCTCCCGGCTCGCCGACGGTCTCGACGGGCCGCTCGCGCGTCGTCGCCACGCCGCCGGCAAGGGCCGTGACTCCGGAGCGGGCGGCTTTTCGACATCACGGCCGACTTCACGGTCTACGGCGCCACCGTGGTCGGGGTGGCTCTGGCAGCGGTGGCCAGCTGTGGCCGTTCCTGCTGGTCCTGCTCGCCTATTACGTCAACGGCGCGGCGTTCCTGGCCTTCTCCTCGATCGCCGAACGCTCCGAACGGACGCGCTCGGCCGATCAGGGCCGGATATCGGTGCGGATCGACGACGGGCGCTCGCTGTCGTTCCTCGGCGGCCTCACCGAGGGCACTGAGACGGTCCTGGTGCACACGCTGTGGCTCCTGCTCCTGTGGTGGCACCGCAGATCGCGGTGGTGTGGGCCGCCATGGTGGGGCTGAGCGCCGCCCAGCGCGTGGTGATGGGCTACCGGGCCCTGCGGTGAGGGTCGGCGGGGTCACCGGCGCACGTCCAGCCAGCGCCGGCGGACGGCGGCCAACCCTCGAGCGGCACGCCGGACAACAGGGGCCGCCAACTGCTCGCGCACCTCGGCGACGGCGCGTTCCAGGGCCCATCACCCCAGGTCGGGTACGGGTGCATGACACCGGCCAGATCGCGGGCCCGGAGCCCGCGACGGACCGCCGAGGTCAGCTCGGCCAGCGTCTCCCCGGCCCGCGGGCCGACGACCGTCGCGCCGACGACGCGGCCGCGGCGGTCGAGGACCAGCCGGGTGAAGCCGGCCGTGCGGCCTTCGACGATCGCGCGATCCACCTCGTCGTGGTGCAGCGTGCGGACCGTCGTCCCGGCCGAGCCCGCGGGCCGGCCGACCGCCGCGACTTCCGGGGAGGTGTAGGTTACCCGCCGCACCGCGGCGACCTGCGCGGTCCGGCGGATGCCGAGCACCGCGTTGGACGCGGCAGTGGCGCCGTGCACCCCGGCGACGTGGGTGAACTGCGGGTGCCCCGGACGTCGCCCGCCGCCCAGATCCGCGGATTGGTGGTGTGCAGATGCTCGTCCACTGTGACGAACCCCCGCTCGTCGGTGTCGACGCCAACGGTCTCGAGTCCCAGGTCACGAGTGTCCGGACGCCGGCCCAAGGCCACGAGAACGCGGTCGGCTGCGATCCGCTGGCCGCCGCCGAGCACGCTGTCGGTGCCTTCGACCGCCGTGACCGGGGTCCCGGTGAGCACGGTGGCGCCGTCGCGGGTGAGCTCGTCGGTCACCAGCCGGGCAGCATCGGGATCCTCGTTGGAGAGCAGCCGGTCGAGCGCCTCGACGACGGTGACCGTGCTGCCGAGGCGTGTGAACGCCTGCCCCAGCTCGCATCCGATGGTGCCGCCCCCGAGCACGACGAGGCGGTTCGGCTGCTGCGTGAGATCCCAGACGGTGTCGCTGGTCAACGGATCGGCATCGGCGAGCCCCGGGATAGGGGGACCGCCGGGTTCGACCCGGTGGCGACCAGAGCCTGACGGAACCGCACCGCGACCCCGTCCACGTCGGCGGAGCCCGGCCCGGTGAACCTGGCGGTGGCGGCCGCGAACGCCACCCCGGCCGCTCGGACCGCATCGGCGGAATCCGTCGGCTCGATCGTCGCGATCGCGCTGCGGACGTGCGTCATCACCTCGTCGAACGCGACGCGGACCCCGTCGACATGCACCCCGAGCCCGGTGGCTCGGCGGGCGTCCGCCGCAGCCGAAGCCGCTGCGAGGAGGGCTTTGCTCGGCACGCAGCCGGTCCACAGACAGTCGCCACCCGGCCGGTCACGCTCCACCATCAGCACCGACGCCCCGAACGATGCGGCGGTCCGCGCTCCGACCAGGCCCGCGGTCCCGCCACCGACGACGAGCAGGTCCCATACGCCGTCGGCGGGCGCCACGGGTACGACGTGTGCCGGTGCGGCAGATGTCGTGGTCACCGGAATCCCCGTCCTTGGCGTCGGACGGTCGGCACGGGCAGCAGGACGATCAACTCGGCGTTCTCCTTCGGGTGAAGACGTTGTGTCACGGCGTGCTCGGCGCCCGTCGGCCGGATCGCCGACGTCAGCGGCGGGACTCGCAGTAGTTCTTCAGGCCCCGCAGGCCGTCCTCGATCGCGGGGCCGAGGGTGGCGGCAAGCTCGTCGGGGGTGACCTCGGTGCTGTAGACGACCAGGCTCGAACCGTCTTGGTCGAGCACGTCGACGGTGCCCAGGTGCGATTCGGCGGGGACACCACCGCCGACGATGCGGTACTGGAAGCGGCGCAGTTGCGAATCGTTGGTCACGATCTCTTCGTCGAGCGGGACGCCGCCGTCGAGCTCACAGTGCCGCTGGTCACCGCTCGCGGTCGAGGTCTTCACCATCGGGAACCACGCCGAGATGTTGCCGGCGTCGCTCACGACCGACCAGACCTCGTCGGCGGGCCGGTCGATGGTGAGGTGGGTACGCAGGGTCGCCATCAGAGATTCCTTCTCATCGGTGCATTCGGCTTCCGGGTGTCCGCCCTGGGCGTGTCATGAGTTGGACCGGGGCGGCGTTGTTCCCGCATCTCACCCCTCGCCCCGGCAGTCCCACCGGCGGGAAGAACCCCCAGGGTGCGTCCGCGAACCGGACACTGTCAGCGGGGTGACACGATTTGTGGATGAAGGTCAGCCGCTGGTCGGAGGTTCTCGGTGCCACCCGAGCCGCAACGGGGACCGACGACCCGACGATCCGTGATGCCGCATGGGTCGCCCGCTGTGTCGGACGCGGGGCAGCAGCGCCGCTGGCGGCGGGTGATGTCGCCGCGCTCGCGGAGACGCTGCGCCCGATCGAGCTGCGCGCCGGTCAGCCGCTGTTCGGGGCGAACGCGGACGGCGGCAGCGGCGTGTGGATCATCCGGGCGGGCCACGTCGAGCTCAGCGTTACCTCCGGCCGCAGCCGGGTCGTCGTCGGCGTGCTCCGGCCCGGCGACGTCGAGGGCGACATCCCGCTCCTGCTCGGGCTGGCGCTGCCCTACGCGGCGCGCGCCGTCGACCGCGTGACCTGCCTGCACCTCGCGCCGCCGGACTTCGAGGGACTGCTCGCGCGCCACCCGGCAATCGCCCGGCGCTGGCTGTCGAGCGTCGCGCAGCGCCTCGCCGCAAGCCACGGGCGGCTCATCGCTCTGCTCGGCCGCCCGCTGCCCGCCCAGCTCGCCGGGCTCCTGCTGGACGAGGCCGACGACGAGTCCGGCGACAAGGTGGTGCGTCTGCCGCAACGGACCCTCGCGGCAATGCTCGGGGTCGCTCGACCCTCGCTCAACAAGATCCTGAAGAGCTTCGAGCGCCGCGGACACGTGGAGATCGGCTACGCCTCGGTCCGGCTGCTCGACACCGCGGCGCTGCGGCGACTCCGGGCGATTTGACCGGTCGGACACGGTCGGGCCCGTCCGGTCGACTCTGTCGGCCTGCTGACATTGCCTCGTGCGCCTTCGGCAGGGTTGGTGTTGACGAACAGGTCAGGAGAGAACTCGACGAAGAGGAGCACGACATGCCCCGTGTCCTCGCGCACACGCTCGACGACGCACCCGAGCAGACCCGGCCCACTCTCGAAGCCCTGAAGAAGCGCATGGGCAAGCTGCTGAACATTCACGCCGGAATGGCTCACTCCCCCGTCGTCCTCGCCGCCTACGCCGGTGTCCAGGAGGCGATCACCCGCCACGGCAGCTTCGATGGGAGGACCCGGGAGGCGATCGCGCTGGCCGTCGGCGCCGTCGATCGTTGCGGCTACTGTCAGTCGGCCCACACACTGGGAGGCAAGGCTGACGGTCTGGAGCCGGACCAGATGCTGGCGATCCGGGCGGGTCACCCGACCGGTGAGGACAAGCTGGACACCCTGCTCGCCGTGATGCGTGAGGCCGCCGCCGACGTGGGCACGGTGCAGGACAGCACCTGGGAGCAGGCCAAGGCCGCCGGATGGAGCGATGAAGAGCTGGCCGAGGCGTTCGCCCACCTCGTGGTGAACCTGTTCACCAACTACTTCAACCACTACGTCGGCACGGAACTCGATGTACCGGCCGCTCCTGCCCTGGGCGGCTGAACCCGAGGACGACCACCGGCGTCCACTCCGGGCGCCGGTGGTGCCGGTGGCCCCGCCGGGCAAGGACGGCCTTGCAGTGCGCATCTCGGAACTCGGGCTGCGGCCGGTCCTCGGTCGCTTGTCCATGCAGACGTCGCTCGTGGATCTCCGGGAGCGACGTCAGCGCGTCGATCACGGCTTCCCTCGGCGGACGACCACGGATTCGCGTGACCGCCTGCGCCCGCCGCTCACGAGCGGGGAACCCGCCGGGCCCGAAGCGGATTCCCCGGCGGGGAATCCGCCTGCGCGCATCGGGGTTCCGGTGCCGTGAACGACCGACCGGCCGCCGCGCCCGACGACCCGGGGCGGTGTACGTCCGCGACTGCCTTCGCCCAGTACGTGGAACCCGAAGTCCCGGTGCTGTACCGCGTGGCGCTCGCCATGGTGCGGCAGCCCGCCGACGCCGAGGACCTCGTGCAGGACACGTTGGTGCGCGCCTACCGCGCCATCGACCGCTTCGACGGGGAGCATCCTCGCGCGTGGCTGCTGACCATCCTGCGCAACACCCACCGCAACCGGGCGCGCACCCGGCTCCCGACGTTGCTGCGCGACGACGAGCCGGAATCCGGGCTCCTCGACCGGGCTGGTGACGGGCGCAGCGCCGAAGACGTCGTGGTCGACGCCCAGTTCGAGGCGGTCGTGGCCGACGCACTTGCCGCGCTACCCGCCATGCATCGGATCGTCGTGCAGCTCGTGGACATCGACGGCCTCACCTACGCCGAGGCCGCGCACGCGCTCGGCATCCCGCGGGGCACCGTCATGAGTCGGCTGCACCGCGCCCGCGCCCGTATCCGCACCCGCCTGGTGGCCGCCGGGCTCGTCCCCCACCGGAGCCAGCCATGAACGTGATGTCGCTGTCGCGGATGACCCGCTGCTTCCGCACCTCTCGGGCGCTGCAGCGCTACCTCGACGGCGAGGCCGACGACCTCACCGCCGCATGCGTCGCGGAGCATCTCGAGGAGTGCCGCCGGTGCGGCCTGCAGGCCAGGACGTACCAGGCCATCAAGCAGGCGCTGCGCTCCGGCTCCCGCGACGTTGACGAACTGGCCCTCCGACGCCTCCGCGCGTTCAGCCGGTCCCTCGCCGAGCCCGGCGGGCCCGGGACCGACTGACCGATGTCGGTCATCGGGGCGATCGGCTCGGCGGCGACGTCGCAATCCCGACCGATCGTGGGTTCACGGGCGATCAGGGCCGGGTATCCGCGCTTGCAACGACCGCACGTCACCACCGGCCGGCGTCGCCCCCACCGCACGACACTCAGGAGAGGCCCCTCGTGGACGACAGCGCCATGGTCGATCTGGCCGTCATCGGTTCCGGTGGGGCGGCGATGGCCGCCGCGATCGCCGCCCGCCAGGCGGGGAAGTCCGTCGTGCTGGTCGAGCAGGCGACGTTGGGCGGCACCTGCGTGAACGTCGGATGCGTGCCGTCGAAGACCCTGCTTGCCGCGGCAGGCGCCCGGCACACGGCGCTGTCCCACCCGTTCGCAGGCGTCCCGACGGGCGCGGGGCCGGTGGATCTGGGCGCACTGGTCGGGCAGAAGAACGAGCTGGTCGAGCGGCTGCGGCAGGCCAAGTACGCCGACGTGGCCGCCGCGTACGGGTTCGAGGTCCGCCCAGGGCGGGGCCGGTTCACCGATTGGGAGACCCTGACCGTCGACGGGGAGCCGCTGCCCGCCGGCGCCTACCTGGTCGCCACCGGCGCCGAGCCCGACCGCCCCGAGCTGCCCGGGCTGGACGAGGTGAACTGGTTGACCTCGACCAGTGCGATCGAGCTGACCGAGCTACCCGAGTCGCTGGTCGTCATCGGCGGCGGCTATGTGGGCCTGGAGCAGGCGCAGCTGTTCGCCCACCTCGGCGCGCAGGTCACCCTCGTCGGGCGGCTTGCGCCGGCCGCCGAGCCCGAGATCGCCGGTGCGTTGCGGCGGGTGTTCGCCGACGACGGGATCACGGTGGTCGAGGAGCGGGGCGTCGCGGTCGAACCCGGCGGTGGGCAGGTCGTCGTGGTCACCCGCGGCGGGCACCGCGTGGCCGGGCAGCAGTTGCTGGTGGCGACCGGGCGGCGAGCCCGCACCGACGGGCTGGGGCTGGACCTGGCCGGGGTCGCGACCGACGAGCGCGGCTTCGTCCGGGTCGACGACGAGCAGCGCACCACCCACCCGCGCATCTTCGCCGCCGGGGACGTGACCGGAGTTCCGCAGTTCGTCTACGTGGCGGCAGCCACCGGGCGGGCGGCCGCGCTCAACGCCACCGGTGCGGCCGGTCCGCGCCCGGCCACGGTCGACTACGCCGGCCTGCCATCGGTGGTATTCACCCGCCCCCAGCTCGCCTCGGCCGGGCTGACCGAAGCCCAGGCGACGGCCGACGGTCGACGGTGCGACTGCCGGGTGCTGGATCTGGCCGACGTCCCCCGGGCGCTGGCCAACCGCGACACCCGCGGGATCGTCAAGCTCGTCGCCGACGCCGAGACCGGCGAGCTGCTCGGCGTGCACGCCGCCGCCGAGGGCGCCGGGGAGATCATGCTCGCGGCGACGTACGCGATCAAGGCGCAGATGACCGTCGGTGAGGTGGCCGACACCTGGGCGCCGTACCTGACGATGGCCGAGAGCCTGCGCATCGCCGCCGGGCTGTTCCGCAACGAGATGCCCACCTCCTGCTGCGCCTGACCCGGCCCGCCCCCACGTACACGCCGATCGGACCTCGGAACGAAGGAGCGGTATGAGCGAGCAGTTCGACACCATCGTCATCGGCATGGGACCCGGCGGCGAGGTGGCCGCGTCACGCCTGCTGGCCGCCGGTCAGCGGGTCGCTGCCATCGAGAAGGAACTCATCGGCGGGGAATGCGGCTACTGGGCGTGCATCCCGTCGAAGACCCTCCTGCGCCCTCCGGAGGCCCGCGGCGAAGTCGAGCGCGCCGCCGGCGTCGACGGCGCCCGCCTGGACTGGCCCGCCACCCGCGCCTGGCGCGACGACATGATCCGCCACCTCGACGACGGCAACCAGGTCACCGGATACGAGAAGTCGGGTGCCACCGTCGTCAAGGGGGCCTCCCGCATCACCGGACCGGGCACCGTCGAGGTCGACGGCCGCACGCTGCGCGCCGCCCACCTCGTCATCGCGACCGGCTCCGACGCCGTCCTGCCCCCGGTCGACGGACTCGACACCGTCCCGGTGTGGACGAACCGGGAGGCCACCACCCTGACCGAGATTCCCGACCGGGTGGTCATGCTGGGCGGGAGCGCTGTCGGTTCCGAGCTCGGCGGCTTCCTGCACCGCTTCGGTGCCCGGGTCACCATCGTGGAGCGATCGGCGACGCTGCTCTCGCGCGAGGAACCCCGCGTCGGGGAACTGCTCGGCGAGCGGATGCGCGCCGAGGGGATCGACGTGCGCACCGGCGTCACCGCCACCGCAGCCCGCCGTGACGGGGCCGACGTCGTGCTCGCCCTCGACGACGGTTCCCAGCTGCGCTGCGATGTCGTGGTGGTCGGGGCCGGCCGCCGGCCCCGCACCGCAGACCTGGGCCTGGACGCGATCGGCGTCACCCCGGGACCGAAGGGTGAGATCACCGTCGACGAGCACTGCCAGGCCGCCGACGGAGTGTGGGCGATCGGCGACGTCACCGCGATTATGCCATTCACCCACGTCGCGAAGTACCAGGCCCGCATCGCGACCGACGCCATCCTCGGCCGACCCCACCCCGCCGGCTACGGAGGCATCCCCCGTGTCGTGTTCACCGACCCCGAAGTCGCCGCCGTCGGCCTCACCACCGCCCAGGCCGACCGACAGGGCCGGCGCACCGTGACTGCCGAGCTCGACCTCGCCGGTGCACTCGCCCGTCCCTGGACCTACGAGCAGGACCCGTGGGGTCACCTCGGACTGCTCGCCGACCCCGACCACGGTGTGCTGCTGGGCGCCTGGGCCGTTGCCCCGATGGCCGGTGAGTGGATCCACCAGGCCGCCCTGGCCGTGCGCACCGCGATCCCGATCGCGGTGCTGCTCGACCAGGTCGCCCAGTTCCCCACCTACAGCGAGGGCTTCCTGGCCGCGCTGGAGAAGCTCGACGTGAGCAGCGCCCGCGGATGAATCCGGGACCGTCCGTCCGCGCGCCGGCACCCGGCATCCGTCACCGCGGCGCCGGACCCGATTCTCCCGGCGCCGCCCGGTCGTCCGGGCTGCGCCGGAAGAACGCGCCGGTCCTGGGGTGCCGGCGGGCGAGGGCCGCACCCCCGGCGGTGAGCCCGACGAGCGCGATGACGGCGAGGATGAACGGCCAGGAGCCCGGAGACGAGCCGTAGGCGCCCAGCGCCACGAAGGCGACGGTGCCGGGAACGATGCCCACTGCGGTGCCGATGACGTAGTCGCGGATCCGGACCGCGGTGAGCCCGGCCGCATAGTTGATCGCGGTGAAGGGCAGCACCGGGATCAGCCGCATCCCGATGACGGCGATCAGGCCCCGGCGTCGCAGCAGCCCGTCGAGCCGGGCGACCCGGGCCCCGGTGAGCCGTTCGACGGCATCGCGCCCCAGCACCCGCCCCAGCCCGAACGCGCCCACCGCGCCGAGCAGCGCGGCGACCAGGACGAGGGCGACGCCGGGCACCCATCCGAACAGGACCCCGGCTAGAGCGTGTCCCGTGGATCATGCGGGTCGGCTGCGGTAGATCTCTTCTGTGCTTGATCGCCACGACTTGACCGACGCGGAGTGGGCACGGCTGGAGCCGTTGCTGCCCGACCGGACACCGCG
>NZ_JAHKRK010000193.1 GCF_019396355.1 Pseudonocardia nigra
CGTCGCGGTGTCCGGTCGGGCAGCAACGGCTCCAGCCGTGCCCACTCCGCGTCGGTCAAGTCGTGGCGATCAAGCACAGAAGAGATCTACCGCAGCCCACCCGCATGATCCACGGGACACGCTCTAGCCGGAGTTGTCCACATCGCTTCCGGCTTGTCCACAGCTCGACAAGACGTCGCTCGATCATGGCGGTGCTGCGCGACCGTCATGTCATGTTTCCGACGGAGGTGGACGGTGCGGGTGCGTGCCTGCGGCGTGAGGCGGTCCGGGTCCTGGGTGAGAGGCGGTTGCGCACCGCCCTGAGCCACGGTGAGATCGCCTCGCCGTGGCCAGGTGTTCTCGTGGATCCGACGCGGGCGGCCGAGCCGTTCACGATGATCACAGCCGGTTGGCTCGCGTCCGGGCCGGACGCGGTGATCACCGGCCCCACCGCCGCGTTCCTGCACGGCCTCACTGCGATGGAGCCGACGCCGGTGCACATCGCGGTGCCCTACCGGAGCAAGAAACGGACCCGCCCCGGCCTCGTGGTGCACAACGGACAGTTGCTCGACGCCGACCGGACCGTCGTGCACGGCCTCCCGGTTCTCTGCATCGAACGCGTCGTCAGCGATCTCCTGTGCACCGCCCGGCCGCAGGACGCGCTCGCCGTCGTCGATCAGGCCCTGGCCGCGGTGGAGGAGGACGCGGCGCGCGAAGCCTTCCGCGCCGAGCTCCTGCGACGGGTCCGCCAACGGCCGGACATCCGGGGCACCCGGATCGCCGAGCGACTGCTGCAACTCGCCACCGGTCGTGCGCGGTCGCCGGCCGAGAGCTGGCTGCTCTGGTCGATCGTCGACCTCGGCTTCCCGGTGCCCGAGGTGAACTACTGGGTGCCCACGATCGACGGGCAGCCCTTGTACGAGCTCGACCAGTGCTGGCCGAAGCTGCGTATCGCGGTCGAGTACAACGGACACGCCGCTCATGCCGAACGCCAGGACCGGGACGACGCCCGGACCCGGGACCTCGAGCGCCGAGGCTGGATCGTCGTCATCGTCCGAGCCGAGGACCTGGCGAACACCAGCCGCATGGAACGTGAGCTTGCGGACGCGTTCCGCAGGCGTGGCGCCTACCCCCGCGGACGTGTGGTCGGGGCGCTGCGGGCGCGCCGGCATCGTGACTCGCGCGGCGGCTGACCAGGATCAAGTGACCCGTACGGGCGACTCGGTTGTCAATTGCGGGCGACACGTTGGGCGAACACTGGCGACTCGCGTGTCGGGAAGGGGCGACTCGCGGATCAGGGGTGGAGGCGGGCGGCCGCGGCGCGCAGGGCCTTCGTCGCGTCCGCGCGGTCCACTCTGGTGGGCTCGCGGTCGGCGAGCACCTGGTCCCCCGCCACCCATACGTCCCGGACGACCCGGGATCCGGCCGCCCACACGAGGTTGGACAGCAGCTGCGCGTCGTCCTCCGGCGCGACGAAGGCCGGGTCGTCGAGGTCGACGTGCACCAGGTCGGCCCAGCGGCCCGGCTCCAGCACGCCCAGGTCGTCGCGCCCGATGGCCGCGGCACCGTCGCGGGTGGCCATGAGCAGCAGCTCCGCGGCCGTGAGCTCCGCGGCGTCGCCGCTGGTCACGCGGGCGAGCAGGCCGGCGAGCCGGGCTTCGGCCCAGAGGTCCAGGTCGTCGCCCGAAGCGGGGCCGTCGGTGCCGAGCCCCAGCCGCACCCCGGCCCGCCGCAGCGCCGCCGTCCGGGCGATGCCGGCGGCGAGCTTCGCGTTGGAACCGGGGCAGTGCGCCACGGCCGTGTCGCGCGCGGCGAACAGGGTGATGTCGGCGTCGGACAGGTGCACGCCGTGCGCCGCGAGCATCCGGCCGTCCAGCACGCCGACCTCGTCCAGGAGGGCGGGCACCGAGCCGTGCGACGCGCGCTGAACGGCGTCCTCCTCGGCGGCCTCGGCGACGTGGATGTGCAGGAGCGCGCCGCGCTCGCGGGCGTGCTCACCGATCGACGCCAGCGCGTGCGGCTCCAGCGTGTACGCCGCGTGCGGCCCG
This sequence comes from Pseudonocardia nigra, assembly GCF_019396355.1. GTDB lineage: Bacteria > Actinomycetota > Actinomycetes > Mycobacteriales > Pseudonocardiaceae > Pseudonocardia > Pseudonocardia nigra. Next base: position 2,028 of record NZ_JAHKRK010000193.1, read on the forward strand.
TAGCCGAGCTCGATGCGGTCGCCGGGCCCCGACCGCAGCCCGACGGCGTCGATCCGCGCCGACACGGCGTCGCGCATCTGCTCCCACGTGCCGATCCGGTCCCAGCCCGGTGCCGCGATGATCCCCGGCGTCAGCACGACCCGGGACCCGACGGCCGAGACCGCGTCGATCAGGGCGTCGGTGAAGAAGTACATCTCGACGCTGGTGGTGCAGCCCGTGCGCAGCAGCTCGATGCAGCCCGACGTCATGCCGGCGTGCACATCGGCGGCGCGGAGCCGGCCCTCGGCGGGCCAGATCACGTCCTGCAGCCACGGCATCAGGGGCAGGTCCCCGCCCATGCCGCGCAGCAGGGTCATCGGGGTGTGCGCGTGCGTGTTGACGAGCCCGGGGAGCAACGCCCCTGACAGCGCGTGCACCGGGGCGTCGCTCACCGGCGCCTCCGCGCGCGGCCCCATCCAGGCGATCCGCCCGTCGGCCGCCACGTCCACCACGGCGTCGCGCAGCACGGAGCACTCCGCGTCGCACGGCAGCACGACGGGAGCGGTGAGCCGGAACGTCATCGGCGCGGTTCGAGCAGCGACCGCAGCGACCGGAACGGCGGCAGCCACGCGCCGGTGTCGGGCAGGGAGTCGAGCGTGATGCGGGGCAGCGGCTCGCGGAAGACGCCCTCGATGTCCTCGAGGTCGATGAACTCGATGACGTCGGAGGTGAGCGCGAAGCTCGCGTGCTCCCGGAACCCGATCACCGTGACGCCGGTGCCCTGCCGTTCCAGGTCCTCGAGGGGCTCGCGGAACGCGCGGCCGTCGCCGGAGGCCACCACGACGTGCTGCAGGGCGCCCTCGCCCGCCCGGAGCCGGATGTGGGCGAGCATGTCGTCGTCCACGTCGGAGTCTTCGCTGACCTTGGGCTTGGCGAAGACGGCGAAGCCGACGTTGCGCAGCGCCTCCACCCACGGCCGCACGACCTCGGTGCTGCCGGGCACCACGTTGGTGAACACGGTTGCCTCGGCGATCGCTTCCGGACCGGCGAGGTCGAGCAGCCACCGGCCGACCGCGTCGAACCGGGGGCGGAACGCCGACGTGGGCCGGGCGCCGAGCAGGGAACCGAGGCTCATGTCCATGTTGGGCGCGTCCCAGACCAGCAGCACGCGCGGGGCCGGACCCGTCGGGGTGGTCGGGATCATGCGCCGACCCTATCCTCCTGCGCCGGTTAGCATTCGGCGTGATGGACGAGAGCGCGGAGGCGTTGTGCGAACGGTGCGCCGCGCAGGTGGACCAGCTGCACCGGACGATCGCGGCCTGGCTCACGGGCAGCGCTCCGCGCACCCCGGCGGTGTTCGCGGCGTTCGCCGACGCGCACGCCGAGCAGTTCACGATGGTCACCCCGGACGGCGCCCTCCTGCGGCGCGACGAGTTGTTCCGCGGGTTCGAGGGCGCGCACGGTTCCGCGCCGGGACTGACGATCCGGATCGCCGACGTCGACGTCGACGTCGTGCGCGCCGACAGGGAGTGTGTGGTCGCGACCTACGAGGAATGGCAGAACGGGGCGGGTGCGCCCAGCGGCCGCCGCAGCACCGCACTTCTCGACCGGGATCCTGCGGCCCCGCACGGCCTGCGCTCGCGGCACCTGCACGAGACGTGGATCAGCCGTGGCTGAGCGCAGCTTGCCGGAGCGAACGGACAGCACTGAGGCGACCGACCCGCAGAAGGTCGCCACCCGCACCGCCGACGCGATGTACCGCGCCGACGGGGCGGGGCGGTCGGCGGGCGTGCGGCTGCTCGACGTCGGGCCGGGCCGGGCGCGCGTCGCCATGACGGTGGAGCCGCGCCACGTGAACGGGCACGGCATCTGCCACGGCGGGTACCTGTTCCTGCTCGCCGATGCCGCGCTCGCCTACGCCTCGAACAGCCACGGCACCTCGGCCGTCGCGTCCGGGGCCGACATCGCCTTCCTGCGACCCGTCGCGCTCGGCTCCGAGCTCGAGGCCGAGGCGGTGGAGCGGGCGATGACCGGACGGTCCGGGCTGTACGACGTGACCGTCCGGGCCGGGGACGAGGTCGTGGCCGAGTTCCGCGGGCGGACCCGCCAGGTGCCCGGGCTGCCGGCGCCGATCTGACAGGGCCGACCCCAGACCCCGACGGGCCATTTCGTGCCGACTCGCCCGCCACCTTGTGCCGACTCGCCCGCCAGTTGGTGCCGGCTCGCCCGCCGGTTCGTCCCGACTCGCGGGGCGGAATCGGGCGACTCGCGGGTCGAACCCGGGCGGCTCGCGTGTCGAACCCGGGCGACTCGCGGGTCGGAAGGGGGCGACTCGGGGGCGGAGTCGGGCGACTCGGGGGGCGGAATCGGGCGACTCGCGGGTCGGAAGGGGGCGACTCGGGGGGCGGAATTGGGCGACTCGCGGGGTGGGGTCAGGGGCGGCGGCGGTACATCAGGTCGTGCACGTCCCGGCCCTCGATCCGCGCGCGCTGCTCGAACTTCGTGACCGGTCGCCACTCGGGGCGCGGTGCCCAACCGCCCGGCTGGTCCGCGGCGGTGTTCTCCAGCAGCGGCTCGCCGTCGCAGACGGAGCGCATCTGCGTGGCGTAGTCGTCCCAGTCGGTGGCGAGGTGCAGGGTGCCGCCGGGCTGCAGCCGCGATGCCGCGAGCGCGACGAAGTCGGGCTGCACGAGCCGGCGCTTGCGGTGCTTGCGCTTGGGCCACGGGTCCGGGAAGAAGATCCGGACACCGCTGAGCGACGCGGGCGGCACCCGCTCCTTCAGCAGCGCGACGGCGTCGCCGCGCAGCAGCGCGACGTTGGTCAGCTCGGCGTCGGCGATCCGCATGAGCAGTTGGGCGAGCCCGGGCTCGAACACCTCGACGGCGATGTGGTCCACGTCCGGGGCGGCCGCGGCCAACGCCGCCGTCGACTCGCCCATGCCGGACCCGATCTCCAGCACGAGTGGCGCGACCCGCCCGAACCACGCCGGCGGGTCGTAGGGTTCGGCGCCGCTCAACAGGTCGGCGACGTCGCGGCCGCGCACCGGCCACCAGCGGTCCCAGGCGTGCTGCTGACCCTCGGTGAGCCGGCTGCGGTGGTGGACGAAGCTGGTGATCTGCCGGTGCGGGCGGGTCGCTCCGGGCTCAGCCACCCGCGTTCGGGGTGGCCGGGGCGGACGCGCCCGCGGCGGGGAGCCGCACGCCCGCCGTGGCGCCGGGCAGCTTGCCGCGCAGGTACCCGGCGCTGGTGCAGGCCAGCGCGGTGACGACCGCTGCCGCCGACGAGACCCGGCCCTCGCGCAGCTCGCGGACGACGGCCGACGGCAGGACCTTCGCCACGTAGCTGCGCTCGGTGGACAGAGCGTCGTCGCTGCCCACCAGCTTGGACACGGCGGCCTTCGACAGCCCCTCGGCCCAGCTGCGGCGGCGCAGGTACGCCCACTCGATGCGGTCGGCGCTGACGCGGTGGTCGACCGCGGCCCGCGGCTCGAAGACGATCCGGATCTTCTCACCGGCCCGCTGGTAGGCCTGCCGGGCGCGGATGCAGAGCTCGGTCTCCTCGCAGCCCAACGGGTTCTTGCCGATGCGGCCGATGTCCTCGGCGAAGCCGCCCACGCGGTCGAACACCTCGCGCCGGAACGACATGTTGCAGCCCATGAGGTTGCGCACCTCGGCCTGCTGCATCGGCTGCCCCGTGTAGGTGCACCCGACGATCCAGTCGAGCTCGCCGGTGGCGTTCGGGTCGTAGGGCGCGCTGCCCGGCAGGACGCGCGGGCGGTTGGTGGGCCACCGGGGGTGGGCGACCCCGCCCACGGCGACGACCGTGGGGTCGCTGTACGGCGCCAGCAGGGCGGCCAGCCAGCCGGGCCGGGCCGCGGCGTCGTCGTCGAGGAACACGACGACCTCACCGGCGGCCTCCGCGATCGCGGTGTTGCGCGCCCCGGACAGCCCTTGCTTGTGCGCGTTCGGGAGCACCCGCACGCCCTGCGGCCCGAACGTCTGCTGCGCGCGCGAGAGCAGCGCGGCGTTGTGGTCGACGATGACGAGCGTCTCCGCAGCGCGGATGTCCTGCGCGGCGACCGAGTCCACCGCACCTACGATGTCGTCCCACCGCTTCTCGGTGTAGACGCAGATCACGACGGTCGCCGTGACGGCGGGGGTACTCACGGGGCGGTCTCCTTCGGCAGGCTGGGCGACCGCCGGGGCTAGCCGGGCGTTTCGCACATGGGGGCGGGTGGGCTGACCCGGAGATTCGCCGGTTCTGTTGATCATGGTGGGGTGGTGGGATCGACGTCAAGTAGGTGCAGAAGACGTGCCTGTAGCGGGGTGGGTTGCGGGATGGTGGCCGGTCGGCCGCCGGTCGCGGGGATCAATCGCAGCCCGGTCAGGGCTTGGAAGATGAGTTTCCCGGTGGGTGTGGCTGCCCGGCCCGCCTGGATCTGATCCAGTTGTGTGGCCGGGGCGATCGCCTGACGCACGGCGCGTTCGACGAGACAGAACACCAGCAGCGCGAGGCAGATCACCGTGATCAACGCGGTGATCCGCCGGTTGTTGTGCAGAAACATGGGCGCGACGGCCAAGGGCCCTTTGAACGCGCCGTAGCGGCGTTCCACGGCTTCTTGGCCTTTGTAGCGGCGCAGCACGTCGGCGGCGGGAACGTCGGCGCCCAGGTTGGTCAGTAACGCGTACCAGCCGTCGGTGGCGGCTTCGGCGGCCACCGCGTGGTCGTCGAAATGCCACGACAGCGCAGGTTTCCCGGTCGCTGGGTCGGTGCCGACCTCGGTGCGCAGATAGGCACTCACTCGGCGTTCGCGGGCGATCGCCGCGACACGGGCGGCCACCGCGTCCGGGTCGGGGTAGTGCCGCGAGCCGAGCCCGCGGCCGAGGCGGTCCAGGTCGTCGCGGGCCCGGGCGAGCTTCTTGGCCCGCGCGGTCGCCGCGGCCCCGGCCCGGGCGCTGGAGTGCACGAACACCCGCCGCAGCCCCAGCACCGGGTCGCGCTTGCGCCGCCCGCTGATCGTGATGGGGCCCTCGACGACCCGCCACCGACCCCGCTGGGCGGCGGGGGTGTTCTCGTCGCGGGCGGCCACGTAGTCCACCTGCAGGGCCGACTCCACGTCCAGGCCGGCCAACTCCGCGGCGCTGACATAGGTCTTGGACGCCGGGGCGATGAATTCCACCCCAGCGGCGATCATGTCACGCAAGTTCGCATACGACACCAGCTTTGAGTCACCGACCAGCAGAAACCGCCGCCGCCCGGCGATCTTCCGACACTCCTGCATCGCCCCGACGACCTGGGACACCTCACCGGCCCCGCCGTCATAGGCGCGGTGAAACACCGGGACCGCGCCATCGGCGGTGACCGCCAACCCGGTCTGGATCTGCTTCAAATCCGGGCGGCGGTCCTTCGGGTGCCCGAACCGCGGTGCGGGATGGTCCGGGTCGGTGTCGCAATACGCCCCGTACAGCGAGATCGAGGTCATGTCCCAGTGCAGCCGCGACACATCCACCCCGAACGCGGCGATCGCCTGCGCGCCCACCGAGCCGACGATGTGATCCAACTCCGGCGCGATCGCGTCCAACGCCCGGCCGATCCGGTCGTCATTCAGCGCGGCCGCCTCGATCCCGAACGCCTCGTCCACCGCCCACTCGCGCGCCCAATCGCTGACCCGCCACAGCGGCGTCGGCGAACTCAGCCGGTTCGCCACCAGCGCCTCGATCACCTGGCCGTGCGTCAGGATCGCGACATCCTCCCGGATCGGACACGCCCGATCCACGATCCCCGCCAGGTCCAGCCGCCGGCAGTACTCCGCCACTACCGGCAGCGCACCCAACGCCTTCTCCACCGACGGCTGCCCATACCTGACCTGCTGCCCGCGCACCCGTCGGGTATGCCACCACCCGATAGAATGATCAAGCCGACTCGCTCGGCCGATCCCAACCTCCCTCATGTGCGAAGCACGGGGCTAGCGGCGGTCGGACTTGCGGCGGTCGGCTCGCCGGTGCTCGGCCAGGAGCGTACGCAGCACCCGGGTGCCGTCGGCGAAGGTGCGGAGGTTGGTGTCGCCGAACATCCGCTGACGTTCGATCGACGGCACCTCCGTGATCTTCAGGCCGGCCGCGGCGATGCGGCAGTTGAGCACCGTCTCGATCTCGAAGCCGTCGCCCCACAGCATGCCCTCGCTGGGCGCGGGGGCGTCGACCGGGGGCAGCTCCAGCACCGGCAGGAGGTCGGCCCAGAACGCGTTGTAGCCGTAGCAGAGGTCGGTGTAGTTGGTGCCGAACAGCGCGTTGGCGACGCCGTTGAGGCCGGCGTTGCCGGTCTTGCGCAGCAGGGTGATGTCGTCGCTGCCGCCGCCGCTGGTGAACCGGCTGCCCTTGGCGAAGTCGGCACCCTGCACGAGCGCGTCGACGAAGGCCGGGATCTCGGCGGGGTCGGCTGAGCCGTCGGCGTCGAACATCACGATGACGTCGCCGGTGGCCGCCGCGAACCCGCAGGCCATGGCGTTGCCCTTGCCCTTGCGGGTCTGGTTGATCGTGCGCACCCACGGCAGGACGCGCTGGGCGACCTCGAGGGAGCCGTCGGTCGAGTTCCCGTCGACCACGATGATCTCGTGGACCGACGGCCGCACCGCGGCGATCGCGGGCAGGATGATCTCCAGGTTGCGCGCCTCGTTCCGCGTCGGCACGACCACCGAGACGGCCGGGTACGGGGTGCGCGTCGGCTGCGGACGCGGGCGTGGTCTGCGGAGCCCGTGTACGCCGGCCTCGTGGGGCGGCACGAAGTGCGCCTGGCCCTCGGGGATGGCCGGACGGGCGGGTGAAACGGCGCTCACACAACCTCCAGACAGGTCCGCTCGATCGGGACAACGAGGTCGTCCCGGGCGGGTTGCGGGTGTTCGGGGGCGCACCGCCCGGATGGGGGTACGCGCCGGGCCTCGGACGCGAGCGGCTCCCGGCCCGTGTACCAGCGGTTTCTCCACCGATCGCCGCTGTGGCCGGGGTCGTCGAGGCGTGGGAGCGACGCCGTAGGAGGCGCGTCTGCGGCTGCCGGCCGGGCCCGCGGCGGATCGGTGCTCACGATCTGGAGACGCATGTGCCGCCGGAGGGGTTGCCCGAAGCGCCGATTCCTTTTCCGGCGCCCGGGAATGCGGGCCGCGCCGCCCCCTGTTCGGCGCGGCCCGCGAGCCGGTCGCCCAGGGCTACTCGGTGGGGCGGGCCTCGACGGCGCGAACTGCGGCCCCGCCCGAGCTCGTGATGCGCACGATCCCCGCGGCGCCTTCGACGCACTCGGTATCGTCGAAAGCGCCCTCGAGGGCCACGGCGGCCGGGGCCACGGCGACGGCCGTGCCGCGCTCGGCGGCTTCGGGGGCGACCGCCACGTGCCCGCCGCGACCGGTGGGCGCGATCGCCTGCACGGCCTCGGTTCGGTGGACCATCCGAGGCGGAACGGCTTCGAGCTCGGCGAGCTCGGCGTCGGTGGCGGGGCGGGTCTCGACCCTGCCGTCCTCGCAGGTGAGGATCACCGGCCGGGGATCGGGGCCGCCGGGCTCGGCGGCGCCGGCTGCGCCGGCCAGGGAAACGGTCAGGCCGGCCGCGACGAGTGCCGCGGCGGCCAGGGTGCGGATGCGCATCGGGATGTGCTCCTCGGTGTCGGGTGGAACGGACGGCACCACGCTCGCGTCCCGACCTGAACCCGATCTGAAGATCACCGAAGCGCCCTTCAGGTTCGCGATCGCACACGGTTCCGGCCGTTCCGGCCCGTGGCGACCGCAGCACTGACACGCTGCCGGGATGCCCGACCGGTACGCCGACGCCGTCCGCGCCCGCAGGGTCGAGCTGCGCGCCCGGCGGGAACAACTCGGCGGTGGCCACCGGGCGGCCCTGCGCAGCTGCCTCGCGTTGAGCAGGCTCACCGCCACCGCCGATGCCGCCACCGCGCTCGGCGAGCTGGCGCGGGAGGCGAGGGAGTACGCCGACGCGGGCGACCGGGCCGCCCGGCAGCGCCTGCCCGGGATGCTCGCGTCCGCCGTCGACGAGGTCGCCGTCGAGGTGCACACCCGCTGGGTGGCGCAGGTGCGTCCGGCGCTGCGCCGGATCGCCACCGAACGGGGGGCCGACCCGGGAGTGCCCTCGCTTCCCGCGCCCCACCTCCCGGCCCTCCTGCGGGCCCCGGCGGAGGTGTCGGGTGAGGGCTCGTCGGTGGCGGCCGGTACGGCCGGTGGCATCGCGCTGCGGTTCACGCTGGTGTTGCCGCTCCTCGGCCTGCCCACGCTCGGAGGACGGGCGCTGGTCCCGCTGGCGGTCGGGGCGGGTGTCGCCGCCGTGATCACCACCGTGCGAGCGCGGCGGGCAGCGGCCGAGCGGGTGCTACTGCGCCGGCACGTCGACGAGGTCCTCGCGGCCGCCCGAACCGCGATCGAGGCCGACCTCGGCAGGCGGCTCGTCGAGCTCGAGCACACCGCCGGCGCCGCCCTCGACGCCGCGATCGCCCCTGTCCGTGCCCGCGTGGACGCCGAGCTGGCGCTGCTGTCGTCGGGGCCCGGGCGGTCGGCGTGAACCGCGAGCGGCGCCCCGGGGATGTGCCCGACGACGTCACCGGCGGGTTCGACACCGACGGCGACGGCACGCCGGACACGCTCGTCACCGACGACGGTGTCGACCTGATCCTGCTCACCGACCTCGACGGCGACGGCTTCGCCGACCGGGCCCTGCGGATCGGTCCCGACGGCGTCGTCCGGGAGGCCGACGTCGATCCCGACCCCGATCCCGAGCCGGGCCGGGGCGTCGTCGACGGCCTGTTCGGCGGCGCGGAGGCGGGCTTCGCGCCCTGACGCGGCTGCCCCGATAGGTTGCGGGCATGTCCTCCGACCGCATCGATCCGGAGTTCCGGGCCCTGCCGCTCGCCGCGCTGGCCGACGCCGCCCTGAGCAGGGCCCGCGAGCTGGGCGCCGAGCACGCCGACCTGAGGGTCGAGCGGATCGTGTCGCAGTCGGTCGACCTGCGCGACGGCAGCGTCACCGGCGTGGCCGACGAGGCGACCGTCGGGCTGGCGGTCCGCGTGATCGTCGACGGGGTGTGGGGCTTCGCCTCGCACGTCGAGCTGACCCCGGCCCGGGCGGCGCACACCGCGGAGCGCGCCGTCGCGGTGGCGAGGACGCTGGCGCCGGTGGCCGTCGAGCGGGTCGAGCGGGCCGCCGAGCCGGTGCACGCGGACGCGGTGTGGGTGTCGGCGTACGCGGTCGACCCGTTCACCGTGCCGACGAAGGCGAAGGTGGAGCTGCTCACCGAGTGGTCGCAGCGACTGCTCGCCGCGGACGGTGTGGACCACACCCACGTCGGCGTCGCGCAGGTGCGGGAGAACAAGTTCTACGCCGATCTCGCCGGCACCTCGACCATCCAGCAGCGGGTCCGGGTCCACCCGCAGTTCACTGCCACGGCCGTGGACCGCGCGGCGGGCGGGTTCGAGACGATGCGGTCGCTCGCGGCCCCGGCCGGCCGCGGCTGGGAGTACCTGACCGGCGACGGCTTCGACTGGGACGCCGAGCTCGCCGTCGTGCCCGAGCTGCTCGCCGAGAAGACCAAGGTGCCGTCCGTCGAGGCGGGCGCGTACGACCTGGTCATCGACCCGACGAACCTGTGGCTCACGATCCACGAGTCCGTCGGGCACGCCACGGAGTACGACCGCGCGATCGGCTACGAGGCCGCGTACGCCGGCACCAGCTTCGCCACCCCGGACCAGCTCGGGACGCTGCGCTACGGGTCGGAGCACATGCACGTCACCGGCGACCGCACGGTGCCCCACGGCCTGGCGACCATCGGGTTCGACGACGACGGCGTCGCCACCACCGAGTGGGACCTCGTCCGCGACGGTGTGCTCGTCGGCTACCAGCTCGACCGCACCTTCGCCCCGCGGCTGGGCCTCGACCGCAGCAACGGCTGCGCGTTCGCCGACTCGCCGCACCACGTGCCGATCCAGCGGATGGCGAACGTGTCGCTGCAGCCCGACCCGGCGCGCGACACGAGCACCGAGGAGCTGATCGCCGGCGTCGAGCGGGGGATCTACGTCGTCGGTGACAAGTCCTGGTCGATCGACATGCAGCGCTACAACTTCCAGTTCACCGGGCAGCGCTTCTACCGCATCGAGGACGGCCGGCTCGCCGGGCAGCTCCGCGACGTGGCCTACCAGGCCACCACCACCGACTTCTGGGGCTCGCTCGACGCGGTGGGCGGCGCGTCGACCTGGCAGCTGCAGGGGGCGATGAACTGCGGGAAGGCGCAGCCGGGCCAGATCGCCGCGGTGAGCCACGGCTGCCCGGCGGCCCGCTTCCGCGGCGTCCGGGTGCTGAACACGCAGGAGGAGGGCCATTGATCGGGACGCCGGTGCTCACGCCGCAGGAGGTCGTCGAGCGGACCCTGGCCGCGGCCACGCACCTGCACGGCTGCGCTGTGCTCGTCCGGGAGACCAGCGAGGCAGTGCTGCGCTGGGCCAACTCGACGATGACCACCAACGGGCACACCACGTCCGGCAGCGTCACGGTGATCGCGTTCGTCGCGGTCGAGGGTGGCACCGCGGCGGGAATCGTCAGCTCCAGCGCCGCGGTCACCGACACCACGCAGCTGGCCGACCTCGTGCGCGCCGCGGAGGCGGCCGCCCGCGACGCCGGCCCGGCCCGGGACGCGGCCCCGCTCGTCGAGCCCACGGGCGAGGACCCCACGTGGGCAGAGCCCGCCGTCGAGACGTCGATCGAGGTGTTCGGGCCGCTGGCCGGCGGGCTCGCCGAGGTGCTGGCCGGGAAGAACAAGCAGTACGGGTTCGCCAGCCACGAGCTGACGAACGTGTGGCTCGGCACGTCCGCCGGCATCCGGAGGCGCTGGGTGCAGCCCACGGGCTCGGTGGAGCTCAACGCCAAGACTGCCGACCTCGGCGGCTCCGCCTGGGCCGGTGCCTCCACCGTCGACTTCGCCGACGTGGACGTCGTGGCGCTGGCCGCGGAGGCCGCCCGGCGGCTCGACTGGGGCAGGCGCCGCGTCACCCTGCCGCCGGGCCGGTACGAGACGCTGCTGCCGCCGTCGGCGGTGGCCGACATGATGGTCTTCCTGGCGTGGTCGATGGACGGGCGGCCCGCGCAGGAGGGGCGCAGCGCGCTCGCCGGACCCGACGGCCCGCGCGTCGGGGAGCGACTCACCGACCTGCCCCTCATGCTGGCGTGCGACCCGTCCGCGGCCGGTCTCGACTACGAACCCTTCCTCACCGCGGGCCGCTCCGGCGACGGGATCAGCGTCTTCGACAACGGGGCCCCCACCCGCCGGGTCGAGTGGGTGCGCGGCGGGGCCATCGGCGAGCTGGCCTACTCCCGGGCCGAGGCCGCCGAGTTCGGCACGACGTTCACGCCGGCGGGGGACAACCTGCTGCTCACCGGCGGCGGGGCGGCCACCACGGCGGACATGGTGGCGAACACCGAGCGCGGCCTGCTGTTGACGTGCCTGTGGTACATCCGGCTGGTCGACCCGACCACGCTGCTGGTCACCGGCCTCACCCGCGACGGCGTGTACCTGGTGGAGGGCGGCGAGGTGGTGGGCGAGGTGGACCACAACTTCCGCTTCAACTACTCCCCGCTCGACGTCCTGCGCCGCGGCAGCGAGGTCGGCGCCACCGAGCGCACGGTGCCCCGGGAATGGAAGGACTGGTTCACGCGCACCGCGATGCCGCCGGTCCGGGTGCCGGAGTTCAACATGTCGTCGGTGTCGCTCGGACGCTGATTAGTGTCGAGCTGACGATTCTGCGTATCCGTGGCGCCGCCGCTCGCGTTGGTTCCGTCGAGAGCGCCGACGTCGTCGCCGGAGCATCCGCGTCGGGAGGGGGCACGGAATGTCGTTCGAGGTGGTGACCGCGTACACGCTGCTCGTCGGGGACGCCGACGGGCCGCCCACCGTCAGCGTCCACACGACGGCCGACGACGCCTGGCGCGCGCTGGACCGGGAGGTGCGCGAGCGCTGCGGGATGCGGCCGCGCCCGCGCCGGCGGATGGACGCCGACGCGGCCACGCGGCTGGCCAACGCGTGGCGGGCGGGCGACCCGGAGTCGCGGTACTGGAACGTCGCGGTGCACCGGCTCCCGATCCCGCTGCCGGTGATCGCCCGGGAGGCGCTTGCCCTGGACCGCTGACCGGCAGGTCGCGACCCTCACCGGAACGTCAGGAAAGCCACGTTCCAGACGTTGGATGACAGGAACGTGGCTTTCCTGGCACTACGTGGGTGGCCGGACGGCCTGCTTCTCGTCGGCTTGACGGGAAGCTGTGGTCAGCGCTCTGCGGAGCCGTCTGACGGATGAACGTCGTCGCGATGCAGGCGGACAGGTGTCGACGAACAGCGGTACCCCTCGGCGGCGAGCCACCGCGCGTGTGCCCCGGCGGCTCGGGACCGTTCGGGCGCGGCAATCCGATTGGCCGCCCGAGAAGGATGGGGACGTGGACAGGTTCCCGCTGCCGGTGGCACTCGCCGACGCGGTCGCGCAGGAGGACTCGCCCGAGCGGACGGACTGGCTCGCCCGCCTCCCCGAGCTGGTGCGCGCGCTCGCCGTGCGCTGGTCACTCACCGTCGGTCCGCCGTACCAGCCCGGCGGCGTGGCGTCCTGGGTTGCTCCTGCACGCGACGCCTCGGGGCGGGACGTGGTGCTCAAGGTCGGGTGGTCGCACTTCGAGTCGGCGCACGAGGCCGACGGGCTGGCGGCGTGGGATGGGCGCGGTGCCGTGCGGTTGCACGACGTGCACGTGGACGGGCCGACCACCGCGCTGCTGCTGGAGCGCTGCGTTCCCGGCACCACGCTGCGCGCCGCGCTCCCGGAACCCGAGCAGGACGAGGTGGTGGCCGCGCTGTTGCGCAAGCTGTGGCACGAGCCGGGCGCCGGGCATCCGTTCCGGCCGCTGGCCTCGATGTGCGACGCCTGGGCCGACGCGTTCGACGAGGACTACGCCGGCCGACCTGGCGATCTCGATCCCGGGATCGCCCGTGCGGCCATGGACCTGTTTCGCGGTCTGCCGCGCGACGCCGGGCCGCACCTGCTCCTGGTCACCGATCTGCACGCCGACAACGTCCTCGCCGCACGCCGCGAGCCGTGGCTCCTGATCGACCCGAAGCCCTACGTCGGTGACCCGACCTACGACGTGCTCCAGCACCTGCTCAACTGCCGGGACCGGCTGGTGGCCGACCCGCGCGGATCGGTGCGGCGGATGGCGGCGCTCGCCGACGTCGATGCGGAGCGCGCCGAGCGCTGGCTCTTCGCGCGGGCGGTGCAGCAGTCGCTCGATCCGCCATGGCGGTGGCTGCGGCCGGTGGCGCGGGCGTTGGCGCCGTGAGCAGTACCGCGTTGCCTAGCAGTATAGCGTTGCCATGAGCAGTACAGCGGTGCGGGGGCGACACGGGTGACGCTCCAGTCCCGCAGCACTGATCATGACGCTGGGCGGGGCGCTGGGCGGCAGCTGCTGTTGCACCGACGTGTGCAGAGGCCCGGTGCGCCGGCCGCGCCGCCGCCTCGTATGGGCGTGGGCTTCAGCGGTCCGACGACTCCGGCTCGTCGACCGGGACGTAGCGGCGCATGAGTGCGAGCAGCTCCTCCACGCCGAGGCCGGGCGGGAGCGGGGTGCCCGTCAGCGTGCGCAGGTAGAGCCCGTCGCCCACGAGCTGGGCGAGCCAGGCGAGCACCGGGTCGTGGAGCTCGTCGCGCAGCGCCTCGTAGGCGTCGGCGTCGACCACGGCCAGCGCGTCGCGCACGGCCTGGCCGGTGGCGGTGCCGTCGGCCAGCCGCAGCACGGCCAGGTACGTGCGGGTGATGCCGCCGGGTACCGCGCCTCCGGGCGCGGACGTGTGCACGTAGTAGGCGACGGCGCCGTCGGGGGCGCTGCGGATCGCCTCGGCGTCGGCGGCGCTGCGTTCGCGGAGCCGGTCGAGCAGTCCGATCGTCAGCGCGTCCTTGGACGCGAAGTGGTAGAGCAGCCCGCCCTTGGAGACCTCGGCGGCCGCGGCGACCGCGTCGAGGGTGACGGCGCCGGCGCCGTGCTCGATCAACAGCGTCTCGTACGAGTCCAGCACGCGGTCCCGGGCGCTCGCCATCGTTCGAGTCTAGGGCGCGTCTGGCGGATCATGATCGCGGACTTCGCGCCCAGATCGCCCCTGGCGGCGTTGTCGGCCCGACCGGGTACGCCAGGTACGACGGCTCGGGCCTCCGCCTTGCCAGGAGCAATCTGGATCACGAATCCCATCGACCCTGATCCACCAGAC
>NZ_JAHKRK010000194.1 GCF_019396355.1 Pseudonocardia nigra
CCGGCCCCGCACGCCGCCGCCCGCCGCGGTGACCTCGGTGACCGCGCGGCCCCACTCGACCGCGGCGCCGAGGTCCTGCAGCCGCCGCCGCAGCTCGGCCTCGACCTCCGCCTGCGATACGAGCAGCCCGGGACGGCGGACGAGCGGGGTGGGCCGCCCGACTTCGAGCCCGCCGAGCTCGCGCCCGCCGACGTGCACGGCGATCCGGTGGATCGGGAGGCTCCGCGCGGGCAGGTCGCCGAGCGCGCCGAGCCGGTCCAGGACCTCGACGCCGCGGGCCGAGGGCGCGGGACGTGGCGGACGGGCCCGCCGCGGCGTCGACGACCCGGACGGGTACGCCGTGGGCGAGCAGGCCGCACGCGAGCGCGAGGCCGGTCGGCCCTGCACCGACCACGAGGACGGATGAACCGGACATGCGAACCTTCAAATGTTAGTCAGTAACACATGTTAGCGACTAACAGTTGGGCTCGCACGCCACACTGTGCGGATGGCTCTCGCCTGCACCGTGCTCCCGGCGCCCCGTCCGATCGGCGCGCTCACCGTCGGCGTCACCGCCGACGGACTCGCCCTCGTGGCCTTCGGGAACGCTCCGGAGGCGGCCCGGCGCGCCGCCGACCGGCTCGGCGAGCCGCTCGTGGAGGACAGCGCCGGCACCGCCGCCGCCGTCGAGCAGCTCGGCGCGTACCTGACCGGGGCCCGCCGGACGTTCGACCTGCCCCTGGACTGGCGCCTCACCGCGGGCTCGCAGCGGCGGGTGCTGCAGACGCTGTTCGAGACCGTCCCGTTCGGCGCCGGCGTGACCTACGGCCGGCTGGCGGCCCGCAGCGGACTGGGCGGGGCGCACACCGCGGCCAGGGGAGTGGGCTCGATCATGGGCTCCAACCCGCTGCCGGTCGTGGTGCCCTGCCACCGGGTGCTGGCCGCCGACGGGCTCGGTGGCTTCGGCGGCGGCCGGGCGGTGAAGGAGTGGCTGCTGGCGCACGAGGGCCTGCTCACCCCCGCCCTGGACCTCTGGGCGGACGACTAACGGGCGCCGGACACGGCGTACAGGCCGGCCAGCCTGCGGTACTGCCGGGGCGCCGACAGCACGTCGGCGGTGTCCACGACCTGGTCGATCGCGCCGACGAGGGGCAGCGCCCGCAGCACCGGGTCGGTGACGCCCTCCAGGCACGCCTCGGTGAACCGGTCCGCCATCAGGACCCGCGCCGGGCGCCGGTGGTAGTCGCCCACGGCCGGGTCGACCGGCGCAGTGAGGCCGGCGTCGTTGTGCCGCCGGGCCACGGCCGCCTAGGCGTCGGCCAGCGCCGACTCGCGGTCCCGGACGTCGCGGGCGTGCACCGCGCGGGCCAGGTGCCCGGGTAGGTCGTCGGGGTGGCCGCTGCGGGCGAAGGTCGTCCCCAGCCACTTCTGGTACGGCGCATAGTGGCGCCCGAGCAGCAGCGCGAGGCGCATGACGTCGCGGACGAGGCGGCCCGCCGTCAACTGGTCGGGGTACCAGGCCAGGCTCCGGCGGACCGCGGCGAGCCGCCCGGCCGGGTCGGCGTGGACGGCCCCGGCCACCACGCCGAGCAGCCGTTGCTGTGGCGTGACCAGCCAGTCGAGGACGGTCATGCCGTCCGTGGGGTCGATGCCGAGCTGCTCGAGCAGCCAGCCGCGCAATGTCGTCACCGTGACGTGATGGTTGGCCGCGACATCGTCCCAGCCGAGCCGCACGCGGTGGCCGCGGAACCGGTCAGGGAGCCGTTCGTCCAGGTCGGCGAGGACCTGAGCTGCCGCGTCGTCGTCGGACACGAACACCAGCAGCCGCGGGCCCCAGCCGTGGTCGGTGGACCGCTCGGTGTCGTAGCCGAGCACGTCCGAGTCCCAGCCCAGCAGCGCGGCCTCGTGCGGCCGGCTGCCGAGGACCGGGCGCACCACCTCGGCGTAGAAGGCAGCGGACAGCTGTCGAGCGGGGACGAACTGCTCCGGCACCGGCGGGACGCTAGTGCCGTCCTGATCCGGCCTCACCCCGTTTCTCGACGGCCCGCGCCAGGGACGGTAGGCAATGCGCGTGGTTGACGTCTTCGATCCCCGCACCTTCGGCCGCGGCGTGCCCCACGACGACCTGCGCCTGCTGCGCGACTCCGATCCGGTCAGCCGGCAGGACGAGCCCGAGGTGGGCATCTGGCCCGCCGGGCCGGGGTTCTGGGCCGTCACCCGCTACGCCGACGTTCGGCACGTGCTGCGCTCGCCTGCCGACTTCTCGTCCTCGCTCGGCGCCACCCAGATTCGCGACCCCGACCCGGCGGACCTCCCGTTCATCCGCCGGATGATCCTCAACATGGACCCTCCCGAGCAGGTACGGCTGCGCACGCTCGTGACCGGTGCGTTCACCCGCCGGAGACTGGAACGTTTCGCCGGGGAGATCCGCGGGCGCGCGGCCACGCTGCTGCGCGCGGCCGCCGCGCAGGGGCACTGCGACCTGCCCCGCGACGTCACCGACGACCTCCCACTGCAGAACCTCGCCGACCTGCTCGGCGTTCCGGCGGCCGACCGCGCGCTGCTGCTGGAGTGGACGAACCGGGTGATCGGCTACCAGGACCCGGAGCACGGACAGGTGGTCACCGACGCCGAGGGCCGACCGGTGAACCCGCGCTCGCCCGCGATGCTCGCCGACATGTTCGGCTACGCCGAGGAGCTGGCCGAGCGCAAGCGCCGGGAGCCCGCCGACGACGTCATGACCGCGCTGGTCCAGGCCGAGGTCGACGGCGAGCGGCTCACCGACGCCGAGCTGAAGATGTTCTTCTTCCTGCTGGTCATCGCCGGCAACGACACCGTGCGCAGCGCACTGCCCGGCGGCGTGCTCGCGCTGGTGCAGAACCCGGACGCGTACCGGCGGCTGCGGGCCGATCCCGCGTTGCTGCCGTCGGCGATCGAGGAGATGCTGCGGGTGCACCCGCCCGTGCTGACGTTCCGGCGGACCGCGGCCCGCGACGTCGAGCTCGCGGGCAGGCGGATCGCCGAGGGCGACAAGGTCGTCGTCTACCACGTGTCGGCCCACTACGACGAGCGGAAGTTCCCCGACCCGTTCCGCTTCGACGTCACCCGAGAGCCCAACGACCATCTCGCCTTCGGCCAGGGCCCGCACCTGTGCCTCGGGGCGGCCTTCGCCCGGCTGCAGATGCGGGAGTTCTTCACCGAGTTCCTGCGGCTCCCGCCGGTCGAGCTCGACGACGAGCCTCGGCGGCTGGTCTCGAACTTCATCAACGGCATCACCCGGCTGCCCCTGAGCTGGTGACGACGGCGTGCGGATCGTCCACGGGGGGTGCCGGATGTGGGAAAGTGGAGCGACCACGGTCCCGACTCACCACGGCGGGGATGAATGGCATCGAAGACGGTCGTCGGTGTGGACGGACGCACCTGGTCGGTGCGCCGCAACATCGAGTGGTCCCCACCGGCCACGGGTGACGACTTCGAGCACGACGTCGACGGTGGCCGCGGCGCCGCGGTGTTCGTGCTCTCCGCCCTCTTCGTCTTCTGGGTGATCCTCTTCGTCTGGAAGCCCGCGCAGGTGCACATCCCGGACTTCCTCTGGGTGGTCGCCCTGCTCGTCGTGCTCTTCTTCCCGGTCCGCTGGTACCTGCGACGGCCGTGGACCGTCGTCGCCGAGACCGCGGGCAGCTACGACCTGCCCGCCGAGCGGTGGACCGGGATGGTGCGCGGCGGGTCGAAGGCCAAGGAAGAGCTGCGCATCGTCGTGCGCAGGCTCCGCACCCAGGGCACCCCTGGCCACGCCGACAGCCCCCTCCAACCGGTGAACTAGGTCGATGCCCGAGCTCCCCGAGGTCGAGGCGCTGGCCCACCACCTGCGCGAGCACGCCGTATACCGGCCGGTCGCGCGGGTCGACGTCGCCGGGATGAGCGTCGTCAAGACCTTCGATCCGCCGGTGTCCGCGCTCGTCGGGCGGGTCGTCACCGGGGCCGCGCGCCACGGCAAGTTCCTCGCCGTCGAGTTCGCCGACCGGCCCGACGAGCCGCTGCACCTCATCACGCACCTCTCCCGCGCGGGCTGGCTGCGCTGGCACGACACCGCCGCCGCGGCCCCGCCCAAGCCGGGCCGTGGGCCGCTCGCGCTCCGGGTGCACCTCGACGCCGTCGGCGGGCCCGGCTTCGACCTCACCGAGGCCGGCACGCAGAAGCGCCTGTCGGTGTACCTCGTGCGCGACCCGCAGGAGGTGCCCGGCATCGCCCGGCTCGGGCCCGACGCGCTGGCGCTGTCACGCGACGAGTTCGCGGAGCTGCTCGCCGGCCGCACCGAGCGGATCAAGACGCTGCTCGTCGAGCAGCAGGTGCTGGCGGGCGTCGGCAACGCCTACAGCGACGAGATCCTGCACATCGCCCGGCTCTCGCCGTACGCGGCGGCGGGGCGGCTCAAACCCGAACAGGTCGACGACCTGTACGCCGCGCTGCGGTCCGTCCTCACCGACGCCGTCGAGCGGTCCGTCGGGCAGGGCGCGGCACAGCTGAAGGGCGAGAAGCGGTCGGGGCTGCGCGTGCACGCCCGCACCGGGCTCCCCTGCCCGGTCTGCGGCGACACCGTGCGGGAGGTGTCGTTCGCGAGCAAGTCGTTCCAGTACTGTCCCGGCTGCCAGACCGGCGGCAAGCCCCTCGCCGACCGGAGGCTTTCCCGTCTGGTGAGGTAGGTGTCGTGTCGGACGTGCTCGGTTCCTCGACGGCGCTGCTCGTCGCCGCCGGAGTCATCGTCGCGATGATCGTGCTCGTCGTGGTGCTCATCCTGCGCAACCGGCGCAACACGTTCGCCACGCCGCTCGAACGCGCCACGTTCGCCACCCTGCACACGGTGGCGCTGGCCGCGCCGTCGCTGCGCGAGGGGCTCTCGCGCAACTCGGCGTCGTTCGCGCTGCCCTACCTCCGGCAGCTGCTCGACACCTGCGCACTGGCGATGACCGACAACCGCGGCAACACGCTGGCCTGGGACGGCGAGTCCGACCAGCACGAGCCCGACGTCCGGCAGCTCGCCGACCAGGTGATCTCCACCGGCCGCCAGCAGGTGCTCTCGCACACCGCGATCACCTGCGATCGGCCCGACTGCGTGGTGCGCGGGATCGTCGTCGTCCCGCTGGAGACCGAGGGTGCGATCGTCGGCACGCTCGCCGCGCTCACCACCTCGACGGCAGGCCCGGTACTGCTGCGGGCCACCGCCGAGGTCGCCCGCTACGTGTCCAGCCAGCTGGAGCTCGCCGAGCTGGACGAGTCGCGCGCGCGGCTCAACCGGGCCGAGGTGCGCGCGCTGCGGGCGCAGATCTCGCCGCACTTCGTCTACAACGCGCTCACCACGATCGCGTCGTTCATCCGTACCGACCCGGTGCGGGCGCGCGAGCTGCTCATCGAGTTCGCCGACTTCACGCGCTACTCGTTCCGCACCGCGGGCGAGTACACGACGCTGCAGGACGAGCTGAACAACATCGAGCGGTACGTGCGGCTGGAGAAGGCGCGCTTCGGCAACCGGCTCAACATCAAGCTGCAGATCGCGCCCGAGGTGCTGTCGGTGGTGCTGCCGTTCCTCGCGCTGCAGCCGCTCGTCGAGAACGCCGTGCGGCACGGGCTGGCCAGCAAGCCCAACGGCGGCACGATCACCATCACGGCCGAGAACGCCGGCGCCGAGTGCGTGATCATCGTGGAGGACGACGGCATCGGGATGGACCCGGCCCGGCTCACCGACGACCTCGACGACGCCCACCAGTCCGGCGCGCACGTCGGCCTCGGCAACGTCGACGACCGCATGCGCTCCACGTTCGGCGACGACTTCGGCCTGATCGTCGACACCGCCCCCGGCGCCGGCATGAAGATCACCCTGCGCGTCCCGAAGTTCCGGGCGGGCATCCGAGCCTGACCAGCGCACTCGCGTGCCCAATTCGGGCGACTCACCTGCCCAGTTCGGGCGACTCACCTGCCTAGTTCGGGCGACTCACCTGTTCAGTTCGGGCGACTCGCCGGCAGCATCCGCGAGTCGCCCGTTCCTGACAGGTGAGTCGCCCGTTCCCGACGCGTGAGTCGCCCGTTCCCGACGCGCGAGTCGCCCGTTTCCGACGCGCGAGTCGCCCGCTTCTGACGCCCGGCTCGCGCTGATCGCCGGGCTCGCGGGTCCGGCCTCGACGGGCCGGTCCGCGTAGCGTGGCGGCATGGAAACGCTCCGCATCCCCGACCGGCTCGCGGCCCGTCTCCCGGGCAAACTCGGCGAGCGCAGCGACCGTCCGGTGGTCTCCATGGTCCGGCTGCACGGAGTGATCACCGCGACCACCGGTCCGGTGCCCCGTTCGGTGATCAACGCGGCCGCGCTCGAGAAGACGCTCGGACGGGCCTTCGCGTCGGAGCGGCTGGCCGCGGTCGCGCTGCAGATCAACTCGCCCGGGGGGTCGCCCACGCAGTCGGCGCTGGTGGCCGACCGGATCCGCGGGCTCGCGGCGGAGAAGAACGTCCCCGTACTGGCCTTCTGCGAGGACGTCGCGGCGTCGGGCGGGTACTGGTTGGCGTGTGCGGCCGACGAGATCTACGCCCATCCCACGTCGCTCGTCGGGTCGATCGGCGTGATCAGCGCGGGCTTCGGCCTGGACGGGCTGATCGAGCGGTTCGGGGTGCAGCGCAGGCTCTACACCGCGGGCGAGTCCAAGTCCCGGCTCGACCCGTTCCTGCCGGAGAAGGCCGAGGACGTCGACTGGCTGCGCGACCTGCAGGAACAGCTCCACGAGATGTTCCGGCAGTGGGTCACCGACCGCCGCGGCGAGCGCCTGAAGAGCACCGACGGCCTGTTCACCGGCGAGGTGTGGACCGGGGTGCGGGCCGTCGAGCTCGGCCTGGTCGACGGGTTGGGCACCGCGCGGGGCGTCCTCGCCGAGCGCTTCCCCGACGCCGAGCTGGTGCCGATGGAGGGCCGCAAGCCACTGCTCGCCCGGCTCGGGTTGGCCGGCGCACCCGCAGCGGGTGGCGTGATCAGCATCGACGCGTTGCTGGGGGTGGCCCAGGCGGCCGAGATCCGGGCGACGTGGGCGAGGTACGGTTTGTAGCGGGCTGTGATCGGGCGAATCCGATTGGTGCTGTCCTCTGGCACTCACACGGATTCACCGTCACCATGGTCGACGGAGCCAGGGCTTGATCGTCCCGGCCCGGCGCGAGCCCCGGACACGCAGGATGAGGAGATCGTGGACAGCAACGACAGCTCCGGAGGCCTGGTCGTCCTCGCGGTGGACGACGAGGAGCCGGCTCTCGAAGAACTGGCCTACCTGCTGAGCGAGGACTCCCGGGTCGGGATCGTGCTGAAGGCGTCCAACGCGACGGACGCGCTGCGCGTGCTCAACGGCAGGCAGGGGGTCCGGGAGGCGGCCACCGCGGGGCAACCCGCGCGTGGGATCACCAACGCGGCCACCGGCACACGCGTCGCCGAGCGCACGGATGTCGAGGTCGTGTTCCTCGACATCCGGATGCCGGGGCTGGACGGCCTGGAGCTCGCGAGGGTGTTCTCGTCGATGGCGGTGCCGCCGTCGGTGGTGTTCGTCACCGCCCACGACGACCGCGCCGTCGACGCGTACGAGGTCGGCGCCGTGGACTACCTCCTCAAACCACTGCGGGCGGAGCGCCTGGCCGCTTCCATCGACCGCATCCTGGCCAACCGGGCGGCGGGCGTCACCGAGCCCGTGCGCGAGGAGGGCAGCGAGGACGAGGTCATCCCGGTCGAGCTCGCCGGCACCACCAAGCTGGTGCCCCGCTCGGCCGTCCGGTACGTGGAGGCCCAGGGCGACTACGCGCGCCTGCACACCCACGAGGGCAGTCACCTCGTGCGCATCCCGCTGTCGGTCCTCGAGGACCGCTGGCGCGACGCCGGGTTCGTGCGGATCCACCGGTCGTTCCTGGTGTCGCTGCCGCTGGTCACCGAGCTGCGGCTGTCCGGATCGGGATACGTCGTGCGGGTCGGCACCGGCCCCGACTGCGCGGAGCTGCCCGTCAGCCGCCGCCACACCCGTGAGCTGAAGGACCGCCTGGTCCGCGCGACGAAACAGGCGTGGAGTCAGCGATGACCACCTTCACCGACGGCGTTTCGCCGTCGGTGACCCCCGAGCCGGAGGACGGCCCGGGGCGCCGCGGCGAGGGCGCCGAGCACTGCGAGTCCGAGGAGCAGGAGCAGGAGCAGGGCGGGGCCCGCAACGGGGAGCAGGGCACCGACACCGGCTCGGCATGGCTGCGCGAGGAGATCCAGCGTCGGATCGCGAGCGGCCGGTCGGGCTCCGGTGGGCGGCACGCCCGGCGCGAGGCCGTCGACTCGGCAGGCTCCATGGGCTACGTGCCCCGGCATTCCGTCGCCACTCCCGGCCCGGGCGCGCCCGCACCGGGGCCCGTCGGCGGGTCGCCGCAGTCGCCCCTGCAGTCGCAGCCCAGCGAGCTGCTCCGCCGCGAGCGTGACGCGGTGGGCGGCCCGAGCCGGCCGGTCGCCTGGTCGCGGCCGCCGCGCCCGGCCGAGCACGGCCCGGCCCCCGACGTCCCGGCGGATGGGCAGCGCCCCCCGGCCGGCCCGCCGTCCACCCCGGCGATCCGGCGGCCGGCACCCCGCCCCGATCCGGCTCGGTCCGACGGCGCTGCGCCCACGGCCGCCCCGGGGGCCTCCCCGACGGAGGCGACCGCACCCGCTCCGGCCGTGCGCCCGTCACCTGGCCCGGCGCCCGTCTCGACGCCCCCTGCCGAAGCTCCTCCCGCCGTCCCACCCGCGACCGGCACCACCCCGCCGCCGGGTCCGGTCCACCGCCCGTCTGCCGCTCCCGCCCGGACCGGCCCGCCGCAGGCCGCGCGGCCGCCGCGGTCCGCCGGGCCGCTGTCCGGCGACCCGCTCTTCACGGCCGCCACGCCGTCGTCCTCAGGCCGGCCGCACGAGCCGCTGGTCACCACCTCGCCGCCCGGCACCGTGGACGTCCCGGAGCAGCGGGCACCGGCCGATCCCGTGGCCGCGCCCGGCCAGGAGGGCGCCGACGCCGATCCGCGGAACCAGCGGGTGCGCGTCGTGCTCGCCGAGCGCAAGGGCGTGGCCCGCCCGGTCCGCACCGTGGTCGACATCCAGGAGGGCACGGGCGTCGGGGAGCTCCTCCGCAGCAACCTCATCGGATCGCAGCTCGCCGTCGCCCTGCGGTTCGCCGTGGGCGCGGGCCTCACCCTCGGGCTGCTCCCGGTGATGTTCGCGATGTTCCCCGAGATCGGTCGCGTCGAAGTGCTCGGGATCCGCCTGCCGTGGCTCCTGCTCGGCGTGCTCGTCTACCCGTTCCTGTTCGGCCTCGGTCTGTGGCACACCCGCACCGCCGAGCGCGTCGAGCAGAGCTTCGCCGACCACGTGCAGGACTAGAGGCCGGGGGCCGCGGCGAGTTGACCACGCCTGCGCTCGTCGCGCTGATCGCCATCGCACTCGTCGGCGTCGCGTCGGCCGTGATCGGTTCCTACGGCGTCCGGATGGCGCGCAGCACGTCCGACTTCCTGGTCGCGTCGCGCACGGTCCGGCCCATCGCGAACGCGAGCGCCATCTCCGGCGAGTACCTGTCGGCCGCTTCGTTCCTCGGCATCGCCGGGCTGATCCTGCGCGACGGCGCGGACGCGCTCTGGTATCCGGTCGCGTTCGTGGCGGGCTACCTCGCGCTCGTGCTGTTCGTGGCCGCGCCGCTGCGTCGCTCCGGCGCGTACACGGTGCCCGACTTCGCCGAGGCGCGGCTGGGATCGATCGCGCTGCGCCGGGTGTGCACCGTCGTCGTGCTGGTGATCGGATGGTTGTACCTGTTGCCGCAGCTGCAGGGTGCGGGGCTCGCGCTCACGACGCTCACCTCGTTGCCGGCCTGGAGCGGCGTCGTGGCATCGGGCGTGATCGTGGTGCTGACCGTCATCGGCGGGGGGATGCGCTCGATCACGTTCGTGCAGGCGTTCCAGTACTGGCTCAAGCTCACCGCGATGGCGGTGCCCGCCTTCGTCGTGCTCGGGCTGTTCCTGTCCGACGCGAGGACGTTCGACCGGCCCGCACCTCCGCTGTTCCCGGCCGACACGACGGTCGACGTGCGCACGGACGTGCTGCTGGAGGTCGAGGCCACCGTCCGGTTGGAGGCGACGGGGGAGGTCGACGGCACGCGGCTGGAGGACCGGCAGGTGACGTGGCTGCCGGGCAGGCACGAGGTGGCCGCCGAGAGCACCCTGACGTTCGCCGCCGGAACGCCCGTACCGACCGTGGCGGGGTCGCCGACCACCGACGGCGACTGGCTCGAGCCGATGGCGGGCGACGCGAGCGACCAGCTTCTCGAGATCTATTCCATCCTCGTCGCCGGGTTCCTGGGCACGATGGGTCTGCCGCACGTGCTCGTGCGCTTCTACACGAACCCGGACGGGCGAGCCGCGCGCCGCACCATCGTGATCGTCCTGGCGATGATCGGGTCGTTCTACCTGCTGGTGACGCTCGTCGGGGCGTTCGCCCGGCTGTACACGCCCCAGTTGCTGGTGAGCGGGCAGACCGACGCGGCCGTCCTGTTGGTGCCCACCGCGGCGCTCGGGCAGGGCTGGGCGGGGTGGTTGCTCGGTGGGCTCGTCGCGGCCGGGGCGGCCGCCGCGTTCCTGTCCACGTCGTCGGGGCTGGTGGTGAGCCTGGCCGGGGTGCTGTTCACCGACGTGCTGCGGGGGCGCTGGAACGACTTCCGACTCGCTGTCCTGCTGTCCGCCGTCGTGCCGCTCGCCCTCGCGCTGTCGGTGACGCGGCTGGACTTCGCGCTGACCGTGCCGCTGGTGTTCGCGGTGGCCGCGTCGACGTTCTGCCCGCTGCTCGTGCTCGGGATCTGGTGGCGCGGGCTGACGGCGCGAGGCGCGATCGCCGGCGTGCTGGTGGGCGGCGGACTGTCCGGCGTGGCCGTCGGGATCACGATGTTCGCGGTGCTGCCCCCCGGCTGGCTCGGGGTGCTGCTGTACCGGCCGGCCGCGGTCACCGTGCCTGCCGCCTTCCTCACGATGGTCGTGGTGAGCAGGCTGACCCGGTCCGACGTCCCGCCGGACGTCGACGTCGCGCTGCTGCGCCTGCACGCGCCCGAACGCCTCGGGCTCAGCTCCGATCGGCTCGGCCGCCGTGCGTGACGCCGCCCTCCGTGACGCCGCCCCCCGTGACGGGGTCCTCCGTTCGGGCAGGCGGTCGCGAGGCCGCCGCCTTGGAATAGTGGTCCCGTGACGACGGCCGGTCTCATCGCGCTCGTGGCCATGGGCCTCGTGGCCCTGGCGTCGGCCGTCATCGGATCGCTCGGCGTACGGGTGGCCCGCAGCACGTCGGACTTCTTCGTGGCCTCCCGCACCGTGGGCGCCGGCGCCAACGCCGGCGCGATCTCGGGCGAGTACCTGTCTGCGGCGTCGTTCCTGGGGATCGCCGGCCTGATCCTGCGCGACGGGGTGGACGCGCTCTGGTACCCGGTGGGGTTCACGGCCGGTTACCTGGCGCTCGTGTTGTTCGTGTCGGCGCCGCTGCGCCGGTCCGGCGCCTACACGGTGCCCGACTTCGCCGAGGCCCGCCTGCGCTCCGGTGCGCTGCGCAAGGTCTGCACCGTCTTCGTGATCATCATCGGGTGGCTCTACCTGCTGCCCCAGCTGCAGGGCGCCGGGCTCACCGTCACCACGGTCACCGGCCTGCCCTCCTGGGTCGGGGTGCTGGTGGCGGCCGTCGTCGTCGTGGCCACCGTGGCGCTCGGTGGGATGCGGTCGATCACGTTCGTGCAGGCGTTCCAGTACTGGCTCAAGCTCACCGCGCTCGCGCTGCCCGCGATCATCGCGCTGATCTTCTTCCTGAGCGACGAGCGCAGCTTCGACCGGCCGGCACCGCCGCAGTTCCCCGACCGCACCACCGTCGACATCCGCACCGACGTGCTCCTCCAGGTGGAGCTCCCGGTCACCTTCACCGCCACCGGCGAGGTCGACGGCGTGCAGCGCGACGACTCCACGGTGCACTGGGAGGCGGGCACCCACCGGGTCGCCGCGGGAGCGGAGCTCGTGTTCCCGAGCGGAGCGGCCGTGCCGGTCGTCGCCGGCGCCCCGGCCACCGACGCCGGCTGGCTGACCCCGTTCCCGGACGGGCGCGAGCACACGTTGCTCGGCACCTACTCGCTGATCATCGCGCTGTTCCTCGGCACGATGGGGCTGCCGCACGTCCTGGTGCGCTTCTACACCAACCCCGACGGGCGCGCGGCGCGCCGCACCGCCGTCCTCGTGCTGGCCCTGCTCGGCGGGTTCTACATCGTCGTCACGCTGCTCGGGGCGCTGTCGCGGCTGTACACCCCGCAGCTGCTGGTGAACGGCAACACCGACGCCGCGGTCCTGCTGCTGCCGTCGGCGGTGCTGGGCAGCGGCTGGGCGGGGGCCCTGCTCGGCGGGCTGGTCGCGGCAGGTGCGTGGGCCGCGTTCCTGTCCACGTCGTCCGGTCTGGTCGTCAGCATCGCGGGGGTGCTCTCCACCGACATCCTCGGCAGCAGCCGCGTCCGGGACTTCCGGCTGGCCGCGGTGATCGCCGGGGCGATGCCGCTGGCGCTGTCGCTCACCGTCACCCGGCTCGACTTCTCCGAGGCCGTCGCACTCGTCTTCGCCGTCGCGGCATCGACGTTCTGCCCGCTGCTGGTGCTCGGTGTGTGGTGGCGCGGCCTGACCGACCGCGGGGCGATCTCCGGGGTGCTCGTGGGCGGGATCGCCTCGGCGGGCGCGGTGGCCGTGAGCCTGGCCGGCCTCGGAGGAACAGGCTGGGCGGGCGTGCTGCTCTACCGGCCGGCGATCGTCACCGTGCCAGCCGCGTTCCTCACCATGATCGTCGTGAGCCGCCTAACGGCGAAGCGGCGGCCCGTCGACGTCGACCAGGTGCTGCTCCGGCTGCATGCCCCAGAGCGCCTGGGGCTGAGCCGGGATCGGCTCGAGGAACGCGCCAACCGGCCCATGACGTGAGAGGCGACGACGCCGGGCCGGCCGTGCACGATCAGGTGAGGGGCCGGTCACGGAATGGCCACGGTCCGCCGCTCGTCGACCGTTCGTCGACCACTCGTCCTGTCCTCGGGGCCGCTGAACGGGGTTTCGTCGCGACGCTCCGACGACGCCCGCCATCACCCGAGTGGAGTATTCCGAGCCGAGAGTGTGACTCAACTATCGTTCGCCCCGTTGTACCCCGGAGCGCACGGTGAGGACGCGGTGCGCGAACGGTAACGGAACGGAGAGGACGCCGTGAGCTCTACAGGCGAGCGATCTACAGGCACCGTTTACGAGCAAGTGCAAGCCAGCCCGGAGTTCGCCGACCTGCGGGCCAGGTTGCGCCGGTTCGTCTTCCCGATGAGCGCGGCGTTCCTCGTCTGGTACCTGGCCTACGTGCTGCTGGCCTCGTACGCGCCGGCGTTCATGGCGATCAAGGTGCTGGGCAACATCAACGTCGGGCTCGTCATCGGCCTGCTGCAGTTCGTGACGACGTTCGTGATCACCACCGTGTACGTGCGGTACGCGAACAAGCATCTCGACCCGGCCGCCGAGAAGCTCCGCGAGCGGATCGAGGGTGCAGCATGACGGTTCTCGCCCAGGCCCCGGCGTCGGAGGGCGTCGGCAGCCCCTTCCTCAACATCAGCATCTTCGCCGCGTTCGTCGTGGTGACGCTGGTGGTGGTGTTCCGCGCGAGCCGGAACAACAAGACCGCGTCGGACTACTACGCGGCGGGGCGGTCGTTCACCGGGCCGCAGAACGGTGTGGCGATCGCGGGGGACTACCTGTCGGCGGCGTCGTTCCTCGGGATCACGGGTGCGATCGCGGTGAACGGCTACGACGGGTTCCTGTACTCGATCGGGTTCCTGGTGGCGTGGCTGGTGGCGTTGCTGCTGGTGGCGGAGCTGCTGCGGAACACGGGCAAGTTCACGATGGGGGACGTGCTGGCGTTCCGGATGCGGCAGCGTCCGGTGCGGGCTGCGGCGGCGACGTCGACGTTGGTGGTGTCGTTCTTCTACCTGCTGGCGCAGATGGCCGGTGCCGGCGCGCTGGTGGCGCTGCTGCTGCAGATCCCCAACAGCAACACCCTGGGCCAGGGCATCGTGATCGCCATCGTCGGCATCCTGATGATCGTCTACGTGCTCGTGGGCGGGATGAAGGGCACCACCTGGGTGCAGATCATCAAGGCGACGCTGCTGATGATCGGCGCCGCCGTCATCACCGTGTGGGTGCTGGGCAAGTTCGGGTTCAACCTCTCCGCCCTGCTCGGCACCGCGGTCGAGGCGAACCCCTCGCTGACGTCGTCGGCCGGGGTCACGAAGGAGCTGGGTGACAACCTGCTCAACCCGGGCCTCGCCTACGGGGCCAGCAACCTTGCGAAGATCGACTTCCTGTCACTCGGCCTGGCGCTGGTGCTCGGCACCGCGGGGTTGCCGCACATCCTGATGCGCTTCTACACCGTGCCGACGTCCAAGGAGGCCCGTCGCTCCGTGGTGTGGGCGATCTGGCTGATCGGGATCTTCTACCTGTTCTCGCTGGTCCTGGGCTACGGCGCCGCGGCGATCGTCCCGGGTGGTGCGCAGCGCATCGCCACAGCTCCCGGTGGTACGAACTCGGCGGCCCCGCTGCTCGCGTTCGAGCTGGGCGGCGAGATCCTGCTGGGCATCATCTCCGCGATCGCGTTCGCCACGATCCTCGCGGTGGTGGCCGGGCTGACGATCACGGCGTCGGCGTCCTTCGCCCACGACGTGTACGCCAACGTCATCAAGCGGGGTGAGACGAAGCCCGACGCCGAGGTGCGCGTGGCCCGCCTCACCGCGGTGATCATCGGCGTCGTCGCCATCGCCGCGGGCATCCTCGCCCGCAACCAGAACATCGCGTTCCTGGTGGCGCTGGCCTTCGCGGTGGCGGCGTCGGCGAACCTGCCGACAATCCTCTACTCGCTGTTCTGGAAGAAGTTCAACACCACCGGCGCGCTCTGGAGCATCTACGGCGGTCTGGCGTCGTGCGTGCTGCTGATCATCTTCTCGCCCGCGGTGTCCGGCGGGGCCAGCTCGATGATCAAGGGTGTGGACTTCTCCATCTTCCCGCTGGCCAACCCCGGCCTGGTGTCCATCCCGCTGTCGTTCGTGCTCGGCATCATCGGCACGTACGTCGGGGGCAGGCGGCCCATCGAGGAGGGCAAGTTCGCCGAGATGGAGGTCCGCTCGCTCACCGGTGCCGGCTCGGAGAAGGCGGTCAGCCACTAGCCGCTCGAGCACCGAGGAAGCCCGACCGACGCCGGGGCGCTGTGAGGCAGCGCCCCGGCGTCGTCGTACGGGCGGTCCGTCCCACCGGCAAGCCGGCGGGCTCGGGAGCCGACCGGGAGCAGCTGCGCCTCGCAGATGCAGCGCCTCCGCCCACCGCCGGACCGATTGCACCTGCGCTGACCTGCGGAGGCCCGGAAAGGGGACCCCCGGTTCACACCCCTGTGAGGGGCCCGTGTAACTTTCTCTTCGTCGCCACGGCGGGCAGCACGACAGACCGGGACGGGATCCTCCGGCCCAGAGTCAGCCCGCGGATCGAGGCGGCCGCCCCAGAAGGCCGCACCGCAAGGTGTAGCCTCCTGGGAGTGGGCCTGGCAGGGCTTGACCCCGCGAACAGGACCATGTACGGTAGGAGAGTTGCCGGTCGACGGTAACCTTCTTGGAACGAGCAGACAAAGCCCCGGATACGGCTTCGCGGCTGTGGATGGTGTGCGGGTGTCTTTTGAGAACTCAACAGTGTGTCGAGCTTTATCACGAACGTGGTTTTATGCCAGTTTGTATTTTGCCGAGCCCCGTCTCGGCATTTTGTTGGGCCAGTTTTTGTTGGAG
>NZ_JAHKRK010000195.1 GCF_019396355.1 Pseudonocardia nigra
CGCGGGCCACGAAGAAGGCCGGCGACTTCCCCGCCCGCAAAGATCAACCCAGCGTCGTCCACGTCACCCGCCGCATCCAACTCCACTGCCTCCGACAGCGGTCACCGACCTAACGCAAGGCCATTGGGCCCCGACCGCGCCGGCTGAGCGGGCGAAACGACCGCGCATGCGCCTCGCATCATCCGGTGTTTCCTCCAGCTGGTTGGTCAGGACCGAGGAACCCGCCGGTTCCGTGAGGGCGGGAATAACTCGCCGGCGAGAGCGGGTTTCCGCGCGCTGAGCCGCCACTCGCAGGGCCCAGCGCATGGCGTCCGGAATCGGTCGCCATCGTCCTTCGTCGGGAACGCAGACCCGTACGCGCCGGTGTCGTCTGCAAGCCGGGGTGGGGTCGTGGGATTGCCGATGCTCGGCGCCGGGGCGTGCTGGGCCGCCGACCGGATGTTGTCCTGCTGATGCTGCCGTTCGCCGAGCGCAGCGCCGGCAGCGACGTCATCGGCGGAGCGATCAACGGCTCGGGGACGCTACTGGTCCGCGCCACCCGCGTCGGCACCGACAGCTTCCTGGCGCAGGTCGTCCGGCACGTCGAGGACGCCCGGGCACTCAAGCCGGGGATCCTCCACCTGGTCGACCGCGTTCTGCGCGTCTACACCCCGGCCGTGCTCATCGTCGCCGCCCTCGCGCTGACGGTCTGGCTGCTCGGCTCCTGGCTCATCGACGGCGAGCCCAATGGGCGCCGGGCCGTGTTCGCCGGTCTGGGAGTGCTGGTCATGGGCTACCCGTGCGCGGTCGGCATCGCCGCGCCGCTGGCGATCGTCCGCGCGGCGGGCGAGGCTGCCGATCTGGGCATCATCATGCGTACCGGAGAGGCGTTCCAGGCCTTCGGCAGCGTCCGCACCATGCTGCTCGACAAGACCGGCACCCTGACCCAGGGCCGTCCCGGCGTCCGCGAGATCGAGGCGCTGGTCGACGAGGAGGAGCTTCTCGCGCTCGCCGGCGCTGCCGAGTCCTCCTCCCAGCACCCGCTCGCCCGCGCGGTCGTCAACGCCGCACACGACCGGGGCATGGACCTTCCGGCGGCCTCACAGTTCGAGTCGGTGACCGGCCTGGGCGTGCGGGCCCAGGTCCTGGACCGTCAGGTCCTCGTCGGCCGCCCGGGGTTCCTGACCGAGCAGGGCATCGACCTGCAGCGCATCGCGCCCCACGTCGACCGCCTGGAGGCGACCGGCCGGACCGTCGTCATCGTCGCCGCCGACGGCGAGCCGCTGGGCCTGATCGCGCTGGGCGATGCGCTGCGTCCCGACGCCGCGGCCGCGATCGCGCAGCTGAAGCAAACCGGAATCGTTCCGGTGCTGGTGACCGGTGACAACGAGCGGGCTGCCCGGCACGTCGCCGCGCAGCTCGGGATCGAGGACGTGCGCGCGGGCGTGCTGCCCGAGGGCAAGGCCGAGATCGTGCGGGAGTTCCAGCAGGGCGGTCAGCGAGTGGGCTTCGTCGGCGACGGGATCAACGACGCGCCCGCGCTCATGCAGGCCGACGTGGGCATCGCGATGGGTGGCGGCACGGACATCGCGGTCGAGTCCGCAGACGTCATCGTCGTGCGCGACGAGCTGGGCGCTGTGCTGACAGCCCGACAGCTCAGCCGCTCGAGCTACCGACGGACACGGCAGAACGTCGCGCTGGCGTTCCTGTTCAACGGCGTCGGGATCCCGCTCGCGACGACCGGGCTGGTGTACCCGGTGTGGGCGATGGTCGCGATGGCCGCGTCAGTCACCGCCATCTTCGTCAACAGCATCGGACGCCGGCCGTCCCTGCTGTTCGACGCGATCAGCAGCGTCGGCCGGCAGCCGAGCGACGACGTCGACGCGGCGGCGGCACCGGCGGCGCGAGAAGCTGCGCCTGCACATGCCGCTCGACGTTGAGCTCGCTCGATCCCGTTCACTGGGAACAGAGTGTGCGGGATAGTTGCTGATGCAACTACCTTTCGCGACTCCTGGAGGTTCTGATGGACACCCTTCTCGTCATCGGCAGGGTCCTGTTCGCCCTGCTGTTCCTGGGGTCGGCCATGGGCCACCTGACCAAGACCGAGGCCATGACCCAGTACGCCCAGTACCGCAAGCTCCCCGCCGCCAAGGCAGGCGTCATCGTCTCGGGCGTCGTGCTCGGACTCGGCGCGCTGTCGGTCGCGCTCGGCGTCGTCGGCGACCTCGGCGCGCTCGCGCTCGCGGCGTTCCTGATCGTCGCCGCGTTCGTCTTCCACGCCTTCTGGAAGGAGAGCGACCCGCAGTCGGCCGCGACCGAGCAGGCGCAGTTCATGAAGAACATCGCGCTCGTCGGCGGCGCCATCGTGCTGTTCGCCCTGTTCGCCGCAGACGCCGCCGGACCCGCCATCACCGACGGCGCGTTCGACCTGTCCTGACCGCAGGGTGTCGGCCGGCGGGGGGCCCGGCGGCACCGCCCCCCTCGTCGCGTCACCCGCTCACTCTGCGGGTCAGCTCCCTGCTGACGACGCGGCGAGGACGAGGACCCGTGGCAGCGTCTTGACGTAGGCATTGAGAACGGCGGCCATGCCCGGCGCGACGTCGGCCATCCCTACCCGCCCCGTGGTGCTCAGCCGCGCCGAGGATCACTGCTTCGGGCGACGCACGCACTCCCCCGCGGACGACTCGATCGCCTGCACCGCCAGGTCGAGGGCTGCCTCGAGGGGCCTCACCGAGCGGGTGGCCTGACCGAGCAGCAGCCCGCCTTGGACCGCGGCGAGCAGGCCCGCCGCGAGCGCCTCGACGTCGGCCTCGTGGGCGAGCTCCCCCCGCTCCTGCATCGCCCCGAGGCCGCGCGCCAAGCGCTCCTGCCACTGCGCGAAGCCAGCGAGCACCGCGGAGCGAGCAGCCGGGTCGGCGTCGACGAGCTCGCTGGCCAGCCGCCCCAGGGGGCAGCCTCCGGCGCAGCGCGCGCGCTCGTTGACCGCGACCACACGGTCACGCCACCGTCGGAGCGCCGACATCGAGTGGAGCGGGTCGTCGTCGGGGAACTGCGCGCGCAGCACCTGCTCGACCTGGAGCTCGACCACCGCGCGGACGAGCGCGGACTTGTCGGCGAAGTAGTGGTACAGCTGCGACTTGCTGGTGCCGGTCTGAGCCCGCACGTCGTCGAGGCTCGTGGCGGCGACTCCGCGCTCGTGCACCAGCTGCGCCGCGGCCGCCAGGATCCGGTCGCGCGTCGCCCGGCCGCGGGCGGTCAGCTCGCGGCCGTCGGACTGCACCGGCGTCGGAGGCATGGCGATCACGGTACCGGGAAGTGGACTTGACAGTCCAGGCTCATCACAGGTAGCCATGAGTGGACTCAGCAGTCCAAAAGCCAGGAGACAGACGTGCCCAGACTCGAGAACGGCCAGACCTTCCCGGACCTGCAGCTACCGCGTGTCGGCGGCGGCACCATGTCGCTGCCCGGTGACCTCGCCGGCGACTTCGGTGTGGTCCTCATCTACCGCGGCTCCTGGTGCCCGTACTGCAAGGGGCAGCTTGCCGCCTTCTCGCGCGCGAAGGAGTCCCTGGACAAGGCGGGCGCCCGGGTCGTGGCGCTGTCGGTCGACGACGAGAAGACCTCCACCGAGCTGGCCGAGAAGCTCCGGCTCACCTTCCCGCTCGCGCACAGCGCGGACGCCGAGCAGGTCGCCGCAGCGACCGGTGCGTACGTCAACGACGACCCCCGCCACCTGCAGTCGACCGGCTTCGTCCTCGCGCCCGACGGAACGGTGGTGACCGCCGTGTACTCCTCCGGCGCGATCGGTCGGCTCGTCCCGGAGGACGTCGTCGGCCTCGTGACGTACGCCAAGCAGCACTCCTGACCCCGAAAGGCGCTTCTCATGGACCTGCGTGACCGATCGATCCTGCTCACCGGCGCCGGCAGCGGCATCGGGCGCAGCCTGGCGCTGCACCTCGCCGACCACACGCCTCGGCTGACCCTTGTCGGACGCCGCGCCGAGCCGCTGGAGGACGTCGCCCAGCTCGTCAGGGCTCGCGGCGCGCAGGCGCACGTCGTTCCCGCCGACCTCACCGAGGACGGTGTCGCTGCCGGCGTCGTCGCCGCTGCCCAGGAGCGGTTCGGCGGAATCGACGTCCTGGTGAACAACGCCGGGAACGTCCGCGCCGGGCGACTCGAGGAGATCGGGGAGGCTGAGGTGTTCGCGCAGATCGCGCTCAACCTGACTGCGCCGATCCTGCTCACCCGCGCGGCGCTGCCCGCGCTGCGAGCCTCGGGCGACGGGCTGGTCGTCAACGTCTCGTCGGGGATCGCGCTGATCGGCATGCCGTTCTACGCCACCTACGCGGCGACGAAGGCCGGGGTCGCGCACTTCGGTGAGGCGCTGCGCCGCGAGCTGCACGGGGAGGGGGTGCACGTGCTGAACGTCTTCCCCGGTGCGACCAGCACGCCGATGATGGAGACCTCGAACGCCGGTGCCGAGCACGGGTTCGACTACGAGAGCCCCGAGGCCGTCGCGGCGGCCACGGTCGCCGGCATGGTCGACGGCAGCCTGACCGTGGTGCGCGGCGGCGAGAGCCGCGCCCAGATGATCGGCCTCAACCGCAATGACCCCGCCGCGGTCGACCAGTTCCTGGCCGGCCGCAAGCGCGAACTCGAGCAGGCCGTCGCCGGCCACTCGAGCCTGTAGACCCGAACCCTCGAAGGAGCAGACCGACCATGACCCCGCCCCTGTTCTCGCACTACCGCCTCGGCGACCTGGAGCTGGCCAACCGGCTGGTGATGGCGCCCATGACGCGCAACCGCGCCGGCGCCGACGGCGTACCGACCCCGTCGATGGTCACCTACTACGCTCAGCGCGCGACGGCCGGGCTCATCGTCACCGAGGGCACGCAGCCCAGCGCCGTCGGCCAGGGCTACCCCTTCACCCCGGGCATCCACACCGACGAGCAGGCCGCCGGCTGGCGGCGGGTGACCGATGCCGTCCACGAGCAGGGCGGCCGCATCTTCCTGCAGATCATGCACGCCGGACGCATCTCGCACCCGTCGCTGCAGCCGGGCGGCGACCGTCCCGTCGCCCCCTCGGCGGTCCGCCCGGCCGGCCAGGTGTTCACCCCCTCCGGACTGCAGGACTTCGTCGAGCCGCGCGCCCTCGAGACCGACGAGATCGCCGGGATCGTGCAGGACTACGCCGACGCAGCGCGCCGAGCCGTCGAGCAGGGCGGCTTCGACGGCGTGGAGGTCCACGGCGCGAACGGCTACCTGCCGCACCAGTTCCTCGCCGAGGGCACGAACTCCCGCACCGACCAGTACGGCGGCAGCGCCGAGAACCGCGCCCGGTTCCTGGTCGAGGCCACGACCGCGGTGGCGGCCGCCGTCGGAGGGCAGCGCGTGGGGGTACGGCTGTCGCCGGCCAACTCCTTCAACGACATCGTCGAGCACGAGACCGAGGCCGTGTACGCCGCGGTCGTCGCCGGGCTCGCGCCGCTGGGCCTGACCTACCTGCACGTCGTGGAAGAACCTGCCGCCGTCACCGCCCAGATCCGCAAGGCGTGGCCGGCCACGCTCATCGTCAACGCCGCCTTCAGCCTGCCGACCACGCAGGAGAACCTGACGGGGCTGCTCGAGAACGGGCCTGCCGACCTCGTCGCCGTCGGCCGCGCGTTCATCGCCAACCCCGACCTGGTCCGGCGCCTGCAGCTCGACGCGCCGCTCAACCCCGCGGACGAGACCAGCTTCTACGGCGGCACCGACGTCGGGTACATCGACTACCCCGAGCTCGACCAGGCCGCCTGACCGGTCCCGCCCGCCCGGCGCCCCGGCCGGGCGGGCGGTCTGCCCACCTCGCGCATCGTCGGCAGCCGCACGCGGAGGCCGACGCCGGGTAGCCGGATCGGCATGAGCCTGACCAAAGGAAGCGGCCCCTTCGGCGAGCGACCGGCCGGGCAGTTCACCTTCGGCCCCCGCCCGCCGGAGCACGTGCTCTACGTGGAGGACGTCCCGCGCCGGGTCCGCGTGCTGCTCAAGGGCGGTCTCGTCGCCGACAGCGAGGAGGCGCGCCTGCGCCTGCTGCACCCGCCGGGACGTAGGCCGACCTACCTCTTGCCGGCGGCCCCCGTGCGCACGGACTGCTTCGAGCCGAGCACGCAGCGGCAGACGCGGTTCGCCGGCACCAGCGGCGAGGCCCCGCTAGGCGGTCGGCGACCTCGTCACCTGCCCGTTCTGCCTCGGCGAGTGGGTCGCGACGGGCCTGGCGTTCGGGCTGGTCCTCGCGCCGCGGCCCGCCCGGCTCGTCGCGTCCGTGTTCA
This sequence comes from Pseudonocardia nigra, assembly GCF_019396355.1. Classification (GTDB taxonomy): domain Bacteria; phylum Actinomycetota; class Actinomycetes; order Mycobacteriales; family Pseudonocardiaceae; genus Pseudonocardia; species Pseudonocardia nigra. The sequence continues at coordinate 6,288 of NZ_JAHKRK010000195.1, forward strand.
CCGCCCTCACCGGCGCCGAGCTGCTCCAGCTGCTGTACGCCAAGACCCAGGAGTGGGCGACCGGCTGAGGCAGCCCCGCCGCGGTCAGCCCAGCAGCGCCGCGAGGTCGTCCACCGCGGGCGCCGGAGCACCCGTGAACAGCGGCGTGGACGGGTACCGCTCGCCCGAGTCGAACAGCACCGCGACGACGAGCCGCCCCGCCCACTCCGGTCGCCCGGCCACCTGCAGCGTGGCGGCCACCACGGCGCCGGAGGACGCGCCGACCAGCAGGGCCTCCTGCCGGGCCAGCGCCCGCGTCGTCGCGTACGCCTCCTCGTCCGTCACGTCGACCACCTCGTCGTGCACCGTCTGGTCCAGCACGGGCGCCAGGAAGCCGCCGCTCAGGCCGGTCTGCAGGGTCGGGCCGGCCGCGCCGCCGGTGAGCAGTGGGCTGGACGTCGGCTGCACCGCCACCACGTGCAGCCGAAGGTTGCGCTCGCGCAGGTAGCGCGCGGTGCCGGTGATCGTGCCGCCGGTGCCGACGCCGGCCACGAGCACGTCGACCCGCCCGTCGGTGTCCTGCCAGATCTCCGGGCCGGTGCTGCGGTAGTGCGCGTCAGGGTTGGCCGCGTTGTCGGTCTGCCGCGGCATCCACGCCCGGTCGCCGAGCTGCGCGCAGATCCGCTCCGCGGCCGCGATCGAGCCGGGGATGCCCTCGGCGGCGGGCGTCAGCACCACCCGTGCACCGAGCGCGTCGAGGACCTGCCGGCGCTCGGCGCTCGCGCTCTCCGGCATGACGACGACGCAGCCGAGTCCGCGCACGACCGCAGCCTGCGCCAGGCCGATGCCGGTGTTGCCGCTGGTCGGCTCGACGATGACCATGCCGGCTCGCAGCACGCCACGGGCCAGCGCGTCGTCGACCATGTGCAGCGCGATCCGGTCCTTGAGCGAACCACCGGGATTCAGCGCCTCGTGCTTGACCACCAGGTCGGCGGTGAGGCCGGCACCCAGACGCGGCAGCCGGACCAGCGGCGTGTGCCCGATGGCACCGGTGATGTCGTCGAGGACCCGCACGACCTACTCGGCGCGGCTCGTCGCCGGGCTCGGCTGCTCGCCGAGGAACTCCACCCACGCCTTGCGTGCGCACGGGTAGTGCCTGGTCGCCTCGACGATGTCCAGGAACGAGCTCAACGTCGTGACGAGCCGTTCGTGCACCTCCTGGCTGGCCAGCTGCCCGTCAGCGGTCAGCTGCGCCGGCGCCTGGGCGAGGGAGAACATGTCCGGGTAGACCCGGGCGCCCAGGTGCTCGAGCGGCACCCGCAGCGACCACAGCCCGCGGTTGCCGCCGACCATCGACGGCGAGGCCGACAGCAGCATGCAGTGCCGGCCGTTGAACGGCTGCGGTCGGAAGGGCGAGGCCCAGTCGATGCTGTTCTTCAGCATCCCGGGCATCGCCGCGTTGTACTCCGGGCTGGCGATGACGAAGGCATCCGCGGCCTCCAGCCGGCGCCGCAGCTCCGCCGCACCTGCGGGGATGCCCTCGCTGTCCTCCACATCCTGGTCGTACGACGGCGAGTCGAACTCGCGCATCGTGGCGTAGTCGATCGTCGCGCCCAGCAGCTCCAGAGCCGTCGCGGCGATCCGCGCCAACCTGCTGTTCGTCGAGTCCTCGCGCAGTGAAGCCGCGAACACCAGCACGCGGACCTCCTGCCGGCCCCGGTCGTCCATCCCGTCCACGGCGGCTCCCCTCCTCGCCGGAGGCGCTACCCCTCTGCGCGCGGATGTACCGGTGCGCAGTCGGTCAGTGCCGCACCGCTAACGTCGCCGGGTCCCTGCCTCCGCTGCCGAGGAGCCCCTCGATGAAGGCCCTGCGCACCCCCGAGAACCGGTTCGCCGACCTGCCCGACTTCCCGTACACGCCCCACTACGTCAACGTCGACGACGGGGACGGCGGCCGGCTGCGCGTCGCGTACGTCGACGAGGGGCCACGGGACGCCCAGACGGTCCTGCTGCTGCACGGCGAGCCGTCGTGGTCGTTCCTGTACCGGAAGATGATCCCGGTCCTGGTCGAGGCGGGGCTACGGGTCGTCGCGCCGGACCTGGTCGGCTTCGGCCGGTCCGACAAGCCCGTCGAGCGCAGCGACTACACCTATGCCCGGCACGTCGAGTGGATGCGGCAGGCGCTGCTCGACCAGCTCGACCTGAACGGTGTCACGTTCGTCGGGCAGGACTGGGGCGGGCTGGTCGGGCTGCGCCTGGTCGCGGAGAACCTCGACCGCTTCGCGTGTGTGGTGGTCGCGAACACCGGGCTGCCCACGGGCGACCAGCCGATGAGCGAGGCGTTCCTGGCCTGGCAGCGCTACTCGCAGGAGACGCCGGACTTCCGCGTCGGCCAGATCGTGTCCGGCGGGTGCGCGACGCCGCTCGCGCCGGAGGTCGTCGCGGCCTACGACGCGCCCTTCCCGGACGACAGCTACAAGGCGGGCGCACGGGTCTTCCCGACGCTGGTGCCGACGCGCTCGGACGACCCGGCCGCAGACCCCAACCGCGCAGCTTGGAAGGTGCTGTCGAGCTGGGACAAGCCGTTCCTCACCGCGTTCTCGGACTCCGATGCCATCACCCGCGGGGGCGACAAGGTGTTCCGCAAGCTCGTCCCGGGAGCCGCGGGACGCGAGCACGTGACGCTCGAGGGCGGCGGCCACTTCCTGCAGGAGGACGGCTACTACGACAGCTGGGAGGACGACGGCTACCCCTATCCGACCGACCCGTCAGGGAACCCGCTGGGCCCGAACCACCCCTGGAACAAGGAGACCAAGCCCCGTTCGGACAAGCGCAGCTGGAAGGACCGGTACACCTGGAGCAGAGCCCCGCGGTGGGACCGTCAGGTGGTCGAGGCAGGCGCCTACGCGCGGCTGTGGACGACCGCAGCGGCCGGCATCATGCCGCACAACCGGTTCCTGGAGGCGACCGGCACCAGCATCAAGATGGACTGCCCGCAGACCGCCTCGCTGCCGGCGATGGAGCTGGAGTGGAAGATCCCGGAGACGTGGAACGCCTTCGAGCGCAACCGGGCCCGCGCCTACCACATCGTCTACTCCCTGCTCGTCGGGTACGAGAACGTGCAGATGGCCTTCGACCTCATGGGGCAGGGAGAGAACAAGGTGGCGACGACGACCGAGTTCCGGATTCCGCGTGACGAGCGGATCGGCGTCGGCTTCTGGGGGGCGGGGCGCGGGTTCCTGACCCACCACCTGACGATGGACAAGGGCGTCCTGACGAACTACCGGATCATCACGCCGTCGACGTTCAACGCCTCGCCCGTCGACCCGTTCGGCCAGGTCGGCCCGTACGAGGAAGCGGTTATGAACACGCCGATCCTCGAGGAGTTCGACTCCGGCGAGAGCTTCACCGGCATCGACATCTTCCCCGCCATCCGGTCCTTCGACCCGTGCATGCCGTGCACCGTCCATGTCGCGAACGGTGACAACATGATCATCCGGGATGCGACGACCTGCGCCTGCGGGGCGGAATGACCGGCGCAGCACCAGGACGCGTCCTGGTCGGCGGTGTGGGCTACCGCTGGTTCGGCGACGGCTCCTTCGCGCTGCTCGTCTCGGACGCGCTGGCCGATCTGCAGTGGGCATCGGGCGTCGACGTGCTCGACCTCGGGTACGGCGCGCTGCACGTGGCGATGGACCTCGCCGACGTCGACCCGCCGTACGAACGGGTCGTCCTGGTCGGCGTGACGGAGCGCGGCCGCGCACCCGGGCAGCTGTACCGGTTCGCCTGCGACCCGGGAGCACCGTCGGCGCAGGACGTCCAGGACCGGATGTACGAGTCCGGCGCGGGCGTCATCGACCTGGACCACCTGCTGGTCATCGGCCGGCACTTCGGCGGACTGCCCGACGACGTCGTCGCGATCGAGCTCGAGCCGCACCCCGGGACGACCAGCGACCAGCTGAGCCCTGCGGCGCAGGCGCTGCTGCCGCAGGCCGTCGAGCTGGTCCGGCGTGAGGTCCTCGCACCGGCGCGCGTCCCGAGCAGGAGCTGACGCCGTGGTCGACCAACCGCTGCTCTACAAGCCGCACCCGTCGCTGTTCCCCGTCATGCTGCTCGGCGGCTTCACCGGCACGGTCCTGCTGACGGCTGCGCTGCGCCTGACCGCGTCGCGGGGGGCGGCGGTCATCGACCTGCCCCTGCTGATGGGTGGCCTGTTCTCCGGCGACCAATCCACGGCCTTCACCGCCGGGCACGCACTGTTCCTGGTCGCCGGGATCCTCGTCCTGCTGCTGCTCGCCCTGCTGTGGCCCTTTGCGCCAGGAAGCCGGTTCACCTTCCGCGGCGCACTGGTGCGGGCAGGCATCTTCGGCCTGGGCCTGTTCGTGCTTGGCGGGATCCTGGTGCCCCTGCTCGGCGGCCTCAGCCGGTTGCCCGCCGTCTCGCTCCTGGAGCCCGGGCCCTTCGGCGTCGGCCTCGGCCTCCGCGGCCCGTTGCAGCTCCTGCTCGCCACGCAGCTGTATGCGCTGACGGCGGCGCTCGTCGCGGCCATGCCGCAGGGGCTGCAGCCGATGGACGCCGTGGGCTGGGGCTGGTGGTCCCACAGCAGCGGCGAGTCACCGTGACGGACGGACCGGGACACCTGCCCGCTCAGGTCGCCGCCGCTCTGGAGCGCCTCGACGACCTGGTCAGGGCCTTCGAGCAGCACCCCGACGACGCCGTCCAGGACGGGCTCATCGGGGTCCTGCGAGCGGTCGACGTGATCCACCGCGGAGCCCTCGACCGCCTCGTCGCGCTGCTCGACGCCCGTGGGCTTCGCCAGGAGGCGCTCACCGACCCGCACGTGGCGCTGCTGTTCGGCCTGTACGAGGCGCAGGACGACGACGCGGACGATCCACGGGCCCGAGCGGAGGCGGCGGTCGCCGAGCTCCGGCCGCACGTCGCGTCGCACGGCGGCCAGCTCGAGGTCGTCGCGGCCGAGGACGGCGTCGTGAACATCCGGCTGCTCGGCGCCTGCACGGCCTGCTCCGGATCTCCCGCTGCGCTGGGCGACCTGGTCGAGCAGGCCCTGCGCGACAACCTGCCCGAGTTCGTGCGCATGGAGGTCTCGCCCACCGCACCGGCGCACGCGGCGGCTGCGCAGCGACGTGCGCCGGTGCTGATCCCCCTGTCCGCCCTGAGCCGCGGCGGTCCGGCGGGCGGCTGCGGCTCCGGGGGCGGCTGCGGCTCGCAGGCCGGCGGCGCCGCACCTGCGGGTGACGCCGCCGCGCGTGCTCGTCGCCTGCGTCGGCAACACGCTGCGTGGCGACGACGGGTTCGGCGTGGCGGTCGCCGCGGAGCTGGACGGCTCGCTGCCCGAGGAAGCCGAGCTTCTCGAGACCGGCATCGGGGGATCGGCATCGTGCACTCGCTGATGGACGGCTACGACGCGCTGGTCATCGTCGACGCGGTCGAGCGGGGTGCCCAGCCCGGCACGGTCTTCGTCCTGGTCCCGCAGGTGCCCGACGTCGCGACGCCGACCTTCGACGAGTGGCTCGCCCAGCTGTCCGACATGCACCTCGCCGAGCCGTCACGGATCCTGCGCATCGCGCGGGCGGCCGGCGTTCTCCCCGGGCACGTCGGCTGCCAGCCCGAGACGTGCGAGGACTTCGCAGAAGCCTTGAGCGCACCTGTTGCTGCCTCCGTGCCCGTCGCCGCAGACCGCGTCCGAGAACTGGTCGGAGAGGTCCTCACGACGTGCAGTTCTGCAGGAGCTGCGGCCCTGCACGGCCCGCCACCAGGAGGAAGGGACGGTCGACATGGACGAGAGTGACCTGACTGAGGGCGACCGGCTTCACGTTCGTCGGTGCGTCGAGCTCGCGCAGGAGGCGCTCGAGGCGGGTGACGAGCCGTTCGGCTCCGTCCTGGTGGCCCAGGACGGCACCGCACTTCAGGAGGACCGTAACCGGGTGGCAGCCGGTGACCGTACCCGCCACCCGGAGTTCGCCCTTGCCCGGTGGGCTGCGGAGCACCTGACGCCCGACGAGCGGGCCAAGACGACGGTGTTCACCTCCGGCGAGCACTGCCCCATGTGCTCCGCGGCACACGGCTGGGTCGGACTCGGACGCATCGTCTACGTCCACTCCTCGGCACAGCTGGTCGCCTGGCTGAGCGAGCTGGGCGTCGCGCCCCCACCGGTGGCACCGCTGCCCATCTCGCGGGTCGTGCCGCACGTTCCCGTCCTCGGTCCGATCGCCGGACTCGACCAGGAGGTCCGGGAGCTGCACCGCCGCCACCATGCGCCGTCGTGAGCCGTGGCGACGGGTCGGCCGCGCGCAAAGGGCGTCGTGCGCCTCTCACGACTTGAGCGTCGTGTAGGCGCGATCGTCAGTCATGTCGCGAGGAGGGGACTGCCCCACCCCGGTTGACTCCTGACCTGTGAGGCTCGCCGGCAGCCGCATGCGGAGGCCGACGCCGGGTAGCCGGACCGGTATGAGCCTGACCAAGGGAAGCGGCCCCTTCGGCGAGCAGCCGGCCGGGGCGTTCAACTTCGACCCGCACCGGCCGGAGCATGTGCTGTACCTGGAGGACGTCGCCCGCCGGGTCCGCGTGCTGCTCGGGGGCGTCCTCGTGGCCGACAGCGACGAGGTGCGTCTGCTGCACCCGCCGGGACGTACGCCGACCTACCTCTTCCCGCAGACGCACGTGCGGACGGACTGCTTCGAGCCGAGCGAGCGGCGGCAGTCCGACCCGGGCATGGGCGAGCGAACTTACTGGCGGGTGGTCGCCGGCGGCGAGGTCGCCGAGGACTCGGCGTACTCCTGGCAGCAGCCGCCGCAGAGCGCTGCGGCGATCGCAGGGCTGATAGCGTTCGACTGGGACTCGCTCACGGTGTTCGAGGAGGACGAGGAGGTCTTCGTCCACCCCCGGGACCCGTACACGCGCATCGACGTGCTGCGCAGCTCCCGTTCGGTCCGGGTGACGGTGGACGACGTGGTGGTCGCCGCGTCGACCCGCCCTCGGATGCTGCTCGAGAGCGGGCTGCCGGTGCGCTGGTACCTGCCGCCCGAGGACGTCCGGACCGACCTGCTGGACCCCAGCTACACGACCACCCGCTGCCCCTACAAGGGCATCGCGCACTACTGGTCGCTTCGGCTGGGCGACCGGTACGACAAGGACCTGGCGTGGACCTACCCGGAGCCGTTCCACGACGCCGACGCCGTGCGCGGGCTGCTGTGCTTCCCGCAGGAGCGGGTCGAGATCGAGATCACGAGGAACGAGCGGGGAGACGCCCCCGCCGAGCGCTGAACCGACGGACACGCCACGACCCGCCGCGGCTGGCTCATGAACCAACGCGGCGAGGTCCTGTCCGGTGCGGTCGCCTTGACTCCTGCGTCACGATCGACAGCTGCCGTCGCCACCGCTGCCCAGGCCGACATGCCGCCGGTGCAGGTGGGATCAGTCGAGAGGCGAGTCGGTCTCGGTCACGAGCAGATCGGTCGGGGCGTTGTGGACGGCCGGCACCTGTCCGAGCCGGCCGGCCTGGAAGTCCTCGAACGCCTGGTGCACCTCCGCCTCGGTGTTCATGACGAACGGACCGGCCACGCGATCGGCTGACGGATCGGCCGTCCGCCGAGCAGCAGCACCTCCATCGTCTCGGTCCTGCCGTCCTGCGACGGGTCGGCCGCGAAGGTCAGCGCGTCGCCCTGGCCGAGCACGGCCAGCTGCCCCATGGACACCGGGCGGCCGCCTGGTTCGACGGTCCCGCGGCCGGCGAGGACGTAAACTAGCGCGTTGAACTCCGGCTCCCATGGCAGGTCGACGCGCGCGCCCGCGCTGACGGTGGCGCGCACCATGGCGATCGGCGTGTATGTCGACCCCGGGGCCGCGGAACCCGGCGATGTCCCCGGCGATGACGCGCAGCAGCGCGCCACCGTCGTCGGAGGACAGCAGCTTCGCCTGCTCTCCGGCCAGGTCCTGGTAGCGCGGGTCGACCCACTTCTGCGCCCCGGGGAGCACTTCTGCGCCCCCGGGGAGGTTGACCCACAGCTGCAGCCCGTGGAAGGCAACCTCCGCTCGCGACCATCTCCTCCGGCCGCGTCTCGATGTGCAAGATGCCCTGCCCGGCGGTCATCCACTGGGTGTCACCGTCGGAGATCACCCCTCCGCCACCAAGCGAGTCGCTGTGGGAGATGATCCCGTCGATCATGTACGTGACCGTCTCGAAGCCGCGGTGCGGGTGCCATGGCGTCCCCTTCGGCTCGCCCGGTCCGTAGTCGATCTCGCCCATCTGGTCGAGGTGGATGAACGGGTCGAGGTCACGCAGGTCCACCCCGGCGAAGGCGCGGCGAACCGGGAACCCCTCGCCCTCGAAGCCTCGCGGCGCCGTCGTGATCCCGGTGACCGGACGCTGGCGGGCCATCACCGGGTCTGGGACCGGGACGCGGGGCAGCACGGTGATGTCGTCGACGGTGACAGCGGGCATGGGGCCTCCTTCAGGTCATGGACGGGATGCCCCGACCGTGACGCGCTACCCGCGCTCGACGGAGTCGCTCTCGGTCCTCCAGCTCGTGCGCCTGAACCTGCGCGGGCCGGGCAGGGACAGGCCCATGCGGAGCTGAGGGGCGACGTGAACATCCTCGACGACATCACCGGCGACATCGGACGAACCCCGCTGATCCGGCTCCGCCGGCTTGCCGCCGGCCTTCCCAGCGGCTTCGTCGTCAAGCACGAGGCGCGCAACCCGATGGGCTCGCTGAAGGACCGCATCGCGGTGCACATGGTCGACGACGCCCTCGCGCGCGGCGAGCTGCGACCCGGGATGGTGATCGTCGAGCCGACGAGCGGCAACACCGGCATCGGCCTGGCGCAGGCGGCCGTCGTCCACGGGCTGTCCTGCGTCATCGTCATGCCCGACAGCGCGACGGTCGAGCGCCAGCGCGTCCTGTCCGCGCTCGGCGCCGTCGTCGTCCTCGTTGGAATATCGCGCCCGGTTGCAGCGCGCCGCGCGCGGCGGCGTGCCGCAATGCGCGGCGCGGCGATCGCGCAGGTCGGGGGCGAGGTCGACCGCGTGTAGCCGAGGGTTGAGTGGAGACGTCTGCGATTGTACCAGCGTCGCGCCGGACTTCACGCGTGTCCGCCGCCACGGCGCCACCAACATCGCTGCCGCTTGATGCCGAGTTCACGCGCGACCTGGGATGTGGTGGTCCCGGTCGTCGGGCTCGGTCAGGCCGGCCCGCCACGGTCGGGGCTGGCAGGGGCGCAGGTCCAGCTCGCGCATGATGTCATGGACGAGTTCCGGGCCGCAGGGCACGCCGGCACGAGCCAGCTGGGCGTGCACCCGGCGGTAGGCGCGACCTCCTGGAGGCGGCCCGGCCCCACTTGAACGTCTCGACCCGCCAGGGCTGCAGGTTCCACTTGCGCCAGATCCGGGCGACCGTGGCGAACCCGATGCCCAGCTCGTCGGCCAGCAGCCGGCTCGACCAGTGCGTCACCCCGAGCCGCTG
>NZ_JAHKRK010000196.1:0-10550 GCF_019396355.1 Pseudonocardia nigra
GCTGATCAAGCTCGAAGCCCGCAATGCCTTCGGGTTCCGCAACCCCATCAACCAACGCCTACGATCACGCTGCGCGAGCATCCGAGCGGCCCTCCGACCAGCCAAGCCCGGTTAACTTCGAAGACCCTGCTTTCTTCACCCACTTGCCCAACGTCATCTCGTGGACGCCGATACTCTTCGCCACATCGACGATGGATCGGCCCGAATCGAGGACGAGGCTAACGGCCTGGTCCTTGTACTCCTGGGTGAAGTGTCGGCGTGTCGCCACGCGATTCCCTCCGCTGCGATCAGCGGCAGTCTACGACCGGGTGTCTACAAGATCGGGAACGGTCCAAGGAACGCATCCGCGCCCACGTCATCCTCTGCTGGCTCGCCCTCCTGCTCATCCGCATCGTCGAGACCCAGACCGGCACCACCTGGACCCACACCCGTCGCGAGCTCGACCGTCTCCACCTGGGCACCTTCACTGGCCCCGCCGGCACGTTCCAGCAGCTCACTGCCCTGACCAGGCCCCAGCGGGACCTTCTGGCCACGCTGGAGATCCCCACCCCCAAGCAGGTCGTCACCCTCCAACCCGCACCCCGCTGACGAGCCACGACATCACCGCCTAGAGAAACGCCTCCAGGCGGCCGCACCCATGTCCGCCCAGGTCACCCCCTAATCCGACACTCCAGGCCACTGAATTACGTCGAACCCGGGAGCGACATCGCTGATGTGGCAACGGAGAGGAGCGCACCGATGTACCGGACAGGACGGCCTGCGGACGAAGGGAACCGGCCCCCGACATGCCCGGTCGGCCGGCGATCAGCAGGGGATGACGTGCCCGGGTGCTCAACCTCGCCGCTGGGGCGGCTGGGGTTCGTGTTCGGCGAGCTACGCGAGATCTGGCGCGAACACCGCGACGGGCAACAGAACCGGAGGGATGAGCAGTCGTGACCCCATGGCACATCATCAGCGACGGAGTCGCGATGGCCTTCTAAATGTTGTGGGATACATTGTGGGCACTGGTCGTGGGGTTCGCGCTGTCCGGGATGGTGCAGGCGTTCGTCTCGCGGCGGGCGATGCACCGGGTACTGGGCCGGCTCACGGTCGGGTCGGCGACGCGGGCGTCGCTGCTCGGGGCGGCGAGTTCGTCGTGCTCGTATGCGGCCAGCGCGCTGGCGCGGTCGTTGTTCGCCCGGTCGGCTGACTTCACCGCGTCGATGATCTTCATGTTTGCCTCCACCAACCTCAACGTTGCGATCGGGTTGGTGATCTGGCTGTTGATCGGCTGGCAGTTCGCGCTGGCCCAGTTCGTCGGCGGCGCCATCATGATCGCGCTGCTGGCCGTGTTGTTGCCGCGGGTGCTGCCGGCCGGGCTGCTGGCGCAGATCCAGGGGCGGCTCGCTGCGGCCGCTGGGACCGACGAGGACGCCGAGCGGACCCCATTAGGGCGGCGGTTGCGCAGCGCAGGGGCATGGGCCGACGCCGCGGATACACGGTGTCTGATTTGGCGATGCTGCGCAAGGAGCTCGTCGGGGGGCTGTTGATCGCGGGGTTCCTCGCGGGTGTCCCGAGCGCGGTGTGGCAGGTGCTGTTCCTGACCGGGCACGGGGCGTGGTCGAGTGTGGAGAACGCGGTGCTGGGCCCGTTCATCGCAGTGATCAGCTTCGTGTGTTCGGTGGGAAATGTGCCGTTGGCGGCGGCGCTGTGGCACGGGGGGATCAGCTTCGGTGGCACGATCGCGTTCATCTTCGCCGACCTGATCGCGTTGCCGCTGGTGCTGATCTACCGCAAGTTCTATGGCACGAAGCTGGCACTGCGGCTGGTCGGAGCCTTCTGGCTGGTGATGAGCATCGCCGGGCTGGCGACGGAGTACCTGTTCGCCGCGGTGCACCTGGTCCCCGCCACCCGTCCGGTCACCGTGGTACCCACCGGGGTGCATTGGAACTACACCACGATCCTCAACATCATCGCGTTGGTCGCGTTCGCCGGGATCTACTGGCTGTACCGCAGCCGGGAGCGCTTCGGCGGCGGCAGCGGGTATGCAACTGACGTGGTGTGCGGAATGCAGGTGGAGAAGGCCAACGCCCCGGCCACCGCCGAGCACGACGGACAGGAGTTCTACTTCTGCTCCGACCGCTGCCAGGAGCGGTTCGCCAGCGACCCGACCAGGTTCGCCACCGGCAAGGCGGTCGGGCCGATGGGCGCCGATCCCGACGAGGCAGCGACTGACCCGGTGTGCGGAATGACCGTGGATCCTCAGCAGGCCACCGCCAGCACCGAACACGCCGGAAAGGCCTACCACTTCTGCTCGACCGGCTGCCGGGATGCGTTCCGCGCCGACCCAGCCCGCTACACGCAGGTCGATACCGGTGCCGGATGACCCAATGATTGCTCACCGCAGGTCACCGCCTGTCGCAGTTCGGGAACAGGCCCCCGGCGGCCGGTCGGGCTTCCCGCGCCGGCGCCGGTGGGTGGTGGGCGAAGGCGCGGGTCGTCGCCCGACGCCGCAGGCCCGGGAGGAGCACCCGTTGGCTGGGTTGGGCGGATGAGGCCCGGCGCGATCCGCCGGGCGGAATTCACGACACCGGGGTGATGAGGCTGTTGTGCCAGGTCACCCCCAGCTGTCCGGGTGTGCGCCGTGGGTGCCGCCGTCGCTGTGCCAGATGATCACGATGGCGTCGTGGGAGTTGAGGCAGCCGGTCGCGGTGTTGGTGGGTGTGGCCGTGCCGGTGGCGTCGGCGGTGACGTTGTTGGTGGTGCCGGCCGAGTCGCCCCCGGGGTGAACCGTCCCGCGGCCTGAACGTCGAGGTGCCCGACGAAGGTGCTGTCGGTCGCTCCCGGGATCAGCCGGTGCGATGGCTGGTGGCCTGTTCGCTCCTGTCGGTGCAGGTGAAGGCCACCGTCCCGACCGCATTCTCCCAGCCACCTCGGGTGAGGTTGAGCTGAGACCCGTCGGCGGGGGTGCCCGGGGCGGCGATGAACACCTGCGGGGTCGATCACCGTGGGCAGCTTCGACTCGTGGGCGAAGAAGCCCATCTGAAGCTTGATCGGTCACGGCCGAGGGTGCCGCCGGGGCGCGGACGCCGCTGCAGCCCTCGGTGCGGCGGACGTCGGCGCGGCGGACGTCGGCGCGGCAGGCCGGTCAGCGCAAGCACACCCGGGCGGCACGGGCGCAGCCGGGCGGTCTCAGAGCCGTGCAGCGGTGCGGGCGGCGGCCACGAGTCGTGCGGGCGTAACGCGGTCGTCGGGGCTGCGTGGTGCCCAGCGGCGGGTGACGACACCATCGGCGATGATCGCGTCCCCGCCGAGCTGGCGGGTGTCCTCGACAGGGCGTTGCAGCTGCTGCCCGCGCCGCCGGGCGCGGGTGTAGAAGGCGAGGGTGCCCGGGGAGTAGACCCGCCGGAGCGGTGCCCGCCGCAGCCCGAGCAGCCGGTAGACGGTGCGCTGCTCGTCTGAGACCATCGGCCCGGTCAGATGCAGGTAGTCGGCCAGGTCGTGCAGTGGCTGCGGCGGTCTGAACCCGATGGTGATCATCCCGATGCCGGTGTCGGACAGGTCGCGTTGCACCTGGACCAGGTGTTCTTGGCAGGGCAGTCAAAATCGGTGCCGGATCAGGGTCAGTACCCACACACCGGCCAGTGCGCCCAGGTGCACCGTGTCGCCGGTGGCGACGTCGGGAAGTCCGATACCGGCCAGGGGGAGCTGGACGTGCTGATCCCGCATGAGGTGCTCGCTCTCGGAGTAGGTGCGGGGGCCCGGCTGGGGGACGGCCGCATGGGTGGCGTCGGGGCCTGCACAGGTGTGAGCGAGTGGTTCAGCAGCACGCGGCGGCCGGGTCGCCGCCGTGGCTGGTGAGTCCGCAGACGTTTCGGCGCGCCGCCACCGCGGGGCCGCCGGTGACGGTCGCCGGTGGGGTGCAGGCGAACAGCGGCGCGGTGGCCGGATCGAACGGTTGGGCCGGTTCGAGCAGCTGTAACAGTCCCGTGTAAGGGGCGTGGGTGTAGAGCGCGAAGGTCTTCGCGCAGACCGCGGTCGGTACCCCCCGCTCGAGGACGCGTCCGTCGTCGTCGAGGACCGCCTTGAACGGGCCAGGGTAGATGGCCGCCTGGCCGTGGTCGCGGCATTCGCCGTGCTTGCCCTTGTAAGCCACGACGGTCACGGCGCGGAACTCGATGCCCTCCACCACCTGCCAGGGGGCGCGTCCCGTTTGACCAGGTGGATGCCGTGGAACCCGGCCCGCTCGAACGCGGCCAGGAACGCCTCCTCCTGCAACGCCCCGGAGATGCAGCCACTCCACAGCTTCGGGTCCGCCCGCAGCTGCTGGGGTACCTCGGTGGAGCTGACGATGTCGGAGATGACCGCCCGCCCACCCCGGGGCAGGACCCGGAAGATCTCGTCGAACAGCGCGGTCTTCTGCTCGGTCGCCACCAGGTTGAGCACACAGTTGCTCATCACGACGTCGACCGAGTCGTCGGCGAGCAGCGGGGCCCGCGCGCGCAGCCGCCGCTGCTCGGCCTCCAACGCGGCCAGCGACGCGAGGTCGGCGACGGGATGGGCAGCCAGCCAGCGTGCCAGCGCGTCGAGGTCCAGGGCGAGGTCCTGGATGCGGGCCTTGCCGAACTCGACGCCGCCGTGCCCGACACGCTCAGCGACCACCGGCGCCGCGGCGCGCGCCACGGCCAGCATGTCGTCGTTGACGTCGACCCCGATGACCCGCCCGGCCGGGCCGACCACCTGGGAGGCGATGAAGCAGATCTTCCCGGTGCCCGAGCCCAGGTCCAGCACCGTCTCGCCGGCGGCGAGGTAGCGGCTGGGGTCCTCGCATCCGTAGTCGCGCTCCAGCACCTGCGGCAAGATCGCGGTGAGGAAGCGCGGGTCGTAGTCGACCGGGCAGCACAGCGCCGCCTCGACCTGCTGCGCGCCCGCGCTGTAGCGGCGGGCCACCGCCTGCTCCTGATCGACCGCCTGCCCCGGGCCGACCGCCTGCCCCGGGTTGTCGGCAGTGGCGGTGGTGTCCGCCGTCGTGGGCAGCCGGGTCATCGGATCTCCTGCGAGCTGGTTGCTGGTGAGGACGGGGTGTGGCTGTGGAGGACTTGGTCGACCTGCTCGTAGCCGACACAGAGCAGGAAGGTGCTCAGCCGCCCGTAGGACTTCGCGCCGAGGACGAAGAATCTCGGTTCCGGGGTGCGCAGGGCGTCGACACCGACGGTGGGTTGGGCCAGGCAGTCCCGGCCGGCGGTGTCGAGCAGGGTGGCCGAGAGGTTCATCGGAGCGGCGGTGGCGTAGCACTCGTGGACCTGCAGTTGCCGATACAGCGCGGCGTCCCCGACATACGCGGTGAGGCTCAGCAGATGGTCCGCGGTGAGGTGGCGCGGGCCGTGCGGTGAGCGCAGCCGCACCCGGACCTGGCCGCGGTCGGGTTCCAGTGCCTGCACGGTCGTGCCGGTGTGCACCGTGACGCGGTCGTGGTGGCCGGCGGTGAGGCGGCGGGCGGTGTCGACGAGGGTCTGGCGGGCGGGTAGGGCGTCGTCGGGGATCTCCCCCAGTCCGGGGCCGGGGCGCGGATCACCCATTCCAGGCGGGCGTCGGGCAGCGCGGCGAGGCTCTGCGCGGCGGTCTGCGCGGATTTTCCCGCGCCGACGAGCAGGACGGTGCCGCGCCACCGGGCCCGCTGCTGGTGGTTGCCCAGCGCGGGAAGGGTGCGGATGATCCGCTCGCGCAACGCGGTCTCGCCCGGAGCGGCGATGCCACCCTCGCCCATCGGGTTGGGTTGGCCGTACGTGCCGGTGCAGTCGAGCACCATGTCGGCGGTGTGCACCCGTTCGCCGTCGGGCCCCTCGATCAGGAGCCGGAACGGTGCGGCGGCGCGGGTCGCGGTGGAGATCTCCTCGTGTTTGAGCAGTCCCGCGCGTCCGACCGCCCGGACCCGGTGCCGCAGCCGGATCCGCCCGGCGAGCGCCGGGCCGGTAGCGAGTGGTCGCAGCACCGTGTCGTGGAGCTCGTTCCCGCTCGGGCAGCGCCCGTCGTCGGACAGGCCGGGAAGGTGTGCGCGCATGCGCGGGGACAGGTTCATGTGCCACGGGGTGAACAGCCGCACGTGGCCCCACGCCGCGACGTGCGCACCGACGGTGGCGCCGGCCTCGTACACGGTGCACGGCAGACCCGCGTCTACGCAGGCCAGCGCGGCGTCGAGCCCGACCGGCCCGGCGCCCAGGATCGCGACGTGTTTCGGTGGTGGTGTCATCGGTTGTGTCTCCTCACCGGTCGGCCGCACCGGCCGCAGGGCATCGCGTAGCGGGCCAGCGGGGACGCCGCTGACGTGGCTGTGGCGGCGTCGGGCGACCATGATCCCGCGGATCGCCCGCGCTGCCAGGCCGCCGAGCGCGAGCAGGAACGGGTTCGAGCCGGGTGGCTCCATAGGCGCCGATCGTGAGGTAGGCCGCCGCGCCGGGTGCGGTCCCGATCGTGGTGCCGGGCAGGTAGTCGTGGGTGCGGACAGCGGTGAGCCCGCAGGCGTAGTTGAGCGCGGTGAACGCCCCCAGCAGCGGGATCAGCCCGTACCGCGATGACCGCGAGCAGGCCGCGGCGGCGCAGCAGCCGGTCCAACCTGGCCAGTCGTCGCCGCCCAGCTGCTCGACCGTGGCCCGGCCGAGCACACGCGAGAAACCCGAACCCGATCGCCGATCCGGCGAGCGCCCCCGCCATGACCACCCACCCCGACGGGCAGCCCGAACGCCCCCCCGGCGCCGATACTGAGCACGACGATCGGCGCCGGCGTGAGGCTCAGCCCGGCAGACAGCCCGGCGAACAGCAGCGGGGCGGCCCAGCCGGCGCGTTCGGCCCAGGCGCGGATCTGCTCGACCGTCGCTGACGGCAAGCACCACCGCAGCGGCACCGACGAGGAGCACCAAGATGAGCAGAGGGCTCCACCGCGCTGGGTGATCCGGGCGCCGCCCCGGTGGGCCCGGCGCATCCGTCCGGTGTCGCGGTCGGTCATCAGACCGCGCAGTTGTAGACCAGCGGTAGCGATCCGTCGGACTGGCGCAGCCGCAGGAACGTCTCCACAACCCGCCGCTTGGCCTCACCCATCGGTACGTCCGGGCCGGCGAGCAGCATGTCGGGGGAGGTGTCGAGATCGGCGCCGGCGGGGTGCCAGTGCCAGCCCTGCGCGGTCACGGTGAGCTCGGGCACAGTGTTGTCCTCGCCGATCGGCATCCCGTCGTCGCAGTGGCCGCGTTTGACCAGGGGGCGGACCGCGAAGTCGCGGCCACCGATCCCCTTGGCCGCGAGCAGCTCCCGCAGCGGCTCGACGTGGTCGGTGTTCTGCGGGGTCTCGGTCATCCCGACCCGCACCGGCAGGCCCAGCGTCAGCGCGGTGTCCAACCCGTCCATCGCCCGGGCCCAGGACCCTGGGCCGCGGTGCACGTCGTGCAGGTGCGGCTGGGCGCCGTCGAGGGAGGTCTGCAAGGTCAGCCGGGGGCGCCCGGCCAGGCGGTGGAGCTGTTCGCGGCGGTAGCCCTGGTACAGCATCCCGTTGGTCAGGCACACCACGTCGAGGCTCTCGGTGGCGTAGAGCAGTTTGTCGACGATGTCGGCCTGCAGGAACGGTTCCCCACCGGTCACGTACAGCTCGGTGAAACCCTCCTCGACGGCCTCGTCAACCAGCTCCCGGAACCGGTCCGTGCCGATCTCGCGGCGGGTCGCCTGCGGTGAGGACGCGACCGAGCAGTAGTCACAGGCGAGGTTGCAGTGGAAGTTGGTGTAGAGCCACAACCGCGGCGGGAACATCGCCGAGCCGAACAGCGGCAGCACCGGCAGCCCGTCGTCGAACATGGGCGGCGTGTCCGCCCACGACACCGCTGCGCCAGAGAAGTCCGGGAGGGCGGACTTGTAGAGCTGGTAGCGGCCTTGCGATCGCTCCGCCGGGGGCACGATCTCCAGGCAGGTGGTCCAATACCCGGTCTCGACGGCCTGCGCGAACGCCTCGGGCAGCCCGGCCGCGCGAATCGAGGAGGCTTGGGCGGGCCAGTCGTAGTCCAACGCCACCAGCTCCGCCGACACCGTGTCCTCCGCGGCATCGGAGCCGAGGTCGAGGATGGCGAACCAGACGTGCGTGCCGCCGTCGTTGGCCGGGCGCCCGAGCACCCCGACGTTCACCACCAACGTCTGTCCGCCGTCGCGGCGCGGTATCGGCCGGGTCCAGGGCAGCCCGGTGTGGGTGCAGCAGATGACGTCGGCGCCTGACTCGGCGACCCGCAGCTCGTGCTGGGTATCGGTCAGCGACTCCCACCAGAAGTCGTTGACCGCCAAGGTGGAGCCGTGCACCAGGTGCACGTCGACACCGTCAATCCGCTCGCGGTGCTCGGTGTCCAGGGTGCGCATCCACGCCGCGAACCCGGGGGAGGTGTGGCGGAAGGTGTAGTCGTAGGCGATCTCGGCGAACGCGTTGTCGGCGTCGTCGGTGTAGCCGCACCCGCAGTCGGTCTGGCCGCTGCGGATGGCCACCTCGTAGTTCCCGGCGATGCACTCGACCTCGTTGTCGACCAGCAGCGGCCAGATCGCCTCGGGCTCAGCGCCGTAGGCGCCGAAGTCCCCCAGGCAGAACAGCCGCTGCGCGCCGCGCGCCCGGGCCTGCTCGACGAACGCGCGCAGCGCATACGGATTGGAGTAGGGACGCCCACAGATCGCCAGCCTCGTCACGCAGCCCTCTCTCTTCCCGCCTTGTCGGTCTCGTGTCGGGCTGGGAACCCGCCGCGGGCGCGGGTGCTTCCCACCGCGCCGGAAAAGATCACCGTATAAAAGATCGCCGGGAAGACCTCGGAAGCGTTCCGGGTCCCGCCGGGTTCCCAGCCCCGGTCACGTCCCCCGAGCAGGAAGGCCGCCTGTGGCACGCAAACCTGGAGTGGACCTCGGGCCGGACGCCGACCCCGCGGCGCAGCGCGTGCCGGGCAGGTGCAGCACCGCCGACACGCACACTGCAGCCCAGCAAGTGGCTCCCGCCGAGCAAGTGGCTCCCGTCGAGACGGGCAAGCGGGCCACCCCGCTCACTGTGTCGATCATCGTGCCGGTTCTCGACGAGGAACCCCGGATCGGGGACATGCTGGCGCGGCTGCATCACGACTTCCCCGGGTGTGAGGTCGTCGTGGTCGACGGCGGGTCCAGCGACGCGACCCCGGACTTGGTGCGCCCGCCGGCGCGGCTGGTCCACAGCGTCCGCGGCCGCGGCGCCCAGCTCAACGTCGGCGTCGCGCACAGCAGCGGGGACGTGCTGTGGATCCACCACGTCGACACCCGGGTCGACCCGGCCGCACTCGGGCAGTTGCGCGCGGCCCTGGCCGACCGAGCGGTCGTCGGCGGTGGGCTGACCTTGCGCTTCGACCGCCGCACCGCCGGCTTGGCCTACGTCGCGGCCACCTCCAACACCCGAGCCCGCCGACTCGGGTGGATCTTCGGGGACCAGGCCATGTTCGTTCGCCGCACCACGCTGCAGGCGCTGGGCGGGTTCCCCGACCTGCCGGTCATGGAGGACCTCGAGCTGTCGCGCCGGCTGGTTCGCATCGGGCGGACCGTGCTGCTACCGGCGACCTGCACCGCCTCGGCGCGTCGGTTCACCGAGCACGGCACACTGCGGATGCTCGTGTTCATGCAGTGGCTCAAGCTGCTCTACTTCGCCGGCGCCGATCCCGCCGCGCTGGCCCGCCGCTACGCTGCGGGCCCTCGCCCCCTGCGCCGGCGGGCCCGGCCCCGCGTGCCCGCCGCGTGGCCTCAGCTCCCCGACTCCCACATCCGCGACCGGTTCACCGGAGGTCAACGATGAATCCTGCAGATGAGACGGGGACCGCCGCGATCGGGGCGCGGCTCGACCGGCTGGCGTGGAGCGCCCGGCACACGACGATCCTGGTCGCGCTGGGCGCGGGGTGGCTGTTCGACTCGTTCGAGGTGCAGCTGTTCTCCAGTGCGGTCGGACCGCTCGGTGACCACTTCGGCACCTCGGTGGTCGCCCGCACCGCCGTGCTCGCGGTGTGGCTCTGCGGCATCCTGCTCGGCGCGCTGGTCGGTGGTCGGCTCACCGACCGGTTCGGGCGGCGCCGGCTGTTCGTGGCGACGCTGCTCTGGTATGCCGGGTTCACCGTGGCGACCGGGCTCGCCCCTACCCTCGGGGTGGTCTACGTGCTGCGGTTCCTCGCCGCGCTCGGTGTCGGCGCCGAGTACGCGATCGTCAATGCCGCGATCGCGGAGTTCATGCCGGCCCGGGTACGCGGACGCGCCAACGCGATCGTGATGAACTTCTGGCCCGCCGGCGCCGTCATCGCCGCGCTGCTGGCCTACCTGCTGCTCGACACGCTCGCGCTCGCAGCGGGCACCTCGTGGCGCTACATGTTCGTGCTCGGCGGGCTGCTGGCGCTGATCGTGCTGTTCTTCCGCCGCCGCATCCCCGAGTCACCCCGCTGGTTGGCCGCCCGCGGCCGGCACACCGAGGCCGACGAGATCGTGTCCGCGCTCGAGGCCGCCACCGGCCCCACCGCCACCGGCCCCACCGCCGCCGGGACGACCGCGACGGCCGG
>NZ_JAHKRK010000196.1:10556-15686 GCF_019396355.1 Pseudonocardia nigra
CTGGTACAATCGCAGACGTCTCCACTCAACCCTCGGCTACAGGACACCCCAAGAAGTCCTCAAAGAGTGGACAGACGCGCAGGAAGCAGCGTAGCAACGGTGGCGCCAAGGCCGCGGGCCGCGCTGTGGGAACTCCTCCGGGACCATCCCGGGCGGCTCGCTCTGGGCGCCGCCCTGGATCTGGCGGAGGCGTTCGGTTACTACGGGCTGTTCGCGCTGCTCTCGGTGGTCGTGCTGCCGCTGGTCCACATCTCCCAGGCCCAGATCCCGTTCTTCTACATCATCGGCAACCTCGGCGCGCTGGCCGGCGGGCTGGCCATGAGCGTCGTGTTCGACCGGATCGGTCACCGCGTCACCGTCATCGCCACCTACACCTTCGCCGCGATCGGCGTCGGGCTCCTCGCCGCCGCGACCGCCACCGGCAGCGCGACGTTGGTGACCGTGGCGTTCGTCGTCGCAAACGCGTTCGGCACCGCTGCGTGGACCTCGGCCTACCCGACGTTCACCGAACTGTTCCCCACCCACCTGCGCGCCACCGGGGTCGGCACGTCGGTCGCGATCGGCCGGGTCGGGGCCATCGTCGGCACCCTGGTCCTGCCCAGCCTCGCCGCATCTCTGGGAGCGACCGTGTCCTACCTGCTGGTTGTGGCGTTCTGGCTGGCCGGCGCCGCCGCCATGGCCGTGTACGCGCGGGCCGGCGGTGCTGACGCCGCCCGCCGCCCCCTCGAGACCCTCATCCCGCAATCAGCGACACCATGACCGGCCCCACCGCACCCCAGGCCCACATTGCCGCGGCCCTCGGCGCTGATCATGGCGCGGGCTCCGGTTCCGGGCGCGACCAAGACCCGACTGCAGTCCCTGCTCGACCCGACAGGTGCCCGGCTGCAAGCCGCGCTCATCCGCCACGCCGCGACGCTCGGCGGCGCGGCCAGCAGGGCGACTACGGTCCAGCTTTCCTGGACTGGACCTTCTGGTGGTACCTGGCGACGGTCGAGCTCACCGATCGGCTGCTCGCCCGCGGCACCGACGAGCAGACCGCATGAACGCCGCCGCTGGCCCGGACGAACCTCCGGTGATCAATCCCCCGGGGTGGATCTCCTCGCGCTGCGCAACGAGCTGCCGTTCATCGAGGCCGAGGCCGCCTATCTCGACGCGGCCCGGGCACCGAACACGCTGCGCGGCTACCGCAGCGATTGGGCCGAGTTCACCAGCTGGTGGCGAGACCGCGACGACGTCCGACGGGCCGGTGCTGCGCAAGGTCAGCACCGGCAACCGAGCCCTCCACCGCCCCTTGCACCCCGAGTCGATCAACAACCGGGTCCAGGTCGCGGTCGACCGCGCCGCGATCGCCGGCGGCCCCTACTCCGCGCACTCCCTGCGCGCTGGGTTCGTCACGTTCGCCCACCTGCGCGGCGCCTCGGACCGCGCGATCGCCCACCAGACCCGGCACCGCTCATTGGCGAGCATCGGCACCTACGTGCGCGTCCACCACGCCTGGGAGGACAACGCGACACGGCGCAGGGCCGGGCGGCGAGTAGGTGGTGCGCGACTGGGCGGTGGCGGCTAGGGTCGCGGGTGAGAACTTCATAGCCACGGGAGCTCGCACCGTAAGCGGGCTGAGAGGGCGGCTTTCCTCCTTGATCGAGGGGTGGGCGCCGCCGACCGATCGAACCTGTCCGGGTAATGCCGGCGTAGGGAGGAAGCCGCGATGACGGCACTGCAGGACACGTCTGTCTCTCCGACGATCACCACCGGGCCCATTCAGGGCTCGCGCAAGGCCTACATCGAGGGCCCGGACGACATCCGCGTCCCCGTGCGCCGGGTCGAGCTGTCCAACGGCGAGCACTTCGACGTCTACGACACCTCCGGCCCCTATACCGACGAGACCGCTTCGATCGACGTCCGCGCAGGACTGCCGAGGTTGCGCGCGGACTGGATCGCCGGCCGTGAACCGATCGACGGCGCGGTCACCCAGGTCGCGTGC
This sequence comes from Pseudonocardia nigra, assembly GCF_019396355.1. Lineage (GTDB taxonomy): Bacteria > Actinomycetota > Actinomycetes > Mycobacteriales > Pseudonocardiaceae > Pseudonocardia > Pseudonocardia nigra. Next base: position 12,541 of record NZ_JAHKRK010000196.1, read on the forward strand.
GCCAAGGCCGGGGTCGTTACGCCGGAGATGCGGTTCATTGCGATCCGCGAGGGTGTTGACGTCGAGCTGGTGCGTCACGAGGTGGCGATCGGGCGCGCGGTGATCCCGGCCAACCGCAAGCACCCCGAGTCCGAGCCGATGATCATCGGCAAGAAGTTCCTGGTGAAGATCAACGCCAACATCGGGAACTCCGCGGTGACCTCCTCGATCGAGGAGGAGGTGGACAAGATGGTGTGGGCCATCCGCTGGGGCGCCGACAACGTGATGGACCTGTCCACCGGCCGTGACATCCACGCCACCCGCGAATGGATCATCCGCAACTCCCCGGTACCGATCGGGACGGTGCCGATCTACCAGGCCCTGGAGAAAGTGGGTGGGGACCCGGCGAAGCTGTCCTGGGAGGTCTACCGGGATACCGTGATCGAGCAGTGCGAGCAGGGTGTGGACTATATGACGGTGCACGCCGGGGTGCTGCTGCGCTACGTGCCGCTCACCGCGAAGCGGGTCACCGGGATCGTGTCCCGCGGCGGGTCGATCATGGCGGCGTGGTGTTTGGCGCACCACCGCGAGTCGTTCCTCTACACCCACTTCGCGGAGCTGTGCGACATCCTGCGCAGCTACGACGTCACCTTCTCCCTCGGTGACGGGCTGCGGCCGGGTTCGATCGCCGACGCCAATGACGACGCGCAGCTGTCCGAGCTCAAGACCCTGGGCGAGCTGACTCAGGTCGCCCGGGCCCGTGACGTGCAGGTGATGATCGAAGGGCCGGGCCACATCCCGATGCACAAGATCGCGGAGAACGTGCGGCTGGAAGAGCAGTGGTGCGACGAGGCACCGTTCTACACCCTGGGCCCGCTGGCCACCGATATCGCGCCGGGCTATGACCACATCACCTCCGCGATCGGCGCGGCCACGATCGCGCAGGCAGGCACCGCGATGCTGTGCTACGTCACACCCAAGGAGCACCTGGGCCTGCCCAACCGCGACGACGTCAAGACCGGGGTGATCACCTACAAGATCGCCGCGCATGCTGCGGACCTGGCCAAGGAACACCCACGCGCCCAAGCCCGCGACGACGCGTTGTCCCAGGCGCGGTTCGACTTCCGCTGGGCTGATCAGTTCCGGCTCTCCCTCGACCCGGACACCGCGCAGTCCTTCCACGACGAGACCCTGCCCGCCGAACCGGCCAAGACCGCGCACTTCTGCTCGATGTGCGGGCCGAAGTTCTGCTCCATGAAGATCACGCAGGATGTCCGGGACTACGCCGAGGCACACGGGCTGACCAGCGTCGAGGCCATCGAGGCAGGCATGGACGAGAAAGCCGTGGAGTTCACCGAGCACGGCGCACGCGTCTACCTCCCGATCACCGGCCAGTAGACGAGCTACCGCTCAGCAGCCCGAGGAAGACGTGCGTGGCGCGAACGCCCGGCCCGGTGTGGCTGGAGATCGCTCTCGAGCAGGACGCTGGCCTCGTGGCCGAGGCGCGCGAGTAGGGTCGGCGCCAGCAGCCCAATATTCGGTGGTCGTGCTCGATCCAGTGCGCCGTCCACGTTCAGCGCGATTCCCGTTCGTCGTGACCTCGCTCAGCGGCGCTGGGAGCGGCGGCGCATACCGCATGGCGACCACGTGTACGCCGACCCAGCCGGTCATCCCTTCTGTCTGATCCGGCGCCCGGCCTGGACTCCACCGATCAATGCCGACGGAGTCTTAAGCGAGGGGCACATCGGTTTTCGGGGCCAGGTCCGCAGCCACGAGTGTGGGCAACGGGCTTGCCACGCCTGCTCGGTGCATCGAGCAGGCAGGTCAGGATGATGCAGGCGGGACTGGTGGGGTGAGCAGCACGATCTCGGTGCCGTGCCCACGGGCCGGATCGCCATGGCGAATGATCGCCTCAGCCATCAGCGCGGCCATCATGAGCAGCCCGCGGCCGCGAAATCCCGGGTCGGAGGGCTGGGGCCGCCACCGGCCGCGGTCCCGCACCCAGAACCGAATCTGTCGCCATCGATCGGGAAGAACCTCCACCTCGCCGGCAATTTCGACGACCCCGTCCGCGACCTCGGGTGGATACGCGTGCTCCACGGCGTTGCTGACCGCCTCGTTGACGGCCAGCTCGACGTCGTCGACAGCCTCGGCGGGAAAGCCGAAGTGCTCGAGCCAGCTACGGGTGTGCTCTCGGGCTTGCCCCGGGCTCTCCGCAGCCGCACGCAACGTGAGCCTGCATGACGTCTGGCCCAGGCACGTGCGTTGGCTACCCGGGCGCGGGCTGGTCGACCCGCCTCGCGGCGGTGCGTGATCAGGATCACAGCGTCCATAGGCCCTGCGCGCGGCGGCGGTCCCCTCCCTCGTGGTGCTCGTGGCGGATCAACGAAGTACATACCCGCGCGGCAGGACTCAGGCGGGGGACCACCACCTGAACGTCCACGAGGTCCGGGACAGCCTCCCGAGGCGGACCCGGGGCACCTCACCTAAGGTTGCCAGAGAGGGGTTCGTGATCTGGCCGAAGGGTCGTTAGTCGTCGGAGAGATGCGGGTTAGCCGCGTACCCGCACGTCCACGTTGCTGCACAGCTCGGGCACCGGTACTGCCCATTGAGCCACTCATCGTTGACCGCGGCTGCATGGGGCGCGGGCGTGGGCACGGGGCCGGTGCATTCGCTGCACGCGTCCGCGTAGGGGAGCGCGGCAGCCATCTCGCCCACGACCTCCAGCCATCGTTGCTGGCCGAGATCGATCTCGGCGCGGCCGATTGCGTGGCCCAGCGCATCGAGCGCGCGGCTCGCCGCGGCGTACTCGGGGAGGTGGGCGATGTCGCTGTGATCGAAGGTGTCGACGCCGGTGGGGTTGTCAGCGGTGACGCGCGCAGCCATGCGGGGTGGCCTCCGGGGGGAGCGGGAGCTGTTACTGATCTCTCCTTCCCGCGCGTTGAATCGTTACCACCCCTGTGCTGTTGGCGTTGAACTGGCGGGGTCACTGCAGCGGCCCGTGTCGTTCCAGACGCCTTTGGCCCAATCTGGGCGGCCCTGCATTTTCCGGACAGGTGTTATGGCTCTTGATTACGCTACGAGCTGCTGATTCAGGTATTCGTCGTGGACCTCTTTAGGGGTCCGGTAGCCGAGCGCGGAGTGTAGACGCTTGGTATTGTAGCGGA
>NZ_JAHKRK010000197.1 GCF_019396355.1 Pseudonocardia nigra
CCGACGAAGGTGATCCGGCCGCCGGTGATCTCGAGCGCGTCCGGGCCGCCGGGGCCGCCCGGGTCGAGGACCCGGGCGCCGAGCAGCAGGGTGCGGGTCACCCCGCCTGTCTACCGGACCCTGCCGGGGCGCTGAAGGGCGTGTCTGGTGGATCCTGGGTCGATGGGCTCGGTGGGCGCCGAGAGCGTGATCCAGGGTCCGCCGGCCACGCCCTAGTACCGGCGCTTGGGCATCAGCAGCCACAGGATGATGTAGACGAGCGTGGGCGAGCCGGCCAGCGGGATGAACAGCACGAACAGGAACCGCACGAAGAACACGCTCAAGCCGAAGCGCTCGGCGAGACCGGCGCACACGCCGGCGATGACCTTCCTGTCCTGCGGGCGGGTGAGCGTCGATGCCACGAAGGGCTCCTTCCAGGTTGCGGCGGATCTCGCCGCTGACACCAGGGTGCCCGCGCGGCGGCCCGATCGAACTCGGTGAAGGTCCGGAGACCATCCCTGAGGTTTCCCCCTGGAGGTACCCCGGAGGGCTGATCGCACTCGCACACCGTGAGGCCCTGTTGCTCCGCCCGGGCGATGATCGCCATTTGTCCACAGGTTCCGGTGAACCTCCTGGTCAACGCCCTGCGGCCCTCACTAGCGTCCCTGACGTGTCCCGATCACGCACCCTGCTCGCCCTCCTGCCGCTCGCGCTGGCCGCCACCCTGCTCGGGGCGCATCCCGCCGCGGCCCAGCCCGCCGACGAGCGCCCGGAGGCCGTGGTGGCGCTCGGCGACTCCGCGGCCGCGGGCGACGGGGCCGGCGACTACGAGCCGGGCACCCGCGGTGAGAACGACAACTGGTGCCACCGCTCCGCCCACGCGTACGTGCACCGCACCGGCCTGGCCACCGAGTCGGTCAACCTGGCCTGCTCGGGGGCCGACGCGGCGAACGTCGCGTTCGGACCCGAGGTCCACTACATCGAGGGCTCCCAGGCCCAGCGGCTGATCGAGGTCGCCCGCGGCAACCGGGTCAGCACCGTGATCCTCCAGGTCGGGGCCAACGACGACGCGGCGCTCATCGCCACCGGCATCGCCTGCATCCGGGCGTTCCTCGACCCGCGCGAGCCCCCGTGCCGCGAGACGATCGGCCCGCTGGTCCCCGAGCGGATGGCCGCCACCGCGCCGAAGGTGGAGGCCGCGGTCCGCGACGTGCAGGAGGCGATGCGGCAGGCCGGGTACGCCGACCGCGACTACGCGCTCGTGCTCGCCTCCTACGCCTCCCCCGTCACCGAGCACATGATCCCGCTGCAGGCCGTGCAGGGCTGCCCGTACAGCAAGGCCGACGCCGGCTGGGGCCGCACCGTTCTGTTCCCCGCGCTGTCGGCTGCGCTGCGCGGCGTGGCCGAGCGCACCGGCGCCCGCTTCCTCGACTTCACCAGGGCCACCGAGGGCTACGAGGCGTGCAGCAGAGCGGTGGCCGGCGAGGAGTGGCAGCGGCGAATCACGGTGGAGCCCGAGGCGTTCGTCTACGGCGGCCTCGACGCGTTCGGCTACCACCTCGCGCAGGAGTCCTTCCACCCCAACGCCTCCGCGCACGCCGAGATGGGCCGGTGCATCGGCGAGTTCGTGCAGTCCGGGGCGGCCGAGGCCGCCTGCGTTGCGGGAGCCGACGGGCGGGCCCGGCTGGAGCCGGTGGCGGTGCCGGCGCCGGCGGCCTGAGGCGGGCCGGCCGGGGCCGGGAGGCCGGGGCCGGGAGGCCGGGGCCGGGAGGCCGGGGCCCGGGGACGCCGGGCAGGCGGGCCGGGCGAGCGGGCGAGGTCGACGTCAGCGGGGTCGGGAACCTCTCCGAGCCCCCTCATGTCGATCTGGCCCGCATCCGGCTGGGGGCTGTCGGTCGGGCGATCCGGCCTCCTCCACGCCCGGGAGCACCACCACCGCGGAGCGCAGCGATCAAGGCGTACTTGTCGCTTCTGAATCGATCCCAAGCGACCGCAGCGCCTTGATCACGGCAGCTCACCCCCGCCGCTGAGGGGGCATGGTGGCCGGACCGGACCGCAGACGATCCCGCCACCATCGTCCCCGCCACCATCGTCCCCGCCACCATCGTCCCCACCACCATCGTCGGAGCGCAGCGATCAAGGCGTACTTGTCGCTTCTGGATCGATCCCGGGCGACCACAGCGCCTTGATCACCGCGGCGCCACCCACCGCACGCGACGACGGCGGAGACTCGCCGTCGCGGGCCGACCCCTGGCCGAGCACCACCGTCCAACCACCTGACCCGACCGCGCGCCCGGTCCCGGCACCACCGCCCGGGCGCGCAGCGATCAAGGCGCAGTTGTCGCTTCTGGATCGATCCCGGGCGACCACAGCGCCTTGATCACCGCGGCCCGCCCGGACCCGGACATGGCGGGAGTTCCGCGATCACGGGCAGAGGGTCGTCGCCGGAGATCGACGTGCCGCCTTCTGCCCGTGATCGCCACCCGCTCGGGGGGCCTCGGAGCCGACGGCGCCTACACCACCACCAGGTCGCGCGGGCGGTTGTTGAGCCGCTCGCAGCCGTCGTCGGTGAGCACCACGATGTCCTCGATCCGGGCGCCCCACTCGCCGTCGAGGTAGATGCCCGGCTCCACGCTGAACGCCATGCCCGGCTCCAGCGGCAGGGCGTTGCCGCCCACGATGTAGGGCTCCTCGTGCACGTCGAGCCCGATGCCGTGGCCGGTGCGGTGCACGAACCGCTCCCCCAGCCCGGCGGCGGTGATCGGCTGCCGGGCGGCGGCGTCCACCTGCTCCGCGCTGGCGCCCGGTCGCGCGGCGGCCACGGCGCGCTCCTGGGCGTCCTGCAGCACCGCGTACGCCTCGCGCACGGAGGCGGACGGCTCGCTGCCGACGGCGTAGGTGCGGGTGCAGTCCGAGTTGTAGCCGCTGGGCAGCGGGCCGCCGATGTCGACGACCACGACGTCGCCCGCCTCGATCACCCGCTCCGACACGTCGTGGTGCGGGCTCGCCCCGTTGGGGCCGGAGCCGACGATCACGAACGCGGCCTCGGTGTGGCCCTCCTCGAGGATCGCCGCGGTGATGTCGGCCGCCACCTGCGCCTCGGTGCGCCCCGGCCGCAGGCACTCCCCCACCCGGGCGTGCACGCGGTCGATCGCCGCGCCCGCGGCGCGCAGCTCGGCCACCTCGGCGGCGTCCTTGCGCATCCGCAGCTCTCGGACCACCGGGCCGGCGAGCGCCTGCGCCACGTCGGGGAACGCGTCGCGCAGCCCGAAGACGTGCGCGGCGGGCATGGAGTCGGCCACCGCCATCCGTGACGGGCCGCCCGCCAGGTCGCTGACCAGCAGGTACGGGTCCTCGCCGTCGGTCCAGGTGACCACCTCGACGCCCAGCTCGGCCAGCGGCAGCCCGGCGAGCCCCGGGGCCTCCAGCTTCGGGACGACGAGCGCGGGTGGCGCCCGGTGCCCGGCGGCGGGCAGCACCAGGCAGGTGAGCCGCTCGTGCGACTCGCCGCCGTGCCCCGTCAGGTAGCGCAGGTCGGTGCCGGGCGTGACGAGCAGCACCTCGGTGTCGTGCGTCGCCGCCACCTCCCCGGCGCGGCGGATGCGGTCGGCGAGCAGCGCGGTGGGAACGGCCGGTGTCATGACGGGGAGGGTATTCCGGCAAGCTGTGGTGCCGTGACCGCACCTGGTTCCTCCCTCATGCTGCTCGACGCGGCCAGCATGTACTTCCGCGCCTACTACGGGGTGCCGGAGTCGATCACCGCGCCGGACGGCACGCCCGTGAACGCGATCCGCGGGTTCACCGACATGGTGTCGCGCCTGGTCACCGAACGGCGGCCCAGCCGGCTCGTCGCGTGCCTCGACCTGGACTGGCGCCCGGCGTTCCGGGTGGAGGCGCTGCCGTCCTACAAGGCGCACCGGGTGCCCGGTGGACCGGACGTCGCCCCCGCCGGGCTGCCCGAGGAGGTGCCCGACACCCTCGCCCCGCAGGTCCCGGTGCTGCTCGAGGTGCTCGCCGCCGCCGGCATCGCCACGGCGGGCGCCGAGGGCTACGAGGCCGACGACGTCATCGGCACGCTCGCGGCGACCGAGCGGACCGACCCGGTGCTCGCCGTCAGCGGCGACCGGGACCTCATGCAGATCGTCCGCGACGAGCCGGTCCCGGTGCGGCTGCTGTACGTGGGCCGCGGGCTGGCGAAGGCCGAGCACCTCGGGCCCGTGGAGGTGGCCGAAAAGTACGGGGTGCCCGCCGGGCGCGCCGGGGAGGCCTACGCGGAGATGGCGATGCTGCGCGGCGACCCGTCCGACGGCCTCCCCGGCGTGCCGGGCATCGGCGCGAAGACGGCGGCCACCCTGGTCGGGCGCTTCGACTCGTGGGCGGAGCTGCGCGCTGCGGTGATCGACCGCACCGACACCCGGCTCAGCGCGCCGGTGCGCACCAAGCTCGCCGCCGCGGCGCCCTACCTCGCCGTGGTCGAGCCGGTAGTCCGGGTGGCCCAGGACGCGCCCGTGCAGCTGGACCGCCCGGACGTACTCCCGGACGCGCCTGCCGACCCGGACCGGCTCGCGGAGCTGGCCGAGCGCTGGGGCCTGGACTCGTCGGTCGAGCGCCTGCGCAAGGCCCTCGCCCGCACCTGACCCCGGCGCCCGGCAGCCGCGCTCAGAAGTACGTGCCGCACCACGGCGTGTCCGGCGTCGCGAACGCGGCGTCGGCCCGCGCCACCGCGGCGCCGTCGTGGACCCGCCACCAGCCGGTGGCGGCGAGCTGCGACGGGGTGCGGTCGCCGAGGTAGGCCATCGCGAGCGCGGCGGCGTCGCACTCCAGCTCCGGCGCCACCGGCCCGCCGAGCGGTCCCACCCGCTCCGCCGCGCCGTCGGCGATCCGGTAGACGCCGGCGTTGCGCTCGAGGAAGGGGTCGTGCACGGCCAGCAGCACCGGCCCCGCCGGCCGGTAGCTGCGGGCCGCGAGCGCGGTGGGCACGTCCACGAGCCGCAGCCACGTCTCGTCCTCGACGCCGGTGACGCGGCAGTCCCGCGGGTCGGCGAGCAGCAGCTCGAGGGGCTCGTCGAGCGGCCGGAGCCAGCCCTCGACGGCCCCGACGAGGTCGAGGTCGAGCGCGAACCGCCACAGCTCCGCGGTGGCCGTGCCGTCGGCGGCATGCAGGTCCTCGATGCGCAGGGTCCGCTCCGTGAACGGGTCGCTCGGCGGGCCGGGGAACGCCAGGAAGTACGCGTCGTCGTCCCCCTCCGGTCCGGTGTGGACGGCGGCCACGAGGTGCTCGCGATCGTCGACCCGGCGCTGCACCGGACCCCACCACCACGTCTCGGGCCGCATGATCCCACCGGTGCGCCGCAGCGCGAGCTTCTCGTGCAGTGGCGCGAGCACGTCGACGATCTCGTGGCGGTCGAGCATCCGCACCGATCCGCCGCGGGGCGCGCCGGTCCGCCACCCCGCACCGCCGTAGCGGCGCACCGACACGGTCCGCCCGCGGGTGGCGAGGCCGTACCCGAAGCGGCCGTAGATCCGCGCCTCACTGGCGCGCAGCGAGGCGAGCGCCTCACCGCGCTCGGCGACGTCGTCGAGCAGCGCCCGCATCATGCCGGTGAGCACGCCGCGGCGGGTGTGGTCGGCCCGCACGCCGACCCGCGTGACGGCCGCGGTCGGCAGTGCGGCGCCGCCCACCACCGCGGTGCGGGTGGGGAACGAGGTCGCGGTGCCGATCAGCCGCCCGTCGTCGTGCACGCCGAGGGTGCGGCCCGGGCTGTACGTGGTGGCGGCGCGGGTCCACCGCTCGTCGCTCGCCGGCTCGCGGTGGATGCTCGCGGCGAACAGCGTGTGCGCGGCGCGGAGCTCGTCGGGGTCGAGGAACCGGACGTCGTGGGTCACGGGGCCCGATGCTGCCCGATCATCCGCCCGGGCCGACACCGGGTTCCCGCGGGATCAGGGCCGGCCGACCTCGTAGGTGCCCTGGTCGTCGGTCACCGTGATGGGCACCGGCGTCGCGGCCCCGTCGATCGTCGCGGTGCACTCGAACTCGGCGCCCGCCGTCACCGCCTGCCCCTCCGGGCACGTCACGGCCGTGACGTCCTGCACCCCGTAGTTCTCGGTGAGCACCCGCTGCACGCCGTCCTGCATCGCGGCGGAGTCGAACACCCGCGTCTGCAGGAACCCCGGCCACACGAACAGCAGCACGGCCACCACGGCGATGACGACGGCCGCCGCCACCCCGAGAATCAGCGGCATCGGCAGCTTCCGGCCCGTGCCGCCGGACGGCTCCGGCCGGGCCTGCTGCCCCTGCCCGGCCCACTGCTGCTGTCGCGGGTCGGGCCACTGCTGGGTGGGCTGCTGGCCGGGCTGGCCCCAGCCCGGCTGCTGACCCGGCTGCCCCCACCCCTGCTGCTGGCCCTGCTGCCCCTGCTGGCCCTGCCACTGCTGGGGCGGCTGCTGCCCGTAGCCGGGCTGGCCGTACGGCGCCTGCGGCTGGCCGTACTGCTGCGGCGCGCCGTACTGCTGGGGGCGGCCGTAGCCGCCCTGGTCGCCGGGCGGCGGGCCCCAGCCCGGCTGCTGACCGGGCTGCTGGCCATACCCGGGCGGCGGACCCTGCGGCGGGACGGCGGCGGTCTGCTCACCCCATCCCGGCTGTCCCTGCTGCGGGACGGCGCGGGTCTGCTCGGGGTCCCAGCCCTGCTGGCCGGCCTGCGGGACCGCAGCGGTCTGCTCACCCCACCCCGGCGGGCCCGGCTGCCCCTGCTGCGGCACGGCCGCGGTCTGCTCACCCCATCCCGGCTGGCCGTGCGGGGGGACCGCGCGCGTCTGCTCGGCGTCCTGGGCCTGCTGCTCGGGCTGCTGCGGCCGGCCCCAGCCGCCCGCGGGCTGCTGGCCCCACGCGGGCTGCTCACCCTGCTGCGGTTCTCCAGGGGTGCCGTGAGGCGGGGTCGGGCCCGGGGGCGTGCTCATGGCCGGCCTTTCTGCAGTCGTACGGTCCGGCGATCAAAGCACAGCCACCGGTCGTCATACACGTCGTTCGCCCCGCAAGGGGATCACAAGGGCACAACGCCGCCCGTCAGACGGTGCCCACTGCGACGACCCCGCGCCGGATCGCCGTGCCCGCCTGGGCGGCGGCCCGGCCGACGCCGCGGTCCCGGCCCGCGACCCCGGCGATCTGGTCGAGCAGGTCGAGGACCTGACGGCACCAGCGCACGAAGTCGCCCGCCGACAGCTCCACGCCGTTCTGCTCGGCCGCGGTCAGCACCGCCGACAACGACTCCCCACGCGCCCACCGGTGCATGGGCCAGGCGAAGCCGAGGTCGGGCTCGCGGGTGCGGTCCACCCGGTGCCGCCGCTCGTCGCCCTCGAGCTCCGCCCAGATCCGCACCGTCTCGGCCAGCGCCTCGGAGACGGCGCCCGACGGCACGCGGGGCATCGGGCCGCTGTCCCGGCGCGACTCGTAGACCAGCGCGGACACGACCGCGGCCAGCTCGGCGGGCTCGAGGCCGTCCCAGATGCCGTGGCGCAGGCACTCGGCGGTGAGCAGGTCGGACTCGCCCCACAGCCGGGCCAGCCGCGCGCCGTGCTCGGTGATCTCCTCGCCGTCGAGGTAGCCGCGCTCGGCGAGCAGCCCACGGATCCGGTCGAACGCCCTGGCGAGCGAGTGCGTTGTCGCGCGGACCTTCTGGCGCAGCTGCTCGGTCTCGCGCTCCAGCCTGCCGTACCGGTCGGCCCAGCGGGCGTGCGCCTCCCGGTCATTGCAGCCGTGGCAGGGGTGCGCGCGCAGGGCGCGGCGCAGCGTCGCGAGCTCCGGGTCGTCGATGTTCCCCCCGCGCGAGCGGCGCCGCGGCGAGGTCGGCGCGACGATCCCGGTGTTGCGCAGCGACGAGGCGAGGTCGCGGCGCACCCGCGGGGCCCGGTGGTCGACGCGGTTGGGCAGCCGCATCCGGCCGAGCGGCTCGACGGGAGCAGGGAAGTCGGCGGCGGACAGGCGCCCGGCCCACCGGTCCTCGGTGAGCACGAGCGGGCGGGGGTCGTCGCCGGGGTCGAAGCCCGCGTCCAGCACCACGGCGAGCCCGGCGCGGCGGCCCCCGGGCACCGCGATGACGTCGCCCGGCTTGAGCGAACGCAGCGAGTCGGCGGCGGCTTCGCGGCGTTCGGTGACGCCGCGGCGCGACAGCGACTTCTCCCGTTCGCTCACCCGCCGGCGCAGGGCCGCGTACTCGGTGAAGTCGCCCAGGTGGCACTCCATCGACTTCGCGTAGCCGGCCAGCGCCTCGACGTTGCGGTCGATCCGCCGCGCGAGCCCCACGACCGAGCGGTCGGCCTGGAACTGCCCGAACGACTGCTCCAGCAGCTCGCGGGCGTCGTCGGTGCCGAGCCGCCCGACGAGGTTGACGGCCATGTTGTAGCCGGGGCGGAACGAGCTGCGCAGCGGGTAGGTGCGGGTGGAGGCCAGGCCCGCGACCTGCTCGGGGTCGACTCCCGGCTGCCAGACGACGACCGCGTGGCCCTCCACGTCGATGCCGCGCCTGCCGGCCCGCCCGGTGAGCTGGGTGTACTCGCCCGGCGTGAGCTCGGCGTGCGACTCGCCGTTGAACTTGACCAACCGCTCGAGCACGACCGTGCGCGCGGGCATGTTGATGCCGAGGGCGAGGGTCTCGGTGGCGAACACCGCGCGCACCAGGCCGCGGACAAACAGCTCCTCGACGGTCTCCTTGAACGCGGGCAGCAGGCCGGCGTGGTGCGCGGCGATCCCCCGCTCCAGCGCCTCTCGCCACTCCCAGTACCCGAGGACGGCGAGGTCGGCCTGCGGCAGCTCGGCGGTGTGCCGGTCGACGATGCGCCGGATCTCCGCCACCTCGTCCTCGGTGGTGAGCCGCAGTCCGGAGCGCACGCACTGTCCGACGGCGGCGTCGCAGCCCGCGCGGCTGAACACGAAGGTGATCGCCGGGAGCAGCGCGGCCCGGTCCAGCCGGTCGAGCACCGTGATCCGCGACGGCGGCCGGAACCGGGTGTGGGGGCGGCCGTTGCCGCTGCGGCCCGCACCGCGTGCACGCCCACGCTCCCACACCGCGCTCTGCCGGTCCAGGTCGCGCGTGTGGCGCACGAGGTCGGGGTCGACCTGCAGCTCGCCTGCGGCGTCGCGCGGCTTGCCGTCGCGACCATCCGGCAGGGCCTCCCCGGCGAACAGGTCGAGCAGCCGGTTGCCCACCATCATGTGCTGCCACAGCGGCACGGGGCGGTGCTCGTCGACGACGACCGTGGTGTCGCCCCGCACGGTCACCAGCCAGTCGCCGAACTCCTCGGCGTTGCTCACGGTGGCCGACAGGCTCACCAGCGCGACGTGCTCGGGCAGCTGGAGGATCACCTCCTCCCAGACCGCGCCGCGGAACCGGTCGGCGAGGTAGTGCACCTCGTCCATCACCACGTAGCCCAGCTGCTCCAGCTGCCGCGATCCCGCGTAGATCATGTTGCGGAGCACCTCGGTGGTCATGACGACGACCTGCGCGTCGCCGTTGACCGCGGTGTCACCGGTGAGCAGCCCGACCGCGGCCGACCCGTGGCGCTCCACCAGGTCGGCGTACTTCTGGTTGGACAGCGCCTTGATCGGGGTGGTGTAGAAGCACTTCAGGCCCTGCGCGAGTGCCAGGTGCACGGCGAACTCGCCGACGACGGTCTTGCCCGCCCCGGTGGGCGCGCAGACGAGCACGCCGTGCCCGTCCTCGAGCGCGGAGCACGCGGTGCGCTGGAAGCCGTCGAGCTCGAAGGGCAGCTCGGCGGCGAACTCGGTGAGCCGGGGGCGGGCCGCGCGCTCGCGTGCTCGCGCGTACGCCTCGGCCGGCGCCGGGCCTGCACTGCTGGGTGGCACGTTCCCAGGCTGTCACATCCGCAATCCCGTCACCCCCCGACGCGGCCGCGACCACCTCACAATGTCGGCGGCCGCCGGCGGTGACGCGGCACACTCGGGCGCCGTGGAGCTGCTCATCGCCCGCAACCCCGACCCGGACAGCACGCTGCCGTATCTGCTGCGACTCCCGCTCGGCACCGGGCTCGTCTTCCGCACGAAGGGAACCTGGCCGCGCACCAGCGCCCTGTACTGCCATCCCGTGGATCTCAGCGAGTGGCCGGCGCACCCGGAGGTGGTGGAACGCATCCCGCTGCGGTCCTGTGCCCGGCGCGGATCCGCGATCGACGTGGTGGCCGACCGCGGCCGCGAGCAACGCTCGCAGATCGTGTTCACCCGGGCCCGGAACCGGGAGATGGTGTTCTGGCAGTCCCCGCGCACCCGCAAGCAGGCCCGGCCCGACGTGCGGCTGCCGACGGCGCGGGCGGCGGGCCTACCCGAGCTGGAGATCGTGGTCGACGCCCACGAGCGCTACCCGTACCGGTTCACCGGTCAGCAGGTCCGCACGGTGCGGCGCGGGTTGCCCTGCGGGGACTACGCCGTCGACGCCGGCGGGAAGGTGGTCGCCGCGGTGGAGCGCAAGTCGCTGCCGGACCTCCTGTCGAGCCTGAGCAGCGGCAGGCTCCGTTTCGCCCTCGGCGAGCTCGCCGCGCTGCCGCGCGCGGCCGTGGTCGTCGAGGAGTCCTACGCGCGGGTCTTCGCCCAGGACCGGGTCCGACCGGCGCAGGTGGCCGACGGCCTGGCCGAGCTCCAAATCAGGTGGCCGACGGTGCCGATCGTGTTCTGCGACAACCGGAAGCTCGCCGAGGAGTGGACCTACCGGTACCTGGCCGCGGCACGCGTGTGGGCGGAGGACGAGGGGCCGGCACTCGCGCGGATCGGGGCCGGTGAGCACGGCGCGGCGGACGCACCCCCGGCGCCCGCGCCGTCGACGGCCGAGGTGCGGGCCTGGGCCCGCGCCCACGGTTTCACCGTGCCGGACCGGGGACGACTGCGCCCGGAGATCCATCGGGCCTGGGAGGACGCGCACCACGGCGACGACGGTGACGCGTCCTCCCGGTGATCAGGCGAGCCCGGCGTCCCCGAACACCCACGGGTTCGTCTCGCACGCGGCGATGAAGTCCGCGGGGAACCCCGCCTCGAACTCCACCGCGGCCGACAGGCGTGCCACGGCCTCCGGCGGCAGCGTGACGTCGACGGCACCGAGGGTGTCGGCGAGCTGCCCCGCGTCGCGGGCCCCGACGAGCGGGTGCACGGCGGGCGAGCGCGCCATCAGCCAGGCGAGCGCCACCTGGGCGGGTGTCGCGCCCGCGTCGTCGGCCACCTCCTGCACCGCTCGGGCGGCGGCGTGCTCACGCACGCCGAGCGTCGCCGGATCGATGCGGGAGCCGGGCGGCACGCCGCCGGGCGCGGTGAGCTTCCCGGAGAGCACGCCGTGCGCCAGCGGCGCCCAGGCCGCCACGGTCAGCCCGAACGCCTCGGCCATCGGCAGCAGCTCCCGCTCGACATCGCGCTCCAGCAGGTTGTAGGGCACCTGCAGGCCGGCGAACGGCGTCCAGTCCCGCCACTCGGCCAGGGTGTTGGCGCGCGCGACCACCCAGGCGGGTGCGTCGGAGATCCCGGTGTAGAGCACCTTCCCGGCCCGCACGGCGTCGTCGAGCGCCCGCATCGTCTCCTCGATCGGCGTCTGCCGGTCCCACACGTGCACCCAGTACAGGTCGATGTGGTCGGTCCGCAGTTGCCGCAGGCTCGTCTCCAGCGACAGCCTGAGGTTCTTCCGATGGTTGCCCGCGGCGTTCGGGTCGGCCCGGTCGCGGGTGCCGGTGTACTTGGTGGCGAGCACGAACCGGTCCCGCCGGCCCGCGAGCAGCTCGCCGAGCACCCGCTCGCTCGCGCCCCCGCCGTAGTTCACCGCCGTGTCGATCACGTTGCCGCCGGCGTCCGCATACCGGTCAAGGATCCGTCGGGCCTCCTCCGGCGGCGTGCCCGCCGCAGCATCCTCGGTGAAAGTCATCGCACCGAGGAACAGTTCGGACACCCGCAGCCCGGTCCGGCCCAACGTTCGGTACCGCATCCTGTGAGGTCCCCCTGTCAGTTCGGCTCGACGAACTGCACGTCGAGCTGGATCGCGACGACGTCGCCGAGCAGGCCCGCCCCGAAGTCGAGCCCGAAGTCGCTGCGCCGGATCGTGCCCGTGGCCTCGAACCCGGCGTGCCGGCGACCGCCGACGACCGAGTCGACGACGCCGCCGAACTCGAGCGCGAACGTCACCGGCCGCGTCACGTCACCGATGGTGAGCTCGCCGTCGAGCGCCCACTCCTCCGGCAATAGAGATCTTCGACCGCCCCGACGGCCGGCTCGCCTACGAGGTGCACGGCCCTGCCGACGGCCCGCTCGTCGTCGCGGTGCACGGCATGGGCGACACGCGCGGGACCTGGCGGTTCCTCGTGCCACTCCTCGTGGAGCAGGGTCTCCGCGTCGCCACGCTCGACGTCCGCGGGCACGGCGCGTCGAGCACCGGGTGGCCCAGCTACACGCCCCGGGCGGTCGGGGACGACGTCATCGCGCTGATCCGACACCTCGGCGGCGGCCCCGCGGTCGTGATCGGGAACTCGTCGGGCACCGCGTCGGCGATCTGGGCCGCAGCCGAAGCACCCGACCTGGTCAGCGCGATCGTCCTGGAGGCCACCTTCATCGCTCCGATGCAGATGAGCCCGCTCCTCCGGCTGGTGTCGTGGCCGGTGCTGCGCAGCGCCACGCTGTTCGCCAAGGTGTTCCACCCGTCGCTGTACAAGGCCGGGAAGCCCGCCGACCTGGCGGAGTACACGACCGCCCTGCGGCGGACGCTCGCGGAGCCCGGGCGGATGGCGGCGGTCCGCGGCGTGATGGGCGACAAGGAGGAGTGCCACGACCGGATCCCGGAGCTGCGCTGCCCCGTGCTGGTCGTGATGGGCACGGCCGACTCGGACTACCCCGACGCGCGCGCGGAGGCCCGCACCGCCGAGCGGGTGATCGGCGCGCACACGCGCACCGACGTGCTCCTCCTCGACGGGGCGGGGCACTACCCGCACGCGGAGGTCCCGGCGGCCACCGCGGAGGGCGTCGCCGCGTTCCTCTCCGGGGTCACCCGTGCCTAGGGCGGGCCTGTCCCCGGCCGCGGTCGTCGACATCGCACTCGGCATCGTCGACGAGGACGGCCCCGGCGCCCTCACGCTCGCGGCGGTGGCCGGGCGGGCCGGCGTGGCGGTGCCGTCGCTGTACAAGCACATCCGCAACCTCGGCGCGCTGCACCAGAAGCTCGCAGCCGCCGCGACGGCCGAGCTGGCCGAGGTCCTGACGGCGGCGACAGCCGGGCGGGCGGGCGGCGACGCGGTGGAGGCGATCGCCGGGGCGTACCGGAGCTACGCCCGCGACCGCCCGGGCCGCTACCCCACTACGCAGCGGGTGCCCGACGCCGCCGACCCCGCGCACGTCGCCGGGGCCGAACGGGCCGTGGCCGCGATCACCGCGGTGCTGCGCGGGTACAGCATCGCGGGCGACGAGGCGATCCACGCCACCCGGATGCTGCGCAGCGCGCTGCACGGTTTCGTGAGCCTCGAGGCGTCGGGTGGGTTCGGCATGCCGCAGGACGTCGACGGCTCCTTCACCCGGCTCGTCACGGCGCTCGACCTCGCCCTGCGCAGCTGGCCGGGACGGGCGACGTGACCGTCACCCGTCCCGGAGGTCGGCAGCGGACAGCTCGAGATCGATGAACGCCGAGATCATCGCCCGGTAGGTGCGTTCGACGACGTCCGGGCCGGCCCCGGCCGTCGCCCCGTGCGCCCTGACCCGGGCGATCACCTGCTCGACCCGCGCCGGGGCCCGGACGCCCGCGGCGCTGGTCTTGAGCCGGCCGGCCCGCCGGACGAGCTGCTCGCGCGCGGCGAGCAGCTCGACGATCTCCCGGTCGAGCCGGTCGATCCCGGCGCGGACCCCGCGGAGGTCCTCCGAGGTTCCTGCGCGGTCGGTCACGGCCGGCCCGGACCGGTCACGTCACGTCGTCCAGGCGCTGCTTCTCCGACGCCTGGGGTGTCGTGGCGGAGACCGGCTCGACCGGGCTCGGGCTGGTGTCGATCGCGCTCGGCGCCGTGTCGATCCGGCTGGGAGTGGTGTCGATCGGGCTCGGTGCGTCCGGATCCCAGTCGTCCCAGCCCTCGGCCGCCCGCCGCTTGGCGCGCCGCCGGTCGTTGAGCCGGACGATCTGGATCGCGAGCTCGAACAGGATCACCAGCGCGACCGCCAACGCCACCATCGAGATCGGATCCTGGCCGGGGGTGGCGATCGCGGCGAACACGAACAGCCCGAAGACCAGTCCGCGCCGCCACTCCTTCAGCTTCGCGTAGGTGATCAGCCCGGCGATGTTCAGCATCACGACGAGCAGCGGGATCTCGAAGCTCACCCCGAAGATCAGCAGCAGCGCGATGACGAAACCGAAGTAGTACTCGCCGGTCAGTGCCGTGGTCTGGACGTCGTCACCGATCGTCAACAGGAACGCCAGCCCCTGGGTGACCACCAGGTACGCCAGCACGGCGCCCGCGACGAACAGCACCGCCGCCGCCGAGACGAAGCTGACCGCGTACTTGCGCTCCTTCGCATACAGCCCGGGGGTGATGAAACCCCACAGCTGGTAGAACCAGACCGGGCAGGCCAGCACGACGCCGGCCGTCATGGCGACCTTCAGACGCAGGTTGAACTGGTCGAACGGGCCGGTGGCGAGCAGCGTGCAGGACCCGTCAGTGGTGAACTGGCCGCGCGAGGTGGCCGGAATGGCGCAGTACGGCTCCTTGAGCAGGTTGCCCAGGCTGGGCATCCCGAAGAAGCTCACCTCGTACCAGATGAACCCGAAGATCGTGGTGATGGCGATCGCGACCAGCGCGATCGTGAGGCGGTTCCGCAGCTCGTAGAGATGCTCGACGAGCGACATCGTGCCGTCGGGGCTCTTCGGCCGCCTGTTGCCCCGACGCAGAGAGAGTCTGGCCACCCCGCTGGGCTACTGAGCGCTGCTGCTGTGACCCTGCTGGGTGGCCCGCGTGGGCTCCGGCTGGGGGTCCTGCGCCTGGGTGGAGGTGGGGGGCAGCGCCGCGGGCGGCGCGGCCGGCGGAGTCGCCGCCGACTTGTCGGTGGTGCCGGCCGACTCGTCGTCGCCCTTCATGCCCTTCATCTCACCCTTGAACACGCGGGCGGACTGTCCGATGGAACGGGCCATGTCCGGGAGTCGCTTCGCACCGAACAGCAGTACCAAGATCCCGATGAGGATCACGAACTCCCAGCCGCCGAGGCTCGGCATGGTTGTTGTCCTTCCGCCGTGGTCAGGTCGTGTACGAGTCTACCGCCGGGTGGGGCGGATACAGCCCCCGCCGTGCGTCCGGATGGTCTCGTCGCCGGTCATTCGGACGAGCGTCGCCGCCGGTTCACCAGCTCGTGCAGCGGCGCCGACCGCTCGGCGATCCCCGCGCGCAACGCGGAGCGGGCGCGGGCGAACCGGCGCACGTGACCCATCGTCAGCAGCAGCACGACCACCAGCAGCACCAGGCCGGCCCCGACCGTCACCACCGCGGGCACCATGTCCGCCGTCGACCTCACCCCTCTCCCCCGCCGACGGCCGCCAGCGCCTCGCGCGCCCGGCGGCCGACGGCCTCGACCA
>NZ_JAHKRK010000198.1 GCF_019396355.1 Pseudonocardia nigra
GCGGTGTCCGGTCGGGCAGCAACGGCTCCAGCCGTGCCCACTCCGCGTCGGTCAAGTCGTGGCGATCAAGCACAGAAGAGATCTACCGCAGCCGACCCGCATGATCCACGGGACACGCTCTAGCCCGCCGCAGTCTCGCCAGATCCGCCTGGACCTGCATCGGAACCGATGCGTGCCTCAGCGTTCGCACCCGGTTTCATCCCGTCTCAGCCCATCTCAGCTACCACTTTGGGCACCGCCTGGCCCCTCCTCGCCGTCGGGCTGCGAAGCTGATCGAGTCCCCTGCTTCAAGATCGTCCCCCAATCTCCTCCCAATGAGCCTTTCCGAGTAACCGGTCGTCACGGTTCGTGACTTCCTGGGTCAGGTGGTGCGATGGTGGTCGTGGTGGAGCAGGACCAGCGCGGCGGCGACGACCTGGCCGATCCGCCAGGGGCAGCCGCGGTAGCGGCGCAGCACCTTCAAGCTTGACTTGAGCAGTGAGTTGGCGCGTTCGCCCAGGCAGCGCAGGGCGCCGTGGACGGCGTTGTAGGTCTGCTGATCAGCGGTCTGCTGGTCCCGGGGTTTCTTGATCGGGATGGTGAAGAGGTCGGGCTCGCCCTCGTAGCCCAGATCGGCCAGGGCGGGCAGCTCGTCGGCGACCCACTCGGCGATGCGGGCGAGCAGGTCGGGGTCGGCGCGGGCGGCGGTGGCGTCATGTTCGCGGCCCGGGCGCGGATCGGAGGTCGACAGTGGCCATCCGTCCGGGGCGGACACCGCCTGGACGTTGGCGCCGTGGTGGCGGTGCTTGCCGCTCCACCACAGGTCCACCCCGGCCGTGGGCCCGGGCGTGGCGATCCGGTCGGTATGGATCAGCGTGCCGTCCACGATCACGTGGGAGTACCCGGCCGCCTTCGCCGCGAGCAACGCACCGTGCAGCGAGGGCTTGCGCGCGGCCAGCACCGCGATCGCCTCGCCGGTGTAGTCATAGGCCGTGGACTCCGAGATCGCGTTGTCGCGGGCCAGCTCGCTGATCCGGGTGTCGTCGAGGAACCAGCGCAGCGCCAACACCGCCTGCTGCCGTGGCTCCAGCGCCCGGGTGCCGGCCCGGGTGCCCCGCCGTGTCCGTTCGTCGGCCAGCAGCCCGGCCAGGAGCTCGACGGTGTCCTCCTCGATGTCCAGGACGGCCTGGTATGTGACACTCACAGCGCGCGGAACTCCTCTGAAGATGATCTGTGGAAGGACCACCTTCATAGCGGGAGTTCCGCGCCCTTCCCCTCAACCGGCGATCGTCGGCGGGTCGCATCGATCCCCACTGCTCACGCAGCGTCACTGATCGTTACCCAGAATGGCTCAATCTGTGCCAGAGCCAGAACGAACTGGCCATTGACACGGGAGCATCTATTGGCGATCGTGGTCGGCGGTCGGGGTCCTCAAGCCCACGTGGCAGATGGTGGCCGACCAGCTCGCGGACGTCGGGTAGCCGTACGTACGGCGCGGCCGCGGCCGGACGCGAGCGGCAGCGTGCCGAGCCGGCCAGCGGCGCCCGCACGACGTGAGCGCGTCACAGGACGGCTGATGGCGAGAACCAGGTCTGGTGTCGGACTTGTTGCAGCGGAGCAGGCTGCTGCCAGTCATCTGCAGGAGGTTTTGACGGTAGAATAGTATGCGAACTTCTTTCACGAATGTCTAATCGGGCGGATCGAAATAGTTGTCCAAACCCGTATCCCCTCCCGTTCAGGCTCGTTTCGCCACTGACGGGGTCCGGCTCGGGCCCTCAGTACGAGTTGTCTGGGCGCGCTCATCGAGAGGTGCGTGCCCGTCTCCCGGACCGGTCCAACCGGCGCCGGGGAAAGGATGGAGGATGTCCGAGTCCCCCCGCAGGCGTCGTCGTGCTGCCACGGCGATGTTCGTCGCAGGATCAACGCTTGCCGCCACTGCTCTCGCCCTGCTCCCCGGGACCGCGAGCGCATCCAGCCACCGTGAGGCCCCGCTCATCGCGACCATGCCGCAGGTCGACAACACGGACGTGTACTCGTTCGTGTCGCCGGACAAGCCGGACACGGTCACGCTGATCGCCAACTGGACACCGTTCCAGGAACCCCAGGGTGGTCCGAACTTCTACCCGTGGGCCGAGAACGCCCGCCACGACATCAACATCGACTCCGACGGTGACGCCGAGGCGGACATCACCTACCGGTGGGAGTTCCGCACCGACGACCGGCGCGCCGAGGCCGAGACGTTCCTGTACAACGTCGGGCCGATCGAGAGCCTGGACGACCCGGACCTGCTCTTCCGCCAGTACTACACGCTGACGAAGATCACATCGGACGGCGAGGAGGTGCTGCTGGAGAACGCCCAGGTCGCTCCGTCGAACACCGGCCCGGCGTCGGTGCCGGACTACGGCGCGCTGCGGGACGAGGCCACCTACCCGGTGGGCAAGCACGGGCGCACGTACACCGGCCAGGCCGAGGACTCCTTCTTCCTCGACCTGCGCGTGTTCGACCTGCTCTACGGCGGTGACCTGTCCGAGGTCGGGCAGGACACCCTGGCCGGCTACAACATCAACACCATCGCTCTGCAGGTGCCGATCAGCGAGGTCGCACTGAACGGCGACGGCAAGACCAACCCGGTGATCGGTGTGTGGAGCGACACCGAGATGCGCTCCCTGGAGCTGCAGCCCGGTGGCGGGGCCGAAGCGGTCGGGGACTACGTCCAGGTCTCGCGCCTGGGCAACCCGCTGGTCAACGAGCTCGTCCTCCCGGTCGGCCTCAAGGACGCGTTCAACGCGATCGAGCCGGACGTCGACGCCACCATCCCGGAGGTCGTCGAGCGGGTCACCGACCCGGAGCTGGCGCGCCTGATCGAGGCCATCTACGGCATTCCGGCCCCGGAGACCCCGCGCAACGACCTGGTCGAGATCTTCCTGACCGGCATCGCCACCAACGCCCCGACGCTCGACGGTTCGGAGCCCCCGATCCAGGCGGACCTGAACAGCCAGGTGCTCAACGGCGACGTCGACCCCGCGGACTTCGTGCCGTCGGAGATGCTGCGCCTCAACACCGCGATCAAGCCGACCGCGGAGCCGAACCGGCTCGGCGTGCTGGCGGGTGACCTGCAGGGCTTCCCGAACGGCCGTCGTCTCGTCGACGACATCGTCGACATCGAGATCCAGGCGGTCGAGGGTGCCGCGGTGGACGGCATCGTCGAGGCGCTGGCCGCGGGCGATGCGGTCGACGCCAACGACAAGGAGTTCGGGGACACGTTCCCCTACGTGGCGCTGCCGAACAACAAGAGCGTCAACGACCCGGCCAACACCCAGCCCGACATCCCGGAGGGTGCCGCTGCGGCACCCCTGGGCGGCCCGGGCGGCGGCACCGCGCTGCCGACTCCCTCGATCGTCACCGGTATCGCCGCGGTGACGATGCTGGGCACCGGCTTCTTCATGATCGCCCGCCGTCGCGAGACGGTGGCCCCGGTCACGACCTGATCCCGGTCGGATGACAAAGTCGGGGGTCCGGGACACCCGTCACACGGTGACCCGGGCCCCCGCCCGTCTACGAGGTGCTCCATGCCGGATTCGCGCTCCCGCGTTCCGATCCTGCTCGTGCTGGTCGGCGTCCTGCTGGGTGTCGTCGCCGTCACCGGTGCCCTGAGCTCCGATGACGAGGCTCCGGCCGCCCCCGCCGTCCCGGCGTCGCAGGCGAGCGCGCTGGACCAGCTCGTCTACAACGCCCAGGAGACCCTGCGGCGCAACCCCGACGACGCGGCACTGTGGGCTCGGCTCGGCGCCGCGTACGTCGAGCAGGCCCGGATCAGCGGCGACCCCTCGTACTACGCGAAGGCCCAAGGTGCGCTCGACCGTTCAATGGAGATCGAGCCCGACGGCAATGGCGAGGCCCTGATCGGTATGGGCCAGCTCGCCAACGCCCGGCACGACTTCGCGGCCGCCCGCAGCTACGGCGAGCAGGCCCGCACCCTGCGCCCGGCCACCCCGGAGGTCTACGGCGTGCTCGCCGACGCCTACACCCAGCTCGGCGACGCCGACGCCGCCACCGCCGCGGTGCAGAGCATGCTCGACGTGCGGCCTGGGCTCGCCAGCTTCACCCGCGCCTCCTACGACCTCGAGCTGCACGGCCGCAACGACGACGCCCGAGCGGCGCTGGACCGCGCCCTGGGGGTCGCGATCTCTCCCGATGACATCGCATTCTGCCGCTACTACCTCGGCGAGCTGGCCTGGAACTCGGGCGACGTCGAGGAGGCCGCCACCCAGTACGACGCCGGACTCGAGGCGGCACCGCAGAACGTCGCGCTGCTGCAGGGCCGCGCCAAGGTGGCGGCGGCGCAGGGCCGCGTCGACGAGGCCCTCGCCGGCTACGAGACGATCACCACCCGCGCGCCGCTGCCGCAGTACCTGCTCGAGTACGGCGAGCTGCTGGAGGCCGCGGGCCGCGCCCCCGAGGCCCTGGCCCAGTACGAGGTGCTCGCCGTGCAACAGCAGCTCTACGCCGCGCAGGGCTCGACCGACGACCAGGTCGCGGCGCTCGTCGCCGCCGACCACGGCGATCCGGCCGAGGCACTGCGGCTGGCGCGGGCCGAGTGGGAACGCCGCGAGAGCATCTTCAGCGCCGACGCGCTCGCCTGGGCGCTGCACGTGAACGGCCGCGACGCCGAGGCGCTGCCCTACGCCGAACGCGCGGCCTCGCTGGGCGGTGCGAACGCGAGCTATGCGTTCCACCGCGGCATGATTCTGGCGGCGCTCGGGCACCGGGACGACGCCCTCGCGGCCCTGAACCAGGCGCTGACGACCAACCCGCACTTCAACCCGCTGCAGGCGCCGGTGGCCCGGGCGACGGTCGCCTCCCTGGAATCGGGCTCATGATTCACCTCCGGCGCGCCGCGCTGCTGGTCCTCGCGGTCGGCGCCCTGCTGCTCGCGCCCCTCGGCCCGACGGCGCCGCCGCCGGCCCAGGCCCACCCGCTGGGCAACTTCACGGTCAACCACTACGACGGGCTCGTGCTGTTCGCGGACCGGATCGAGGTGCTCGCGGTACTCGACAGCGCCGAGATCCCGACGGTCCAGCAGCGCGGCACCACCGACACCGACGGCGACGGCGCCATCTCCGCGGCCGAGGGCGCGGCGCACGCCGCCGCGGTGTGCGCGGAGATGCTCGGCTCCACCACCGCCACGGTCGACGGCACCCCGGCACCGTTCACGGTGCGCTCGGCGCAGGCCGAGTACCCGGCCGGAGAGCAGGGCCTGCCCACCACCCGGGTGACCTGCCGGCTCCTCGCGCCTGCCGAGCTGTCCGGCCGCTCGACGATCGAGTTCACCGACGCGTTCAAGGCGGATCGCATCGGCTGGCGGGAGATCACCGCCACCGGCGTCGGACTGCGGATCGAGTCGAGCGACGTGCCCGCCCAGAGCTCGTCACGGGAGCTGCGCGCCTACCCGGCCGACCTGCTCGCCGACCCGCTGGACCAGCGTTCGGCGCGGCTCTCCGTGGCGCCGGGCCGCGGATCCGCCGCACCGCTGGCCACGCTGCCGAGCACCGGGGTGAGCGTGCTGGACGCGGCACTGGCGAGCGGCGAACGGATCCTGTCCGGGCTCGCGGGCAGCCGCGACCTCACCCCGGTCGTCGGCGTGCTGGCGGTGATCATGGCACTCGTGCTCGGCGCGTCACACGCCATGCTTCCCGGACACGGCAAGACCGTGATGGCCGCCTACCTCGCCGGCAGGCAGGGCACCCGCCGCGACGCCGTCGCCGTCGGGACCGCGGTGACCATCACCCACACCGCGGGCGTGCTCGGGTTCGGGCTGCTGATCTCGCTCGTCGCGGCGTTCGCCCCGCTGCCGGCGATGCGGTGGCTCGGCGTCGTCAGCGGGCTGCTGGTCGCCGCCGTCGGCGTCACGCTGCTGCGCTCGGCGGTGCGGCGGCGCCGCGACCTCGCCGCGCTGCCGGTGACCGAGCGCACCGGAGCGCTGGTCGGCGCCGCCGTCGGTGGCCCCGACCCCGGCGTCGGCCACGGCCACGGGCATGGGCACGGCCACGGGCATGGGCACGGCCACGGGCATGGGCACGGCCATGGGCTCGAGGCTGCCGGTGGCGCGCGCTGGAGCCGCACGAGCCTCGTCGGCATGGGCATGGCGGGTGGGCTGGTCCCCAGCCCCTCGGCCCTGCTCGTGCTGCTCGGGGCAGTCAACCTCGGCCGCACCTGGTTCGGGGTGGCACTCGTGCTCTGCTACGGCCTCGGCATGGCGGGCACCCTGACAGCGGCCGGCCTGCTGCTGGTGTCGGTGCGCGATCGCCTCGCACGGATGGAACGGACCCGGGCCTGGCGCGAGCGCGCCGGGCACTGGATGGCGGTGCTGCCGCTGGCCACCGCGGGACTCGTGCTGATCGTCGGCGTCGGACTCGCGGTGCGGAGTCTGACCGGCGGTGTGTGACCACTCGCTCAAGAACCGATCAGGAGGACAGGTGCGGCGTCACCCATTCCGTCTCGCAGTCACGGCCGGACTGCTCGTCGTCACGTCCGGTGTGGTTGCGGGGTGTTCGTCGGCTCCCGCCCCCGGGCCGGTGTTCAACAACGAAGGCGCGGTCGAGGTGACCTGCCTCGTCCACCAGACCGAGGAGCCCGGCGCGCGCTACACCGCCCGAGAGATGCGCAGGACCGACGACGTGCTCGCGTTGATGAGGTACTACACCGCGCACGGCGCCAAGCCGTTCTGCGACAACGCCGCCGCCGGTGAGTCCGATAAGGCGTGGGCCCAGGTCTACGTCGACCTCGGCGGGACCACCGAGAAGGTGCCGACCGTCCTCGGATAGTGCCGCCTGACACGTGCACGTGGATCGAGAACGCGGACACGTTCCGCGTCGGGGTGCTCAGCAACCTTCGGCAGCTTCTCGCCCGGCCCGGCGCGAACGGCGCGTGGTCGCCCCCGCGCTGCCGATGCGGTGGGCACCGGCCTCCTCGCCGCTGCGGCGGACCGTCAGGCCGACCGGTCGATGCATCGGCCGGCGGCTGGGTCATCCTTTCCCTGGTGGTCAGCGGGTGACGGTGGAAACGATGAACGGCGCCGCAGCGCTCAGTACCTCGTCGCGCGACAGTGGCGTCTCGAACGCGCCCATGTACACGCCGCCTTCGGCAGGTTTGCCCTGGAGCTGGCCGATGATCGCCGCATGCCGGGCCTCCACGCCGAAGATGCTGGCCGCCGCGACGAGCAGCTCCTTCTCGGCGAACAGTGACGGTGCTGCTCCGAGGTAGGCCTGCACGCCGAGGTTCTCGAACGTGAAGGCCGTCTCCAGGTAGCTGTCCTGGCTGGCGAAGGCCTGCCCGAAGTCGACCTCCGGTGCCGGGACGGGGTCGCCGCCGAGCTGGCCGATGGTGTCGGTGATGACCATGACGTGGGCTTCCTCGTCGGTCTGCACCGTGCGCAGGTAGTCGGCGGCCTTGCCCTCCAGGAGGTCCGCGGCGTTGCCCTGGCGGTAGAACTCCGCCTCCAGGTACTCCAGGGTCAGGGCATAGTTGAGGACGTCGATCGGGCCGTCGAAGTCCCCTTCCTGGGCGAAGGCCCACTTCGCGCCCAGCATCTGCAGGGCGACGGTGGCGGGGATGACCGTGGCAGCTCCCCTGATCAGATCACGACGCTTCATGATGTCTCCGCCTCACTGCTGGATGAAGGAGCCGGCGAGTTCGAGGACCTGCTCCATGGTCTTGCTGTCCTCGAACGGTGCCGGGAACGGGTTGCCGCCGGTCAGGTCGGCGAGGATCGCCGCATGCCGGGACTCGACGCCGGCGATCGCGGCCGCCGCTGCGAGGATTTCCGGACTCTGCACGTTCGCGATCTGTCCGTGGTAGGCGTCGACCCCGAGCTCCTCGAACATCGATGCGGCGGTCAGGAACATGGTCTTGTCGGTGAACGTGCCCTCGGGATAGGTGAACATCGGCATCTCCGCCGGCGTCCCTCCCAGGCTCTGGATCGTGGAGGTGAGCGCGCTGACGTGCTCCTGCTCGTGGTCGCGGATCGGGGTGACCAGCTCGAGCTCGCGCCCGGACAGGATCCCGCCGTCGAGCCCTTGCGTGTAGAAGTCCGCCTCCAGGTACTCCAGGGTCAGGGCGTAGTTGAGGATCTCCAGATCGCTCGCCGAGCCCTGCGCGAACGCCCGTGGGTCGCCTCGCGTGACGGCGACGAAGGTGGCTCCGACGCCGATCACCGCCGCCCCCTTGATGAACGTGCGCCGGTCGGACTCCTCGCGGAACGTCAGTACCGGCGCGCCGCCGAACAACGTCGACGACCGTCGGGATCGTGGGGTGTCAGCCATGTCTCTCCTCCTGCGGATCTGTGCGGGATGACCTCGCCGGTGTCGCGCTCACCGCCCCTCTCCGGCCTCGGCGGTGGCACGCACCACGATGCGGTGCGTCCGGTCGCCCTTCGGATGACACGCGAAGAGCGTGAGT
Organism: Pseudonocardia nigra; assembly: GCF_019396355.1. Lineage (GTDB taxonomy): Bacteria > Actinomycetota > Actinomycetes > Mycobacteriales > Pseudonocardiaceae > Pseudonocardia > Pseudonocardia nigra. Next base: position 8,437 of record NZ_JAHKRK010000198.1, read on the forward strand.
TGGCGGGCCTCCGCATCGGCGGGGCGGGCCAGGACGAACGCGGTGTACTCGGCTTCGGGCACGATCGCGGTCTCGGTGACGCGATAGGTGACGCCGCTGCCGCCCTCGGCGGTGACCACGACGGGATCGCCGGCGACCAGCTCGTCCAGGTCGCCAAACGGGCGGGTGTGCGTGGTGCGGTGGCCCGAGATCACGGCGTTGCCGGGCTGCCCGGGCGTTGCGGTGCCCGGCCAAAGGCCCGGCCCGCGTTCGAGGACCGACGGGTGCACGCCCGCGGCGTACACCGCGTCCAGGCCGATCGCCTCACTGGAGATGCGCCCCAGCGGGGTGTACTCCTGCGGCGAGGTCGCCACCAGCGCGGCCTGCGCCGGATCGATCGGATAGTCCGGGTTGTCGGCCGCCGATGCCGCCAGCTCGTCACGCAGCCGCAGCACCAGATCCCAGGACGGCGCCTCCCGAGCTCGCTGTTCGACGAGCTCGGCGACGCCGTCGGGCTCCGAGGGGGTGGCCACCATCCCCGGCACGATCATGAGACCGGCGGCGACCAGGGCCGTCAGGCACGTCGCGCCCAGCCACCGGGATACTCGGTGAACCGCGCGCATGTGATCACCCTCGTGGTCTCGGAAACGCCTTTGCCTGTCGGAATCGTGATCTGGCTCACTCAGACCTTCGGCGCTCGAAGGCGACCGGTTCGGCGCAATCGGCAGCGAGGGGTCGGCCGGGGCTGTCGAGCCTGGGAACCGCGCCGCGTCCAGGGTCGGGTGGGAGTGTCCGGTGGCTCTGCTCCGACCCCTGCTGGCCATCTGTCGACGATCTTGAACTGCTCCGGGGGTCCACTGGTGCCGACCGGGGGCCCAGGGCCCGCGGGTGATCGACGATCGCCTGGGATGACATCAGCTGGCCGATCGTGCGGCTGCACCTTCCGGCTCACACGATGGCCGACCTCGACCGCCGATGGCTCGTCCTCGAGGCATGCCTCGTCTAACTCGGCTGCGGGCAGCCGTTCGCGGTGCTGTCCACCGCAGACGACGTCAGTCGGGCCGAAACCAGGCCCGGAGCCGGGCCCCGGGCAGGGCTCGACGCGGCAGTGCTCAGCGCGGCTCTCACGGGCATTGCGGGAGCCTGGTCACCGTCCGCGTCGAGGTCTCCTGGCTGCGCAGAGCCTGGGCGGGCCTGGTAATGGTGCTGGCGGGGACACCGGCGATGAGTAGCCGCTGCCGCGGAGCGCCGCAGCTCGCAGCCGAGGTCGAGGTCGAGGTCCAGGTAGTAGAAGGTCGGCGACCGGGCCATCTCCGCGACCTGGACACGTGCTGGCCAGCCCCGGCGCCGGCGCCGGCGCAGACCGAATCGGCGGCTGCCGATATTGACATTGCATCGACCTGGTCACGACGCTGGCGCGGCTTGCTGCTGCGCCCTCAGAATCGTCGAATGTCGTCGCGAGGCGGAGAGGCGGCGTCGGAGTACGAGCTACCGAACGACCAGTGCGGGACCTCGTCGACCCCAACGGTCCCGACGGGCCGCCGCACCGCACCGCAATGCGTGTTCACACTGAGCCATTCCGGGTAACGATCAGTGACGCTGCGTGAGCAGTGGGGATCGATGCGACCCGCGACAGCACTGGGGTGATAACCCGCCTTCTCCACCCCCGAACGGCCAGACAGCCACAGCATCGTTCACTCAAGGCGCTGTATCGAGCTACAGCGTGCTGTATGTTGGTACCGCACGCTGTGCAACGACACAGCGCTGAGGCGGGAGGGCCCATGACCTACGTGCAGCCGCTTGCGAACGGCATCCGTACCGACCACCCCGTGCCGGGGCTGCCGTTCGTCGAGGACGAGCACATCCCCATCGAGGACCCTGACGCAGTGGAGGCCATCGGCCGCCACGAAGGGGCAGGAACGTGGGGTCGTTGCGATACCGACCGCGGGACAGGGGAATGGGCCGCGTTCACCACCGAGCCGAAGAACCCGTCGGTGGCGTGGGTAATCAGGTTTCACCCCGAGCACGGGCGCAGCGTGCTCCTCTACCGGGACTCCGACGCCACCACCGCCTACAGCGAGTGGTTCGGCGAGAAGCCGCTGCTGTCGCGCATCGGCGGGTACTGGTGGAACGGGACGACCTGGTACCGACCGTCACAGATCATCGACTGGGCAAGCGAGCGGTACGTGCGCCGCGAGGTCCATCTGCCTACGGTGATCACCGCGGCGGACCTGCTGGACGGTACCGGTCGGGCCGAACTCGGACGGCCGGCCAGGATCATGCAGCTTGGGGGCGAACAGAACCCCCTTGAGCTCGCGGGATACCAGCTCCGCGCCGCCGCTGCACAAAGTCAGCTGGCGCAGGCCGAGCAGTGGCGCCACGACCTGGCGTTGTGGACGAGTCGCCGCGGCGACGGCTCGTTGCCCCTGGCGCGCTGTGTCGTGACCGTCAACGCCCCGGAGCTGTTGGACGCGGTCCTGCTCGGGGTGGAGGAGTTCGCGACTAAGGCCGAGATCGCCGCGTCAACGCTGCGGGCCTACATCGCTCGCGGCGAGGCCGACATCCCGGTTCCACAAGCAACGGACGGGCCGCGGAAGCGGTGGGCCACGCCGGTGGTCGACGACTGGATCGAGCAGCGCCGCCGCGACCCCGGGAAGGTAGCTGCACTGCTCCAGCCCTCCGACGGCGACGGTGAAGACGGCGAGAACACCCTTGCACCGGGCCTACGGACGCTGTGGAACCGATTGACCGAGGTCTTCACAGCGGAGCTGTGGCGAGACGCCCCTACCCGTCGCCGCTGGTCAAGGCCATATCGCAACGAGCGCGCCGCGACGAACCTCTCCAGCCAGCTCGGCTGGGTCGCGGCGCTGCACCTGGACTCCACGGTCCCGTTCGAGGCGCTCACCGCGGTGCTGGAAGACGCCGTGATGTGGCAGATGGCGAATTGCGCGAAGGACGAGCGGCGGGTCTACTTCGACCCCCAGACCGGCAGGATGTTGGGCTGGTTCATCGAGCACCGTCCATCGCGGGTGACGAACCTGTTCGGCGCCATCATCGGCCGTGCCGAACGAAACGGCGTCTCGCGCGAGGTCACCACGCGGTCGCTCCGGGCCGCGATCCACATGGACGGCGGGTTCGACGAGAAGAAGCTCGACCAGCTCGACGCGTTCCTCGACCTCGTCTCCCCGCCCAGGGGCGAAGCGCAGGTCAGTGGGACCGGCGGTGTCCGGTAGCGCGGTCGACAGCGTCGGCGACGCGTAGTGCTTGTGCGGCGACCTCGTTGGGCAGGGACGGGTAGTGGCGCCCGCAGGTGTCAACGAGGGCGGCCAGGGTGAGGCTGACGTCGCCTCGGCGTGGGTCGAGATGCCCGTCGGCGTGGCCGACCTGCCGCAGGATGTCGGCAGTGTCGGCCAGCTCGCGGGCAGCGGCTCGTGCATAGCCGGCACGGCGGTGCTGGGCGGGTGTCGGCATCGGTACTCCAGGTGGCCGCCGCTGGCGGTGTTGACAGAGGTCTCGTGCGTCGCCGGCGCGCCCTTCCCCGGCGCCCGGCGACCCACGAGATGCACCCTACGATTCTTCGAACATCAGTTCGACATTGCGCGACGGATATCACCCGACCGGCGCGCAGCGGACGCTAGCGATGGCGGCCCGGCCCTGCGAAGGTGCCCGTAGCCGGCGCCGTGCCCGGCGCCGTGCGGATGCCACGTCAGTGCGCGGGCGCCTGACGATTTGGCGCCGCTGATCCTGGCGCTCTGTCGTCGTCGAGGGCTGCCTGCAGTGCCAGCAGCAGCGATCGCGCCGGGACCTCGAACGAGCACAGCTCCTCGGCTGGCTCGTCTGCGTTCCCGTCGTGTGCGTGCAGCCTCATGAAGGCCGTCTCCCCGATCACCGACACGGTCAGCACCCGCGATGGCGGTTCGTAGTACTCGTGGTCTGCGGGGTCGGCTGCGCTGATGTGGATCTCTCGAATCACAAAGAAGAAAGCCGATGCTCGCACCCAACCATGACCCGGCGGGGCGGTTCGGCCAAAGCTAGGTGGGCGGCACGTACCGTGAGGAGGAGGACGTACAGCCGTCCAGCCAGCGCTGGAACGCGCGTTTCTCCCCAGGTTCGCGGTCGAACTCCTTCCCCGTCCGCGACAGATACAGGGGTGGCGACGTCATCGCGAAGCTTCGGGTCGTAGCGGATCTCCCCGAGCGGCCTCGAGCACTCGGTAGCCGCTGATCGTGCTCGACATCCGCCCCGGCCCGACCGAAGACCAGCGCCAGCTTCGAGGTGCTCGAAGAAGAACCAGCAATCCTGCAGCCGCGTCCCGCGGACGCCGACCGCGTAGCCGCGCAGGACTACGCGATCCTCGGCCCGCTGGGGCGCAGGCAGCGAGTCGACCTTGTGGTTGTGGTCGTGCGGGGACCGCACGCCATCAACGCCGGCCTCGTCACAGGCCTCGCAGCTGACCCACCCTGTCGCTGTCGATTGCCCATCCTCGCCCCCATAACGATGGACCACCAGCGTGTTGGCGAGGGCTAACGGTCCCGCCACCGCTCGTGACGCGACATGGGCGCTCGCTCGCCTCCAGCTGCGATCTCCTGGGAAGCGACGTTCCGCGACCGAATGTGATCGTTCGGCCACGAAATGTCTGGGCCGCGTTGCACACTCAGGCGCGGTCAGCAGGGACGTCTACGCGCCCTTGCCGACCAGCACGTCGGACAGCAACGACGGGGGGACGATCCGATGGCCGGCCGGAAGAACAAGACCCGCTCGAAGGTCCACGCCGAGCCGGCAGGCTCGTCGCGCCGACCGAGCGCAGACGCAGCAGCGGAGATCGGCGCGCGCGGGAGATGGACTGCCACCGCTGCGGCCCGGACCGCCCGCGAGGCACGGATCGCTACCGCCGCACACCTGCGCACCGCGCCCATCGCGCAGCAGTGGGAGATCACCCGGGTCATGTCCTCCTACCAGCTGTGGCGCAACCACCTGCGCGATCAGCTGTGCCAGGAGCAACCGCGACTCGACCCCGACAGCCCCCGAGGCGCCGCCATCCTCGACGAGACCGCCGCCGCCCTGCTCTACGGCGGATCCGGACTCACGCCGCCCTACCCGACCGACCTCGACGACGCGGCACGACGACTGCTCGACCTACGCGCCGCCGACCTCGAGGCCGCGACCCTGTACGTGATCTCCCCATCGATGTGCGACGTCGTCATCGCCGCCGCACAAACCCTCACCATCGACGACCTGGCCCTGCTCAACGACGACGACCTACCCAGCCCGACCGGGATGCTGCTGCTTCCCCACCCGATCATCGTCCGCGCCGTCAACGGCAACCTCGGCGACGACCGCGCCTACGTCTGGACCAGCCCGGCCCAGCTGCCCTCGGCCACCGAGACCGGGCAGGCCGTGATTCGCCCCGGGGTGCGGCTGACCACCTACCTCGACAGCCACGGCCCGGTGCGCCCCAACAGCTTCCGGGACATGGCCACCCTCGCCGCCGCCCAACACACCCCGCTGCCGCTGCTCATGCCCGACGGCACCCGCACCACCCCCTACCTGCCCATCATCACCGAGGCGATGCGCTCCGCACTCACCGATCTCGGCGGCCACGCACGCGCCCACGCCGACCGCTGGCGGGAAATCAACACCGCCGCCGGCTACGCCGAAGGCGACCAGGTCGACGACAGCTTCGAGTACCGCCCCGGCGAGGAGATCAACGACCACGACGACCTGTTCAGCATCCGGTTCCTCTACGCGTTCTGGCGGCTGTGCAACCAAGGCATCGCCCACCTCGACCACATCCCCGCCGGCCACAACGCCCGGCTACTCGCCGAACGCGCCGGCGTCTCCCCCGACGTTCGCGTCACCACGATCCGACCCGACACCCGCACCACCGACCGGCCCGCCACCGCCCGGGACTGGCAACACCGCTGGGTCGTGCGGATGCACAAGGTCCGCCAGTGGTACCCCTCAGAACAGCGCCACCGAGTGCTCTACCGCGGCCCATACATCAAAGGCCCCGCCGACAAGCCCCTGCTGGGCGGCGAGATTGTGCGCGGCCTGCGCTAACCCACCCGGTACATCCCGGCCACAGCGCGCTGCCGTGCGGCCCGCCCTCGAGGTGAGCGCGGAGAGTCCGCCGCGGGTCAGCGCGCTGTGACCTGCCTATCGTGCCCCGGTGCTCCCCCTGCCCCCCGTGCAGCCGATGCTCGCCCGGCCGGCACCCACGCTGCCGGCCGGTGAGGTGTGGGCGTTCGAGCCGAAGCTGGACGGGTTCCTTAACTTGAACTCCACCGCCGCACTCGCCGTCGACATGCAGCGTGGTAGCACCGTCAGAGGTCGCTCTGGCTCGCCGGTATCTGCGGTGCGGATCCGGGGACCGCAGCGGTTCCCCGGAAGCGGCGGCCGCGCTCCGGCAGGTATGTCCTGCCACTCACGGGTGGCGTAGCGGCTGGAATTCACCCCGAGGCCAAGTGCGCCGACTCCTGCGTGGCGACGAGTTGTTCGATGAGTCGATGGGTCAGCGCCAGATGTCGACGGTGATGCCAGGGAGGCGTTCGCTGAAGAGACCGCGAATGCGGCCCGGTCGAGCAACGCGCGGAGACGCGCGTCAAAGGTGTCGAACGCCGCTCCGAACAGATGGGGCGTCGAGCTGGACAGCGAGTAGATCGACGCCCGGACTTCCTCGACGGTGCGCTGCACCGTCCGCGCGGTTAGTTCCAGACGCTCGGGCCCGCGAAAGCCGGCGGCGCGATAGATGCCTTCCTCGCCACCCAGGGCCCCGGCGTTCTGATCATTTAGGTGTTACGTCCGGTTTTTTCCGGTTGGCTCGCCCTGGTCAGTGCGGGAGACGAGGGGGCTGAGTTGCCAGGCGAGCGCGGCTCCTGATGATCTTTCAGGTGTCAAAGCCGAAAGTTCGCCTCAGGAGCCGCGCTCGTGCCCCCATCATCGCCGATCAGTCCTGTCCTTGGCCAGTTGGCGGAGCTGGCCCGCAAGGACGATCCGCTCGGGTCGGGGTCAGCGGGTCCGGCGTCGTCGCTGCTGGCGCGGCTCTCAGCGG
>NZ_JAHKRK010000199.1 GCF_019396355.1 Pseudonocardia nigra
CACCGCGCGGTCGCCACCCGCTACGACAAGCGCGACTACATGTTCCGCGGAACCATCGACGTCGCCTCGATCAGGATCTGGCTCCGCGACCCCGTCCCATGATCCAAGGGACACGCTCTAGCCGCCTGCGGCCGCCGGGGACGACTCGCACGTCGGAAACGGGCGACTCGCGGGTCGAAGACTGGCGACTCGGGTGGCGGAAACGGGCGACTCGCGGGTTCACCAGCCGGCGGTGAGTGTCTCCTCGCGATGGCGGTTGCGGTGGTGGTGGCCGTCGTCGGGCCGCGCGTGCCGGGCCGGGGGCACGGCCTGCGGCCCGGCGGCGCGCCGCCAGGACGGGGTGGGCGCCGGAACGAGGGCCTGCACGGGGATCGGGGCCGTCAGCGGGTCCCTCCGGAAGGCGTCCACGGGGTCGGCCGCGGCCCGGGGCGGGACGGACGGGGCCGCCGGCTCGTGCTGCCGGCTCCGCCAGCCGCCGCGGGTGAGGGCGTGGAAGATCGGGGTCAGGACTGCTTCCTCGTCGAGCGCGTGCCGGCCGCCTGCAGAGGTCCGCCCGTCGTCGCTGCTGGAATGGACGGTCGCGGTCCCACCGCTCAGGTCCCTCATCAGGTCCGACACGCGTCACCTCCGGTCGACTCCGTACGCCTGCTGCTTCCTTCAGCCCCTTGTGACTGGGCTGTTCGGCGCACCCACCTGACACCCACAACGGGGACACCCGGGCGGGGAAACGGGTCGGCGGCAACCGTTACAGGTCTTCGGAGCGATACCCCTCGTTCGGGTGGATTTCGGTGCTTCTCATACTCGCTTGAGTATTCGCGCTGCGCCCACTGCAGCCGTGGTTGCCAGAATCCACCCCGCCGCGACGAGGCCGCTCGCGATCCACTGCGATGTCCCCTCCAGGCGCCAGTAGCCGTCCTGTCCGAGATTCACGATCGGAAGGAGGGTGTCGGCTGCGAAGAGCCACGGGTTGAAGGCGGGGTTCTGCCCGTTGTCGATCGGCACCGGTGGGTGCGCCGCGAACCACGCCCCGCCGAGCACGGCGAACAGCACCAGCCAGAAAACCGCCAGCCAGGGGCGGTAGCCATAACCGACCGTCCACCGTTGCAGCCATCCCCAGACGCGCCCGATGGCGCCAGCCTCCGCGTAGCGCCTGCGCTGCCGGGCGAGCAGGACGCGCTCGGACAGTTCGTCGTCGCCGGCGTGCCGATAGGCGGCAGCCAACTGCTCATATGATCCCGGTGCGTAATCGGGCATCGCCTTTTCGACCAGCGAAGCCTCGTTCGGACGGCAATCACACGTGTGTCGTTCAACTGCTGGTAATCAAAACCGTCGAGATCGACGCCGTCGACCGCGTCCCATAGCGGAGCGGAATCGGCGAACGTACCCACCTGTGCCTGTGCGAGTCGCACCCGTCCGCCGGGCGGAACGTTGGGCCGCAGGACCAGCTCGGGGGTGCTGAGGCCGTACGCGTTGAGCCCGTAGCGGATCGCCCCACCCGCCCCGTCGGTGCCGAGTGTGGCGTCGACGAACTGCACTGACTTGTGGGCCTCCATCACCCGCACCCGCACCCCGCCGGTCGCGACGAAGCGCTCCGAGCACAGCACGTCCTTGCCGATGGTCGCCGCGCGCGCGTCCAGCGAGGGACGCGCAGTGCCGTCGGGGCGCAGCCGAGGGTGCTCGAGCCGCGCGCCCCGGCAGTCGAGCGTGGCCCCGATCTCGGCGTTCTGCAGCCGGATGGTGCCGGCACACCCGAGCCGGCGCAGGTAGAACTCGCCTCCGATGCGCAACCGGTCGGCGAGCAGCGCGTATCCGCCGGGCAGTGACAGCTCGACGCCCGACAGGCTCGCGCTGCCGCGGACGTGGGCGTCGACCAGGCGCAGCTGTCCGGCACAGACGAGCGGGCCACGGCCGTTGTCCCGGCCCTCGAGGTCGCCACCGACGTCCATGCCGTCGCCGAGCAGGGCGATCCCGCGTGCGGGCCGGCGAGCCGCGCACCGGACAACCGCAGGTACCCGCCCACGACGGCGTTCGGCAGCCGCACGGTGCCGTCGGTGCACAGTCCGTCGTCGAGCTCGAGGTTGCCGTCGACCTGGATCCGGTCGGCGACGACGCACGCCGTGGCGTCGATGATCCTGCCGGGGATGACGGGCATGCGGCTCTCCTCGGCCACCGGGTCGGGCTCCGGGGGACCGGCGCGCCCGCTCCGCGCTCGATCCTGGCCCCGGACAGCCGCAGGTCGCCGCCGATCCGGGAACCGGCGAGCAGCACCCGGCCGGTCGTGCAGAAGGCGAGGTCGGGCCCGGCGTCGTGGCGACCGGCGAGCAGGCTGCCGCCGAGCGTGACGCCGGTGGCGTCCAGCGCGTCGCCCGTGGGGCTCGCGAGCGCGGCGCCCGCGAGGTCGAGGTTGCCGGTGATCTGGGCGCCCGGCAGCCGCACCTCGCCGTCGCTGCGCAGTCATCGGGCATAGCAGGAGCCGCCGACCTCGATGCGGTCGGCGATGAGATCGCGCCCGCCGGCTCCCCGCAACCGGCCGGCCGACAACCTCAGCGACCCGTCCACCTGTGCGTCCGCCAGATGCACCGGGCCGTGTGCGGTGAAGCCGTCGTCGAGCAGCAGATCGGCGGTGACGCGCAGGTTGCCGGCACGCAGCCCCGGGACGCGGCACCCGGTGAGCGCGAGCCCGGCGAACTCCGCCATCCGCAGGTCGGGGACGTGCGCGAACGAGCACCCGCGGAGTTCGACCGGCACCGTCATGCAGGCGCCGGTCAGCCGGAGGACGCCGGTGATGTCGGCGCGGCGCAGGCGCAGCGCCGGCGCGCCCGCGGGGGGCGGTTCGGCGAGGACGGCCGCCAGTGCGGCCGCCGGGAGCGGTGCGCCCGCCAGGTCGAGCTCGCGTCCCCCGGCGAGCGCATCGGCCAGCGCCGACGCTGTATCCCCGAGCACAGCGTCGGCCTCCCCGTGATCGAAGTTCCCCCGACCGAGTGTCTACACGATGGGGCGGACATTTCGGGCCGCACCGACGGAAGATCGCCGGCGTCCGGCTAGGACGCGTGCACGGGCTCGACCACGCGCGGCTGGGGGTCCAGCACGACCCATCGCCCGCCGGAGCGCTCGACGCGCGGGAGCGCCTCGCGCACCTCTGTGGCCAGCTCGGGCAGGAACAGCAACACCCGGTCCGGTGCGCGGCCGACGAGCTCGGCCGGGGACACGATGGGGATGTCGGTACCCGGCATCCGCCTGCCCTGCTTGGCCGGCGACGCGTCGGCGACGGCGGGGAGCAGCGTCGCGTCGAGGTCCGCGTGGCACACCAGCGGCACGGCGCGGGACGCGGCGCCGTACCCGAGGACGGTCCGGCCGGCGGCGCCCTCGGCACACAGCCACTCCCGCAGCTCAGCGGCCGATCCCGCGGCGTCCTGCAGGCCGCGGAGCAGGCCGGGGTCGGCGACACCGACGGCCACCTCGTCCGCGACGAGGTCGAGGGTCTCGGGGTCCGGGCGGGGCGAGCGGGTGGCGGCCACGAGCACGGTGCCGCCGGCGAGCGGGTACCGCCACGCGCGGTGCACGCCGACGCCGTGCCGGTGCAGCGCGCGGTCGAGGGCCGGTACGGACCAGTACCCGCGATGGCCATGGCGCAGGTCGAACCACTGCCGGTGCCGCAGGACGGTGGCGAGGCTGAGCAGCTGGAGCACGAGGGTGCCGCCGGGGGCGAGGGCCTCGGCGCGCCTGCGGAGGGCGTCGGCCTGGTCGGGCTCGTGCAGGAGCCCGTACACGTCGAGCACGAGGTCAGCCGGGGCCCCCGACGCAGGCGGAACCACTCCGCGTCCGGCGAGCCGCGGCAGCCACGATTCGCCGTGCGGGCTGCCGAACTCGAGCACCGTGGCGCCGGGGGTGAGGAGGCCCATCTCCTCCATCCGGGCGATCGAGAGGTCGGTCTGGTCGAGCATCGCGCGCGGCTCGATGCCGGGGACCTCCGTGACCTCGTCGGCGTCCTCCAAGAGCTGGGCGAGCCAGCACTCCCGGCACCACCACATGCACAGGGGGAACTTCGGGTCCGGCAATGGCTGGTCGGCGGGCGGCATGTGGTCCCAGGACGGCTGTCTGCCCAGGTCCAGCACGATCTCGCCGTCACCACTCCGGCAAGCCCGACAACGGAACATATTCCCCCCAATGACGCACAATTCCGATCACAGCTCGTCACGAAAAGCTCGATCGAGTGATGAGGGATGCTAATCGGCCCGGCGCCTTCGATTGCCGGGCCCCGCCGTCGGCACTAGCGTTCGGACGTGGCCAAGATCGTGCCGTTGGCGCAGGCAGTGGCGGACCTGGTACGCGACGGGGACAGCGTCGCCCTTGAGGGCTTCACGCACCTCATCCCGTTCGCGGCGGGGCACGAGATCATCCGGCAGGGGCGGCGGGACCTCACGCTCATCCGGATGACCCCGGACCTCGTCTACGACCAGATGATCGGTGCGGGCTGCGCCGCCAAGCTGGTGTTCTCCTGGGGCGGCAATCCCGGCGTCGGCTCCCTGCACCGGATGCGCGACGCGCTCGCCACCGGCTGGCCCGTTCCCCTCCAGATCGAGGAGCACAGCCACGCGGGGATGGCGAACCGGTACGTCGCGGGGGCGTCCGGCCTGCCGTTCGCCGTGCTCCGCGGCTACGCCGGCACCGACCTCCCCGAACACACCTCGACGATCTCGACGGTCGAGTGTCCTTTCACGGGCGAGCGACTGGCGGCCGTCGCCGCCCTGAACCCGGACGTCGCAATCGTGCACGCCCAGCGCGCCGACCGGGCGGGCAACGTGCAGCTGTGGGGCATCACCGGCGTACAGAAGGAAGCAGTGCTCGCCGCCCGCCGCGCGCTCGCCACCGTCGAGGAGGTCGTCGACGAGCTGACGCCGGTGCCGGGGGCGGTCGTGCTCCCGAGATGGGTGCTCGACGCCGTGGCGGTCGTTCCCGGCGGGGCCGCACCGTCCTACGCCCACGGCTACTACGACCGCGACAACGCCGCGTACCGGGCATGGGACGCGATCAGCCGCGACCGCGACGCGTTCACCCGCTGGCTGCGCAGCCTGGAGGAGGCGGCATGACGACGAACGCGACCGAGGCCGGGACCGGGACCGGCCGGGCCACGTGGTCCGCCGACGAGATGATGAGCATCGCCGCGGCGCGGTCGCTGCGCGACGGGCAGGCGTGTTTCGTCGGGATCGGCCTGCCGTCCACGGCGGCGAACCTCGCGCGGCGGCTGCACGCGCCCGGGCTCGTGCTCATCTACGAGTCCGGCACGCTCGACACGCGTCCCGAGGAGCTCCCGCTCTCCATCGGGGACGGGATCCTCGCCGAGTCGGCGCTGTCGGTCGTGAGCGTCCCCGAGGTCTTCAACTACTGGCTCCAACCGGGCCGCATCGACGTCGGGTTCCTCTCCGGCGCCCAGCTCGACCGCTACGGCAACATCAACACCACGGTCATCGGCGAGTACCACACCCCGGACGTGCGGCTGCCCGGTTCCGGAGGTGCACCCGAGATCGCGGCGTCGTGCCGCGAGGTCATCGTCGTGATGCGCCACCGGCTGCGGGCGTTCGTCGAGCAGGTCGACTTCGTCACGTCGCTCGGCCACGGCAGCGGCCCCCACGAGCGGCAGCTGCTGGGGCTCCGGGGCGCCGGGCCCGTCCGGGTGATCACCGACCTGGGCGTCCTGGAACCCGACCCGGACACCGCCGAGCTCGTGCTCACCGCGTTGCATCAGGGCATCACCGTGGAGCAGGTGCGGGCGGAGACCGGGTGGCCGCTGCAGGTCTCGGCGGACCTGATGATCACCGCGCCACCCAGCGACGAGGAGCTGACGACGCTGCGCGGGATGCGCACGGTCGGGTCCGACGGCGATTCATGACCTGTGCCCCGGGCAACGGGGCCGAATGGCAGGATTTTTTCGCACATCGACTTCTTACGTGCTGGTACTCGTGCCGGCAGCGGCGAACACTGCTTCTCATGCCGGAGATCCTGTTCGCCCTCACGATCGGGGCGATCCTCGTCCTCATCGGTCGGACGGTGCACGCCCCGCGGGTCGCCGCCGCCGCCGAGCTGGACCCGGGCCTGCTGCGCGACTTCGTCCTCGGCTGCGCTGTGGTCGTCCGGGTCGGACGCGCCCACGCCGCGACGCTCGAGCGCTTCATCGGGGAGATGCGAGCGCACTGAGGGATCGCCCTGACCGCACACACCGGGTGTGAACGGCACACAGCGCCGGCGGTGTGTGGCGTCCCTGAACGGTGTGTGCGGCCCGCTCAGCCGTGCGCGAGGTCGGCGAACCGGCTGTAGTGCAGCTGGTGGGCCACCGTGATCGTGCTGGTGGGCCCGTTGCGGTGCTTGGCCAGGATCAGGTCGGCCTCGCCGGCGCGCGGGTCGTCGCGCTCGAACGCGTCGGGCCGGTGCAGCAGGATGACCATGTCGGCGTCCTGCTCGATCGACCCCGACTCGCGCAGGTCCGACAGCATCGGCCGCTTGTCGGTGCGCTGCTCCGGGCCGCGGTTCAGCTGGCTCATCGCCACCACCGGCACCTCGAGCTCCTTGGCGAGCAGCTTGATCTGCCGGGAGAACTCCGACACCTCCTGCTGGCGGGACTCGACCTTGCGGCCGGACGTCATCAGCTGCAGGTAGTCGAGGATGATCAGCTTGAGGTCGTTGCGCTGCTTGAGCCGCCGCGCCTTGGCGCGGATCTCCATCAGCGTGAGGTTGGGCGAGTCGTCGATGAACAGCGGTGCCTCGCTGATCTCGCTCATCCGCCGGGCCATGCGCGTCCAGTCGTCGTCGCTCATCCGACCGGCGCGCATGTCGGCCAGGCGGATCCGCGCCTCGGCCGACAGCAGCCGCATGACGATCTCGGACTTGCTCATCTCGAGCGAGAACACCGCGCTGGTGAGCCCGTGCTTCACCGAGCAGGAGCGGGCGAAGTCCAATCCCAGCGTGGAGTTGTGCGTGGGAACCATCGCGGAGCCCGCGAGGTAGAGATGTGCGTCGTTGTCCACCTCGACGCACCGGACCGGCACGCTCGGCACCGGCCGCACGTCGACGACGTACCGCGGCCGCTCGCGGTGGGAATGGGCAGCCGAGCGCTCCTTGTGGAGCATCCGCTTGCGGTCGAGCCGGAAGACCTCGTCCTCGGTGGTGAAGTGGAGCGTGTAGGCGACGGAGGGTTCCTCGCTGCGTCCTCGCACCCGCGTCGTAGTCGTGGAACAGCGGTAGCCGAGCCCGATGACGAGCTCCCGGACACAGTCGAACAGGCTTCGGCTGATGACGCTGAGCTGGAGGCTGCCGGTGGTCGTGACCGTGCCGTCGGTGTCCATCAGACCGGCGAGCAGCGCCCGCCGCTGCCGCTCCGATGCGCGCAGATACGCCATGGGTACGTGCTTGTCCGCGAGGACGCCGAGGGTGCGCAGGTGCGCCTGTACGCTGCCGCGGCCCTCTTCTTCGACGTACTCGGCGATCTCCGGGTCGTCGGAGGTGAAAGTGGCCGCAGCCGTGGTGCCGTCGCCCAGCCACACCCCGAGCGTGTACGGCCCGACCGGCAGCTCCTGTTCGGGCAGCTGCAGCGGACCGCAGGTGTCGATCGAGTGGTTGGCCCGGGCGTCGGCAGTGGGACAGCGGAGCGTGGCCGCGAGCTCCACGGTGGTGCGGACCGCAGGGAGCACCCGAGGGGCACCGCCCCGCGCCCGCGCCTGCCGCCGGGCGCGGCGGGCAGCATGGTCGGAGGTGAGCCACTGGTGCTCGGCGTCGGCGACGATCACCGTGCCGTCGGAGAACTCGACCTCGAAGCACGGCCGCCCGGACATCACGTCGGTAGCGGCGACGACGCGGGTGGGGCGGCCGTCCGCGTCGAGGAGCTGATCGCCGACGGCGACTTCCCCCATCGTGGTCCACCCCGTGGGCGTGGGCAGCGGGGTGTCGAGCGCGAGCGCCTTGCCCAACCCGGGACGGGCCGCGACCACGATCATCTGGCCGGGGTGCAGGCCGTTGGTGGCCGCGTCGAGGTCGGCGAAGCCGGTGGGCACGCCGAGCGCGACGCCACCGCGGGAGGCGATGGCGTCGATCTCGTCCATGGTGGGCTGCAGCAGCTCCTCCAGCGGGGTGTAGTCCTCGCTGGTGCTGCGCTCGGTGACCTCGTAGATCGCGGCCTGGGCGCGGTCGACGACATCGCTGACCTCGGCCCCCTCCGCCCCGTGGTAGCCGAGCTGGACGATGCGGGTGCCCGCCTCGACGAGCCGGCGCAGGATCGCCTTCTCGGCCACGATCTCGGCGTAGTACGCCGCGTTGGCCGCGGTGGGCACGGTGGCGATCAGGGTGTGCAGGTACGGGGCCCCGCCGAGCCGGATCAGCTCGCCGCGGCGCTGCAGCTCGGCCGACACGGTGACGGCGTCGGCCGGCTCGCCGCGACCGTAGAGATCCAGGATGCAGTCGTAGACCGTCTGGTGGGCCGGGCGGTAGAAGTCGTCGGGCCGCAGCACCTCGACGACGTCGGCGATCGCTTCCTTGCTCAGCAGCATCCCGCCGAGCACGGACTGCTCCGCGGTGAGGTCCTGCGGCGGCTGGCGGTCGAACGCCCCACCGGGCTCGGGGTTCTCGGCCTGCCGTACCGGACGCGGCCTGCCCGCAGGACGATCATCAGCCAGTGCCATACGCAGCGTCACCCCCTGTCGCCATTGTATCGAACATAGGTTCGATCTGCTCGATGACTTCGGAGCGACGGTTCGGCGAACGGTGCTCGTCATCCGGGTCGAGTCCTCGCACCCGAGCCGCGAGGTTAAGCGCCTCCGGGCGCCCGGCCAAACCGGCGTGTGCACAGAGCTGTGGACAGAATGGGGACGCGCGACGTCAGACGCAGGACCCCGTAGGGAACGAGCTGTGGACAGTATGGGGACAACGCACTTTTCCGCGCTGTTCCTGGAGGTAGCGGCGCCGGGGAGGGGTGTGGACAACTTTCCTCGTCCGACACGCCGACAGGTTCATCCCGGCGTGTCGGAGCGCCCTCGGGAGCCGCCTACTCGACGCATCCGAACGGTCACTCGGCGATGTCGGCGTCACTTTTCCCCAGATCATCTACCGGTGCCCGTGGCGCCCCGGCGCACCTCGGCCGGAAACGCGAGCGGGGCGGGACCGGGCCCATGCCCAGTTCCCGCCCCGCTCACACTGCGTGACGAACGTGGTCAGCTCGCGACGACCGCCACGTTCAGGTCGGTGGTGACCTCCGGGTGGAGGCGCACCGTCACCGCGTGGGTGCCGACGGTCTTGATCTGCCCCGGCACGTCGACCGCGCGGCGGTCGAGCGCGGGCCCACCCGCGGCCCGGACGGCGTCGACGACGTCGGCCGACGTGACCGAGCCGAAGAGGCGCCCGGAGTCGCCCGCGGCCTTCGCCTTGACGGTGACCGTGAGCGCGCCGAGCTGGCCGGCGATCTCCTTGGCGTGGCCGAGATCGCGGACCTGACGGGCCCGCTGGGCCCGCTGGATGGCCGCGACCTGCTTCTCGGCGCCGCGCGTGGCCACGATGGCCATCGAGCGGGGCAGCAGGTAGTTGCGGCCGTAGCCGTCCTTGACCTCGACGATGTCGCCGGGCGCGCCCAGGTTGGGCACGTCGGCGGTGAGGATGAGCTTCATGGCGTCGTTCCTCCTCAGCGAGCCGTCGAGGTGTAAGGCAGCAGCGCGACCTCGCGGGAGTTCTTCACCGCGACCGCGACGTCACGCTGGTGCTGCCGGCAGTTGCCGGTGACGCGACGGGCGCGGATCTTGCCGCGGTCGGAGATGAACTTCCGCAGCAGGCCGGTGTCCTTGTAGTCGATGTCCTGGGCCTTGTCCTTGCAGAACGCGCACACCTTCTTCTTCGGCTTGCGCAGGACCGGCTTGGCCATGGGTACTCCTGGTTGTGCTCGGGTTGCCCGCCCGGGGGCGGGAAGTGGTCTCGGGTCGGTCAGAAAGGGGGCTCGTCGTCGGCGACCGGGCCGCTGCCGGCGGGCGGGGCGGATCCCCAGGGGTCGTCCATGGGCGCGCCGCCCATGCCGCCACCGGACCCACCGCCGAAGCCGCCGCCGGACCCACCGCCGAAGCCGCCGCTCCCGCTGCCCCGGCTGACCTTGTTGACCTTGGCCGTGGCGTACTTCAGCGACGGGCCGACCTCGTCGACCTCCAGCTCCACAACGGTGCGCTTCTCGCCCTCACGGGTCTCGAACGACCGCTGACGCAGCCGACCCGACACCATCACGCGCATGCCGCGGGTGAGCGACTCGGCGACGTTCTCCGCCGCCTGCCGCCACACGTTGCAGCGCATGAACAGCGCGTCGCCGTCCTTCCACTCACCGGACTGGCGGTCGAAGGTGCGCGGCGTGGACGCCACCGTGAAGTTCGCGACCGCGGCACCGGACGGGGTGAACCGCAGCTCGGGGTCGGCCGTCAGGTTGCCGACCACGGTGATCACAGTCTCGCCGGCCATGGCTACCGCCTCAGCTCGCCGCGGCGGGCGCCGGGGCCCGCTTCGGCTCAACGGCCTTCTTCGGCTCGCGACGCAGCACCTTGGTGCGCAGCACGGACTCGTTGAGCCCCAGCTGGCGGTCGAGCTCGGCGACCGTGGCCGGCTCGCAGGTGACCTCGAGGACCGCGTAGATGCCCTCGGCGTTCTTGGCGATCTCGTAGGCGAGGCGGCGCTTGCCCCACACCTCGACCTTCTCGACGTTGCCCCCGTCGCTCTTCACGACGTTGAGGAAGGTATCCAGCGACGGAGCCACCGTGCGCTCGTCGAGGCTGGGGTCGAGGATGACCATCAGCTCGTAATGACGCATGAGAACCACTCACCTCCTATGGACTGGAACGGTCGCGGTCCATCCGCGACAGGAGGTTCTCACCGCACCCCGACAGAAACGTGCCGCCCGCAGGTGGGGCGGCAGCTGCGCCGCCCAGGTGGGCGACGGTCGGAGTGACCGGTCGAGTTTACCAGCGGGAACACGCCGCTCCCCGGCGGCCCATCGCGGGGGCGGCGGTACCCCGCTGATCAAGGCGCTGACGTCCCTTGTCGATCTGTCGAGGCGACAGCAGCGCCTTGATCGTCGGATTTCCCGGCGGGTCTACGACTGCGGGCGGTCGAACTCGCCCGCGCGCACCCCGGCCACGAACGCCTCCCACTCGCGAGCGGTGTAGACGTGCGGGGCGAGCGAGGGGTCCTTCGAGTCGCGGATGGCCACGCCGCCGTCGGGGAGCATGGCCACCTCGAGGCAGCCCGAGGAGTTGCCGTTGTTCCCGCTGAAGCTGCTCTTGCGCCACTGCGCGCCGCTCAGGTCCACGGCCTGCCCCTCCCTGCCGGTCAGCCCCGGTCGAGTAACCCGGTCACCAGTGCGACCGTGTCGGCCGGGTCCAGTGCCAGCGACCGCAACCGGTCGAAGGCCAGGGTAGCCCGCGCGACCTCCTTCTCCTTGTCGACTTGCGTGGCACCCAGCGGATGCTCGATATAGGCGATGTCGGGCTCGTCGAGCTCCCCGAAGCTGAGAACGGTGAACGAGCCGTCCATGCCCTGGTGGGCGCCGGCCCGCAGCGGCAGGACGTGCAGCGTGACGGTCGGCAGCTCCGCGACGATCACCAGGTGCTCCAGCTGGGTACGCATCACCGCACGCCCCCCGACGGGCCGCAGCAGCGCGGACTCGTCGACGACGGCGACCAGCTCCAACGGATCCTCGTCCGAGGTGAGCCTGCGCTGCCGGTACATGCGGGCCGCCAGCTCCTTCTCCACCGCCGCGGCACTGCGACCGAGGGTCGAGGTGCCGAAGACCGCACGGGCGTACTCCCCCGTCTGGAGCAAACCCGGCACGTAGGCGAGGGAGAACTCCCGCGCGAGGCAGGCCGCGGTCTCCAGCGGCACGTAACCGCGGTCGTCGAGCCCGTACGCCTTCCACCACCCCCGCTGCGCGGCGGCCCGCGTCATGTCGAGGATGCGGGTCGCCTCGTCCCCGCCGAGGTCGTAGAGATCCAGCATGCTGCGCGCGTAGTGGATGTCGACGGTCTGCAGGCCGATCTCGATCCGGCTCAGCTTGCTGACCGACCACTCCATCTTCGTGGCGGCCTCCTCCAGCGTGTAGCCGCTCGACTCGCGCAGTCGCCGCAGCTCGCGCGCCAGCTGCCGGCGCAGGATCACCGATCCACCCATCGCCCCGCCTCCGTGTCCGCCCGGACACGGATCGTGACAGATGACAGGCCGAAAGCGGGATTGCACGTGCTCGACCGGCCGTGGGCGTGCTGTCGGGGGTGGTCACTACGCTGGCGACATGCTCATCGGGGCCCACGTGCGCGAGGACGACCCGATCGCGGCCGCCGCGGAACGCGGAGCCGACATCGTCCAGATGTTCCTCGCCGATCCACAGGGCTGGAAGAAGCCGCCTGCCCACCCGCAGGCCGAGCAGCTGCGCGCGAGCGACGTCGCGGTGGTCGTGCACTCCCCCTACGTCGTGAACCTGGCGTCGCTCAACAACCGGATCCGCATCCCGTCGCGGAAGCTCGTGGTGCAGCACGCCGAGGCGGCCGCTGAGGTCGGCGCGATCGGGCTGGTCGTGCACGGCGGGCACGTCACCCAGGGCGAGGACGCCGCGAAGGGCGTCGACAACTGGCGCAAGTTCGTCGAGCGGCAGACGGGGGAGGGCGGGTTCGCCGTGCCGGTGTTCATCGAGAACACCGCGGGCGGCGACAACGCGATGGCGCGCCGGTTCGACGCGCTCGCCCGGCTGTGGGACGCGGTAGGGGAGTTCGGCGTCGGGTTCTGCCTCGACACCTGCCACGCGTTCGCAGCGGGGGAGGACCTCGTCGACGTCGTCGACCGGGCCAAGGCCATCACCGGCCGGATCGACCTGGTGCACCTCAACAACTCCCGCGACGAGTTCGGCTCGGCGCGCGACCGCCACGCGAACATCGCCGGCGGCACCATCGAGCCGGAGATGCTCGCCGCCGTGTGCGCGGCAGCCGGTGCGCCGGTGGTGGTCGAGACCCCGGCGGAGGGCCAGACCGACGACATCGTGTTCCTGCGCGAGCGGCTGGGGTCGTGACGCCGGCCGGAACGCGCGCCGGGCGCGCCGCGGCGCAGCCGAGGGAGGCCGCACCGTGACGGACACGGCCGTCGACGCCGCCCCCGACGGCACCCGGCAGCCCGCCGCCCGCCCCCCGCACGCCGTGGCCGGCCGCGTCATGCTGGTCGTGCTCGTGCTGCTCACCGGTGTCACGCTGCTGCTGGGCTACGCCAACAAGGCCCGCTGCGTCGGGCCGGAGTTCGACGCCACCGGGCGCAGCGGCCCCGACTACGAGGTGCGCATCGACCGGGACGTCTGCTACTCCGACATCCAGCACCTGTGGCTGGGCCGCGACATCGACCAGCACGTCTTCCCCTATGTCGCCGGGTCGATCACGCCGGAGGGTGCGCTGGTCGGCGGCAGCGTGGAGTACCCCGTGCTCACCGGGGTGCTGATCTGGGCGGGCGCGCTGCTCGCCGACAACGACGGCGAGTTCCTGCTCGGCTCGGCGCTGCTGATGGCCCCGTTCGGGCTGCTCACCGGCTGGCTGCTGGGCCGGCTGGCCCGGTGGCGGGCGCTGCTGTGGGCGCTCGGCCCACCCGTGGTGCTCTACGCGTTCCACAACTGGGACCTGCCGGTGGTGGCGTGCGCCGTGGGGGCGGTGTTCGCGCTGCACGGCATGGGTAGCCGCCGCCCGCTCGCCGACCGCGCCCTGGTGGCCGCCGTGCTGCTCGGCCTGGGGTTCGCGTTCAAGCTGTACCCGGGCGCGTTCGTGCTGCCGCTCGCCCTGTACGTCCTGACGATGTCGCGGCCCGGATCGCTCGACTGGCGCGGCGCGCTGCGGGTGCCCCTCGCGGCCGCGGCCACCGTCGTGCTGGTCAACCTCCCGTTCGCGCTCGGCGGGTACGAGGGCTGGCGGGCGTCGTTCACCTTCCAGCAGATGCGCAAGGTCGACCTCACCACCAACTCCATCTGGTACTGGGGTTTCCGCCCGGAGTCCGACCCGGACAACAAGGCGTTCCAGTCGCTGATGGACTGGCTGTCGCCGACGCTCGTGCTGCTGTCCTTCGCCGTCGCCGCGGCGGTGGGGCTGTGGCGGTGGCGCCGGGAGAGCGTGTACCCGTGGATCGGGGTAAGCGCGGCGATTCTGTGCGGCTTCCTGCTGCTGCACAAGGTCCACTCGCCGCAGTACACGCTGTGGCTGCTGCCGTTCTTCGTGCTGCTGCAGGTGCCGTGGCGGTGGGTGGTCGGCTACCTCGCCGTCGACCTCGTCATGGGGATCGGGATCTTCCGCTGGTTCTACACGCTCGACACCGGCGTGGGGATCGGCATCTACGAGGGCCTCGCCGCGCAGGCCGTCGCGGTCGGCGTGTGGGGCCGCGCGGTGCTGCTCGTAGTGCTGTTCGTGGTGTTCCTGCGCACCCCCGACCCGCTCGCCGCGCGGGAGCGCACCGACGTACCGGCCGCTCACGGCTGACGCCCGCACAGCACCGCCGTGCACACCGCCGGGCCACCGTGCACACCTCCGGACCTGTGCACGGTCCCGGCGACCTGTGCACGGCGGGGTCACCGCCAGGCGAACATCGGCTGTTCCAGGTGCGCCACGCGGGTGGCGCGTCCGTGCAGCACGACCTCCCGGAACTGGTAGAGCACCGCCGCGGTCGGAGCGTGCACGAACCGGCCGAAGAGCGGGATCTGGATCACCGGGTTGTCCAACTCGGGGATGGTGAGGAACCGCGGCTCCACGTCGATGACGTCCAGCGGCACCTGGTGCAGCTCCCCGACCTCGGCCGGGTTCGGCGTCAGCTGCGGGTCGGCGCCCGCCCAGACGACGACCGGCGTGATCAGATAGCCGGAGCGTGTGGGGTAGTCGTCGAGCATCCCCAGCTCGTCGTCGGCACCCAGCACGAGCCCGAGCTCCTCCGCGAGCTCCCGGCGGGCGGCCACACCGGGCGTCTCGCCGGGGTCGGTGCGCCCGCCCGGCAGCGCCCACTGGCCGGCGTGGCCACGCAACGTCGCGGCGCGCCGGGTGAGCAGAAAAGCGGGTCCCTTGTCGACGAGCGCGATCGCCACCGCCGCCCGCTTGAGATCGGTCCGGTCGGCGGGCCGCCGCTCGAAGCGGCGCAGCGCCGTTGCCACGCGGTCCCGCAGGGAGTCCATCGCTCGATCGTGCCCCACGCCCGGCCCGTCAGGGGTGTCGGCTGCGCCACGTCGGGCGGGTGACGGATTGCAGCAAAGTCCCCCATGGCCTTCGGCCGCCACGAGGTATGAGAATCGGGTCGGGTCCGGCTGAGCTCGGTTGGCATTGGTGCGTCTAGCCCGAAGCAAAGTCTGAGGCCTGGGGGCCTTC
>NZ_JAHKRK010000002.1 GCF_019396355.1 Pseudonocardia nigra
TTCGTGGTGCCGGGAAGGCCCCCAGGCCTCAGACTTTGCTTCGGGCTAGACGCACCAATGCCAACCGAGCTCAGCCGGACCCGACCCGATTCTCATACCTCGTGGCGGCCGAAGGCCATGGGGGACTTTGCTGCAACTCGGCGGCTCGTGCGCGGCCCCACCCGTTCGATACGGCGGCCGCCCGGACGCCGCTACGCCAGCGCCGCGAGCACCGCCTCGACCGCGTCGTCGAGCGCCACGGCCTGCTGCTCGCCCGAGGCGAGGTCCTTGAGCCCGATCGTCCCGGCCTCGAGGTCGCGCTCGCCCAGGACGAGGGCGAACTGCGCACCGGAGCGGTCGGCGGCCTTCATCGCGCCCTTGAGGCCCCGGCCCCCGTAGGCGATGTCGACCCGGACGCCGGCGCGGCGCAGCTGCGCGGCCAGCACGACCAGCCGCCGCTTCGCCGCGTCGCCGAGCGGCACCCCGAAGACCTCGCAGCGCGCCTCCGACCACGGCGCCAGGCCCTCGGCGCGACAGGCGAGCAGCGTGCGGTCCACCCCCAGCCCGAAGCCGACCCCGGAGAGCGCCTGCCCGCCGAGGGTCTCCATCAGCCCGTCGTAGCGGCCGCCGCCGCCGATCCCGGACTGGGAGCCGAGGCCGTCGTGCACGAACTCGAACGTCGTCTTCGTGTAATAGTCCAGGCCGCGCACCATCCGCGGGTTCTCCGCGTAGGCGACGCCGAGGTCGTCGAGGTGCTGCTTCACGGCGGCGTGGTGCTCGGACGACGCCGTGGACAGGTGGTCGACCAGCAGCGGTGCCCCTTCGAGCAGCGCCCGCACCTCGGGGCGCTTGTCGTCGAGCACCCGCAGCGGGTTGAGCTGCGCGCGGCCCCGCGTGGCCTCGTCGAGCGGCAGGCCGGCGAGGAACTCCTGCAGGCGCTCCCGGTACGCCGGCCGGCACTCGGCGTCGCCGAGCGAGGTGATCTCCAGCCGGTAGCCGGTGAGGCCGAGTGCCCGGAAGCCCTCGTCGGCGATCGCGATGACCTCGGCGTCGAGCGCGGGGTCGTCGACGCCGATCGCCTCGACGCCCACCTGCTGCAGCTGCCGGTAGCGCCCGGCCTGTGGCCGCTCGTACCGGAAGAACGGGCCCGCGTAGCGCAGCTTGACGGGCAGCCCGCCGCGGTCGAGCCCGTGCTCGATGACCGCCCGCACGACGCCGGCCGTGCCCTCGGGGCGCAGCGTCACCGAGCGCTCGCCACGGTCGGAGAAGGTGTACATCTCCTTGCTCACGACGTCGGTGGACTCGCCGACCCCGCGCGCGTAGAGCCCGGTCTCCTCGAACACGGGCAGCTCCAGCAGCCCGTACCCGGCCCGGTCGGCCGCCGCGATCAGCGTGTTCCGCACGTGCTCGAACCCCGCCGACTCCGACGGGTAGTACTCCGGCACGCCCTTGGGCGCCGCGAAGCCGGTGACCTTCTGCTGCGCGGTCTCGTCCAGTGTCGTCACAGTCCCCGCTCCTTCACCGGCACGCCGAGCCCCCGCAGGAACGGGTTGGACGCGCGCTCGCGGCCGACGGTGGTGGTGGGGCCGTGCCCGGGCAGCACGACCGCTGAGTCGTCGTGAGTGAGGAGCTTGTCGCGCAGGCTCGCCATCATCTGCGCGAGGTTGCCGCCCGGCAGGTCGGTGCGCCCGATCGAGCCCGCGAACAGCGTGTCGCCCGCCAGGATCACCTCGACGCCCTCCTCGGTCGGGGTCGTGAACACCACGGACCCGCGGGTGTGCCCGGGGGTGTGGTCGACCCGCAGGGTCAGCCCGGCCAGCTCCAGGCTCGCGCCGTCGGACAGCTCGCGCACCTCGCGCGGCTCGCGCATCTCCATCCGCCCGCCGAAGAACGCCCGCGACTCCTCGGACAGTCCCTTCATCGGGTCGGCGAGCATCTCCCGGTCGTCGGGGTGGATCCAGGCCGGCACGTCGTGACCGTCGCACACCGGCGACACCGAGAACGTGTGGTCGAAATGCCCGTGGGTGAGCAGCACGGCCACCGGGGTGAGCCGGTGCTCGGCGAGCAGCGCGTCCAGGGGTTCGACGGCGTCCTGGCCGGGGTCGACCACCACGCACGCCTCCCCCGGACCGCCTGCCACCACATAGCAGTTGGTCTGGAACGAACCGGCCGGGAAACCTGCAACGAGCACGTGACCAGCCTAGAGGGGCGACGCACCCGGGTTACGACGCCCGCCGGAACGCCTCCGCGTGCTCGGCGGCCCACTGGGTGAACGTGCGCGGCTCACGTCGCGTGACCTCCCGGACCGTCGGCAGCACCGGCGACTCGTCGAGGTCACCGTCGACGTAGAACTTCACGAACGCGTCGACGTACTTCTGCGGCATCGACGCACCCATCTCCGCGACGGCGTCGGCGTCGGGGATCCCCTCGAACCGCAGGTTCCGGCCGAGCACCTCGCCGAGGACGCGCACCCGGTCGGCGGGCAGCAGCGCCTGCGGGCCGGTGAGGCGCAGCGCCTCGCCGTCGTACCCGCCGTCGAGCAGCACCGTGGCCGCGACGGCGGCGATGTCGGCGGGGTCGATCACCGCGGCGGCCACGCCCGGGAACGCGGCACGGACCACGTCACCGGCCGCCAGCTGGGACGTCCACTGCAGCGCGTTGGTCATGAACATCGACGGCCGCAGGAACGTCCACGCGACGCCGGACGAGCGCACGGCCTCCTCGGAGCGGATGTGGTAAGCGGCCACGGCGTTGCTCATGTCCCCGGACGGCACCGCCGCGCTGGACAGCAGCGCGACCCGGGCCACGCCGGCCCGCCTGATCTCCGCGAGCAGGCCGGGCATGTCGGCGTAGCCGCTCATGAGGAAGACACCGTCGACACCCGCGAGCAGCGGCAAGATCGTCTCGGGCCGGTCGAGGTCGCCCGCCACCGGCTCGACGGTGGACGGCCACGCCACCGACCCCGGTCTTCGCGACAGCGCCCGCACCGGCTCCCCCCGTTCGGCCAGCTCCCGCACCACCGCCCCGCCGGCGTTGCCGGTCGCGCCCGTCACCAGGATCATGTCCCCACCCCCAGTCACAACCGTTCCCCGTCGCACGCACCGTAGCGAGCCACTCGCCCGATTCTCAGGAACGCTCGTTATCCTGCGGCCGATTCCGGCGAGGACGAGGGAGAACCGGTGGCGACCAACCAGATGCGGCGCGAGGCGGCGAAGCGGAAGCTGGAGAACCAGCAGAAGCGGCGCGCCGAGCAGGCCCGGCGCCGGCAGCGCACCGCCATCATCACCTCCGCCGCGGTGGTCGTGGTGGTCGTCGTCGGTGTCGTGCTGCTGAGCACGGTCGGCCTCGGCGGCGACGACCAGGCGGCGCAGGACCCGGCCGCCGACCCCAGCGCCGTCCCCGCCGCGCTGGGCGACTGCACGTTCACCCCCACGCCGGACGAGCCCGCGGCCAAGCCCGCCCCGGTGCCGTCGCTGACGACGGCACCGACGACCGGCACCGTCCCGGTGACGCTCCAGACGGATCAGGGCGCCATCCCGCTGACGCTGGACCGGGCGACCGGTCCGTGCGCCGTGGAGAGCTTCCTGAACCTCGTCAACGCCGACTACTACGACAACACGCCCTGCCACCGGCTCACCACCAGCGACCTGCTGAAGGTCCTGCAGTGCGGCGACCCGACGGGCGAGGGCACCGGCGGGCCCGGCTACACGATCAACGACGAGCGCCCGACACACCTCGCCCCGTCCGACGCGGGCAGCGGAACCGTGGTGTACCCGCGCGGCACCGTGGCGATGGCGAAGACGAGCCTGCCGAACTCGGGGGGCAGCCAGTTCTTCCTCGTCTACGGCGACTCGAGCCTGCCCCCGGACTACACCGTGTTCGGCACCGTGGGCGAGGAGGGCCTCGCGACGCTGGACGCCATCGCGCAGGCCGGTTCGGACGACGCCAACGGGCCGGGCGACGGCGCGCCGCTCACCCCGGTCACGATCCAGGACGTGACGACGGCCGCCTGACGCGACTGGGCGCCCACCGGGCGCGTGCTCCGGCGCCCGGTCGCTCCGGGGCGCGGGGGTGAGCGGCGCCTCCGCGACGGTGAGCGCACCCGATGGGGTGAGTACGTGGGCGACCGCGGCGACGCACCGCTCGAGTCCGCGACGAGCTCCACCCGACCGGTTGCGCATGCCGCTCGACCGGGTGAGCACGTGCTCACTTCATGGTGGGGGCCGCCGGGGCGGCCGTTCGGGCATGGCAGCATCGGGTCATGCGCCGCCGACTCGAACTCCCGGCGGCGGCCCTCGTCGGCGCGGTGCTGGTCGCCTCCTGCTCCACCCCCGAGGAACCGCCCGCTGCGCCCCCGCTCGCCGAGCGCGTCACGGTCGAGCAGGGTGAGCTCCGCGGCGTCGCCGACGGCGACGTCCTGCGCTACCAGGCCATCCCGTATGCCGCGCCGCCCGTCGGGGACCTGCGCTGGCAGGCGCCGCAGCCGCCGCAGGGCTGGTCGGGCACCCGCGACGCCACCGAGCCGGGCGACCGCTGCGCCCAGCTCGCCGCCCCGCCGGACGCGCCGCACGCCACGGCGGGCAGCGTCAGCGAGGACTGCCTGACGCTGAACATCACGGCGCCGGCCGGCACCACGCCGAGCTCGCGGCTGCCGGTACTCGTCTGGATCCACGGGGGCGGGTTCAGCGCGGGCGCGGGGAGCGACGTCGACCCGCGCCGGCTCGCCGAGGCCGGCCCACTGGTCGTCGTCACGATCAACTACCGGCTGGGCATCTTCGGATTCCTCGGCCTGCCCGGGCTGCCCGACTCGGGCACGTTCGGGCTGATGGACCAGCAGGCGGCGCTGGCCTGGGTACAGCACAACATCGCCGCGTTCGGCGGCGACCCGGGCAGTGTCACGATCGCGGGGGAGTCGGCGGGTGCCGATGGCGTCTGCGCCCAGCTCGCGTCACCGACGGCGGTGGGGCTGTTCCACCGCGCGATCATGCAGAGCGGTGGGTGCAACGCCGCGAACATCATCGACGTGATCCGGCCCGGCACCGGGCCGGGCGGTGACACCTGGAAGCCGCTGCCGCTGGTGCAGGCCGCCGGGCGCACGGCCGCCGCGGCGTTCGGCTGCACCGACCCGGCCACCGAGCTCGCCTGCATGCGCGCGGTGCCCGCCGAGCGGCTCGTGTCTGGGGCCGGGGTGTACTGGAGCCCCGCCACCGGCACGCCGACGCTGCCCCGCCGCCCGTCGGACCTGATCGTGGACCGCGACCTGCGGCCGGTCCCGGTGCTCGCCGGCACCACCCGGGACGAGGGCACCCTGTTCACCGCCGCGTTCTACGACCGGGCGGGCACGCCGCTCACCGACAGCGGCTTCCGCGCGCTGCTCGCCGCCGTCGCCCCGGCGCAGACCGAGGCGGCGGGCCGCGCCTACCGGCTCATCGACCGCTCCCCCGGCCGCGCCTGGGCCGACGTGATCACCGACCACGGCTACGCCTGCCCCGCCCTGCCCACCTATGCGGGGCTGAGCGAGCGGGCCCCGGTGTACGCCTACGAGTTCGCCGATCCCACCGCGCCGTCACCGTTCGTCGCGCTGCCGCCCGACCTCGCCGACGGCGTCACGCACGGCGCGGAGATGCCCTACCTGTTCGACCTCGTCCCCGGCCAGCCCGAGCTCACCCCGGACCAGCAGGCACTGGCCGCGGAAATGGTGGCCCGGTGGGCGCGCTTCGCTGCCACCGGCGACCCGAACAGCGGCGACGCGAACGCGCCGGTGGAGATCACCTGGCCGCGCTGGACCGGCGCCGGCACGATCCTCACGATCACCGGCCCCGGGATGGGGACGCTCCCGCGGCCCGCCGCCGACTTCGCCGCCGACCACCACTGCGCCATCTGGGGCTGAGCCCGGCTCAGTGGGCCCGGCGCCCCCGCCGGGTCCCGCGCTCGTAGCGGCGGCGGATCCGCTCCGGGTCGACGCCGAGCAGGTACTGCAGCTTCAGCCACTGCATCAGCACGATCATCCGCCACGGCCCGTGTGCGGCGATGCGCCGCGCGGACGCGGTGACGGCGACGTCGAGCACCGCAAGCCGCCCGCGCCGGGCCAGCCGCCGCGACATCTCGAAGTCCTCCATGAGCGGCAGCTCCGGGAAGCCGCCGAGCGCGTCGAACACGGTCCGCCGGACGAACATCGCCTGGTCCCCGAACACCTGGTGCAGCCGGCGCGCCCGCAGGTTCGACGTCACCCGCAGCCAGTCCAGCCCCGGCGAGCGGCGGTCGAACGCCAGGCGCAGGCCACCGCCGACCACCCGGGGGTCGGCCAGCGCGGCCCGCAGCGCCCCGAGGGCCGCGGGCGGCACGACACAGTCGGCGTGCACGAACCAGAGCACGTCGCCCGAGGTCGCCGCGGCGCCGGCGTTCAGCTGCCTGCCCCGGCCGCGGGGCGCGGTGACGGTGCGGGCATGGCGGGCGGCGAGCGCTGCGGTGCCGTCGGTGCTGCCGCCGTCCACCACCACCAGCTCACACTCCGGGAAGTCCGTGCGCAGGCGCAGCAGGCACGCCTCGATCCCGGCGGCCTCGTCGAGCACCGGGACCACGATTGAAACCGTCGTCCGAGTCACGTCAGGAGCCCGGTGACGGCGCGCGGGACGCGCGGGTCGGCGGCGAGCGCGGCTGCGTCGGCGGGGGTGTCGAGGTCGTGCTCCGGCCCGATCAGCGCGACGGTGAGCCCGGCCGCGGCGGCCGCGTCGAGGCTGCGGGCGAGCATATCGGGGCCGCCCCAGCAGGACGGCGGGATCGCGAACGCGGCCGGCCGGGGCGTCGCGAGCGCCACCAGGTAGTAGCCCCCGTCCCGGGCGGGGCCGAAGACCACGTCGACGCCTCCCGCGAGCCCTTCCGCGGCCGCCGCGAGGTGCTCCTCGCCCAGCACGGGGCAGTCGGTGCCGACCAGCACGACCGGCGCGGCGCGCAGCGCGTGCACGTGCGCGACGGCCGCGGCCATCCGTTCCCCGAGATCGCCCTCGCACTGGGGGAACAGCGTCGCGGCCCCCACCAGCGGGGCCACGAGCTCGGCCGGTCCGGCGCAGGCGACGAACACCGCGCCCGGCGCGGCCCGCTCCGCCGTCGCCGCCGTGTGCCGGATGAGCTCGGCCTGCAGCCGTGCGCAGCCCGCCGGACCCAGCAGCGGCTCCAGGCGCGTCTTCGCCCGGCCGGGCACCGGTGCCTTCGCCATGATCAGGAGACCAGGGCCCGGCGACGATCCGGTTCCCGGGTGCGCGGCGAACACCACGGCGGCACCCTAGGGCAACGCGATCATCAAGAGGCCACGGTGGTGTGGGCCATGCTGGCCGCCGCCCCGGACTGGGGCGCGGTCGCCGGTGACCCGCTGCCGCAGTGCCTGGAGCTGCCCGCCGATCGGGTCAGAACGGTGGCGGATCGCTGTCGGCCTCGCTTCGCGGCGCCGGTTCGGCCGGCGGAGGCGGCGGTAGCGGCTCGGGTCGGTAGTCGTGCCGCTCGCTCAAGTAGCTGTGCCCGGTCGGGGTGATCCATTCGATGCCGCCGTCGGGATGAGCGAGGACCTGCCAGCCCGGTCGGTGCTTCGTCCTGTGGTGGTGCGGGCAGCCGTCCATCAGGTTCTTCTCCCCGGTGGGGCCTTCCGGGAACGGCACGATGTGGTCGAGTTCGGCGTCCAGGGCTCTCCGGCGACAGCTCGGGTGCCGGCAATACACGTCGCGGGCCCGGACGAAGTCGGCCAGCGCGGCGGGTGGCTTGTAGACCTTGCGGCCGTAGTCGAGCAGCGCCCCGGACAGCGGGTGACCAATCGGTGCCAGACGCTGTCGGCAGCGATCTCGCGGGCCAGATCAGCGGCGATCGGGCCGTAGCCGACGAGTTCGCAGGGCTGGTCGTCGCGCCCGAGCAGGGTGGAGTGCGGCATCACGATCTGGACCAGCGGCTTGCCCGGGTTCACGGGCTGAGGCGCCGGACCGCACCACACCGTGCCGGCGGCCTGCTCGGGCTGAGTGGTGTCGGCGCTGTCGGGGTCGGCGCCGTCGACGCTGTGGCGGGCGTAGGTGATCTGCCCGGTCAGCAACGCAACCAGCAGGTCCGCGCGGCGCGCATCCATCCCCCGCGGGTCACCGGCACCCATCCCGCGGGCGAGCCTGGTCAGCCACTGATGGGCCGAGTGCGCGTCCGGGGCGGACAGCATCGCCCACAGGGCGGCCATCCCGTCCTTCTCGTCCCCGACCACGACGCGGCGGTCCTTGCGGGCCTCCCGGTGCCGGTCGTTGGCGCCTTGCGGGTCGACGGCGATCACCGCCCGCGCCAAAGCCGCCCGCAGCTGCGCGAGGGTCTGCTTCGGGGCGCGGGCGAGCACCCGGTCCTGCACGGCGCCGGCCTGCTCCCGCGTCAGGTACTGGGTGGCCTCGCAGATCGCCCGGACCTTCGGCTGGTCGATCAGCCCGACCTCCCACACCTGCCGCGCACCGGCCAGTTCGGCGTCCAGCCGCACCGCCTCGGACAGCCGCGCTTTGGCGGTGCCGCGGGAGAGATGCAACGCCAGCCCGATCTCGTCGGGGGCGTACCGGCTCACCCCGGAGGCCTTGTCCGCCATGGCGAGGTCGCCGGCGTCGCCGGGACGGCGGCGGGCGAACTCGGCCAGCAACCGCGCCTGCCGGGCCTGCGCCCACGCCACCAACCGATCGAACCCGATGATCCCGTCGACCAGGCTCGCATCCGACATGACCGCCGGGTCGGCGGTCGAGGAATCCACGTCGAGCGCCAGCAACCCACACGGCCGCGCCCGCGCCAGCGTGAAATCGGCGACCGGCTCGGCATCCATGCCGGGCTGCCACTCCACCCCGCCGTCCTCGGTCGGCGCGGGCAGATCCAGCACATCCGCGGGCAACGACTCCAGCAGCTCCCGGAAAGCGAACTCGTCGAGACAGCCGTCGTCCACGAGGGACCCCGTGACCGACTCTTCGAACATACGTTTGATTCTACCGTCCTGAGCGGCGGTTCGGCTGCTCTCGGCTCCCTCGGCGGTGAACGGCGTTCTCGGGGCGTCGGACGGTGGACGGGCGCGGAACTCTCACACCGCGCAGTTGTAGACCAGCGGCATCGACCCGTCGCCCTGGCGCAGCGTCAGGAACCGCTCCACGGCCCGCCGCTTCGCCTCGCCCATGGTGAGTTCCGGGCCGCCCAGCAGGAAGTCCGGGGAGGTGTCGAGGTCGGCTCCCGCGGGGTGCCAGTGCCAGCCGTCGGCCGTGACCGTCAGCTCGGGCACGGTGTTGTCCTCGCCGATGACGACGCCGTCGCTCGCGTGCCCCCGCTTCACCAGCGGCCGCACCGCGAACGCACTCCCCCGCACCCCCTTCGCCGCGAGCAGCTCGCGCAGCGGCTCGACCTGGTGGGCGTTCTCCGCGGTCTCGGTCATGCCGACCCGGACCGGCAGCCCGAGCGCGAGCGCCGTCGTCAGCCCGTCCATCGCCTTGGCCCAGGAGCCGCGGCCGCGGTGCAGGTCGTGCAGCTGCGGGTCGGCGCCGTCGAGGGAGGTCTGCAGGGTCAGCCGCCGGCGCCCGGCGAGGCGCTGCAGCTGGTCGCGGCGCCTGCCCTGGTACAGCATGCCGTTGGTCAGGCAGACGACGTCGATCCGTTCGGTGGCGTAGAGCAGGTCGTCGACGATGCCGGGCCGCAGGAACGGCTCTCCACCGGTGACGTAGAGCTGCGTGAACCCCTCGGCGACGGCCTCGTCGACGAGGGCCCGGAACCGGTCCGCCCGGATCTCCCGGCGGCGGGCCTGTGGGGAGGACGCCACCGAGCAGTAGTCGCACGCCAGGTTGCAGTGGAAGTTCGTGTAGAGCCAGAGCCGCGCGGGGAACAGCACCGAGCCGAACAGGGGCAGCACGGGCAGCCCGTCGTCGGGCCGATCGGGCACGTCGCCCCAGGACACCTCGGCCCCGGAGAAGTCGGGCAGCGCCGACTTGTAGAGCTGGTAGCGCCCCCGGGAGCGCTCGGCGGGCGGCACGACCTCCAGGCAGGTGGTCCACCACCCGGTCTCCACTGCCTCGGCGAACGCCTCGGGCAACCCGGCGGCGCGGATCGACGCGGCCTGTGCCCGCCAGTCGTAGTCCAGGCGCACCAGCTCCGCGCGCGCCGCCCCGTCGGTCACCTCGAGCATCGCGTACCAGACGTGCTGCCCGCCGTCGTTGGCCGGCCGGCCCAGCACCCCGACGTTGACCACGAGCGTGTCGCCGAACCGGCGCATCCACGGCAGCCCGGAGTGCGTGCAGCAGATGACGTCGGCGCCGGACTCGGCGATCCGCAGCGCGTGCTGCACGTCCGAGAGCGACTCCCACCAGAAGTCGTTCACCGCGAGCGTCGAGCCGTGCACGAGGTGGACGTCGACGCCGTCGATCGTCTCGCGTCGTTCGGTCGGCAGCGTCCGCATCCACGCGGCGAACTCCGCGGAGGTGTTGCGGAACGTGTAGTCGTAGGCGATCGCGGCGAACGCGTTGTCGGCGTCGTCGATGTAGCCGCACCCGCAGTCGGTCTGCCCGCTGCCGATCGCCACCTCGTAGTTGCCGGCGATGCACTCGACGCCGTTGTCGGTCAGGAGCGGCCGGACGGCCTCGGGCTCGACCCCGTACGCCCCGAAGTCACCGAGGCACACGAGGCGGTCGGCACCGCGGGTCCGCGCGTGGGAGAGGAAGGCCCGCAGCGCGTAGGGGTTCGAGCGCGATCCTCGTCATGGATACACGGCATCGCCGTCCGCGGTGGCCGCGCGATCGACCTTGCGGTGGAACCGCATGCCGGCCAGCCCGCCGAGGACGGCGCCGAGCAGGCTCGCCACCAGCGCGACGACGGCGGCGATGATCCCACCCGTGGTCAGCTGCCCCTCGTTGATAGGGAGCCGGGGCAGCCCGTTGAGGTTCGCGAGCACGTCGAACTGCGCGCCCGCGATGGCCCCGAGCACCGCGACGACGACCGCGATGACGATCGCCCACACCCACACGGCGACGCCCTGCCTGGCCCCGTTGAACCGGGCCATCCGCCCCGCGACGTAGCCGCCGCAGTAGTAGGCCACGACGAGGATCACCAGCAGCACGATCGCGCCGGTGATCCCCACCGTCCGGGCGGTGGCGGGGTCGCTGGCGGCCTGGTCCAGCGCCTGCCCGGTCCCGCCGGTGGTGTTCGCCAGTCCGATCGCGGTGCCCGCCGCGGCGACGATCCCGGTGAGCAGCAGCGCCATCCCCGTGGCGGTCAGCCAGCCGAAGAACGCGGCGCCCCACTTGATCCCGCCGTAGCGTTCCTTCTGCACGGCGACGGCCGACCGCGGTTCGGCCGGGACGGGCTCCGACCGCTGCAGGGGCCGGGTCTCGTCGAAGCGCCGGTCGGCGGGCGGTGGGTCCATGGGCCGGGGATCGGTGGGCCGGGGATCGGGGCCTGTGCTCATCGTCATCTCCTGTCCCTGTTGCTCGAAGAACTACCCCACGGGGCGGCCCCGACACCCCGGGCGGGCGACTACTCCCCCAGCGCCGTGACGAGCGCGAGCAGCCCCGCGTAGAGCACGAGACCGCCGAGGAACCACGGGAAGCTGGAGCGCCCGCCCGAGGGGATCTCCTCCTTGAACCGTTGAGCAGGATCGACCCGCCCAGCAGCGCCGTGAGCAGCGCGACCAGGAGCGTGCTCGACGGGGCGAACAACGCCGACGCCACCCAGCCGAGCAGCAGCGCACCGGCCAGCGCGAGCCGCCCGCGCACGTCGAACCGCCGCGGGTAGTGCTCCTGCAGGCCGCGGTCGGTGAGGACGAAGTGCAGCCCCATCGCGATGGTGAACAGCACCGCGAACGCGATGCCGGTGCGCAGCCGCAGCGCCATCGTGTTAGGTGATCAGAGCGTTGTAGATCATGAACGAGCCCAGGTGCAGCCAGTAGACGCCCGCGGTCGGTTCCCCGGCCGCGCTGCCGCGCTGTGCGAGCCGCTCCAGCCCGTAGAACGCAGTGAAGCCGGCCAGCGCGACGAGGAAGATGCCCAGGTCGAGCAGCGGCGTCGGCCGCAGCACGTCCGACAGCGCCTCGCCGATCGCCTCGTTGCCCTCCGCGATCTCCGGCAGCAGGTGCAGGAACACGTAGGCCACCGCGAGGCCGCCCGCGAACGATCCGGTCGCGCGCTCGGGCACCAGCGGTAGCTTCCGGATCCGCGGGGCGGCCAGGTGCAGCGCGGCCAGCGCCAGCGCGCGACGACGAGCGCCCCGACGACGCTCTGGGTCACCGTCAGCTCGGTCTCCAGCACACGGCCCGAGTGCCACGCACACGGGCCGGGAAACGTGCCGTCAGCTCGCCGACGTCACCCGGTACACGTCGTAGACGCCCTCCACGTTGCGCACCGCGCGCAGCACGTGGCCCAGGTGCTTCGGGTCGCCCATCTCGAAACTGAACCGGGAGACGGCCACCCGGTCACGCGACGTGGTGACCGACGCCGACAGGATGTTGACCTTCTCGTCGGCCAGCACCTTGGTGACGTCGGACAGCAGCCGGTGCCGGTCGAGCGCCTCCACCTGGATCGCTACCAGGAACACCGACCCGGGCGACACCGACCACGCCACGTCGACGAGCCGCTCGGCGCGCGCCTGCAGGTCGGAGGCGTTGGTGCAGTCGGTGCGGTGCACGCTGATGCCGCCGCCGCGGGTGACGAACCCGAGGATGTCGTCGCCGGGCACGGGCGTGCAGCAGCGGGCCAGCTTGATGTACAGGTCGCCGACGTCGCCGTCGTCGCCGCGCACCACCACGCCCGCGTCGCCCGTCGTACGACGCAGCCGCACGGTGGACGGGGTGGCCCGCTCGGCGAGGTCCTCCTCGGCCTGCTCCACACCACCGAGCAGGGCGACGAGGCGTTGCACGACGTGCCGGGCGCTCGCGTGCCCCTCTCCGACGGCCGCGTAGAGGCCCGACAGGTCGGGGAAGTGCAGCTCCCGCGACAGGGCGGCCATCGCGTCGGTGGACACCAGCCGCTGCAGCGGCATCGACGTGCGCCGCGCCTCCCGGGCGATGGCCTCCTTGCCCGCCTCGATGGCCTCCTCGCGGCGCTCCTTCGCGAACCACTGCTTGATCTTCGTCTTGGCGCGCGGGGATGCGACGAACGCGAGCCAGTCGCGGCTCGGGCCCTGCCCCTCGGCCTTCGAGGTGAAGATCTCCACCTGGTCGCCGGACTCGAGCTTGCGCTCCAGCGCCACCAGCCTGCCGTTGACCCGCGAGCCGATGCAGCGGTTGCCCACCTCGGTGTGCACGGCGTACGCCAGGTCGACCGGCGTGGACCCGGTGGGCAGCGTGACCACGTCGCCCTTGGGCGTGAACACGAAGATCTCCTGCGACGCCAGGTCGAACCGCAGCGACTCCAGGAAGTCGCCGGGGTCGGCGGCCTCCCGCTGCCAGTCGAGCAGCTGGCGCATCCAGGACATCTCGTCGACCTCGACGGTGCCCGCCGACGGGCCGTTGGCCCCGCGCGTCTCCTTGTAGCGCCAGTGCGCCGCGATGCCGTACTCGGCGGTGCGGTGCATCTCGTGGGTGCGGATCTGCACCTCCAGCGGCTTGCCGTCCGGCCCGATCACCGTGGTGTGCAGCGACTGGTACACCCCGAACCGCGGCTGGGCGATGTAGTCCTTGAACCGGCCGGGCATCGGCTGCCACAGTGCGTGCACCATGCCCATCGCCGCATAGCAGTCGCGCACCTCGTCGACGAGCACGCGGACACCCACCAGGTCGTGGATGTCGTCGAAGTCGCGACCCTTGACGATCATCTTGCGGTAGATCGAGTAGTAGTGCTTGGGCCTGCCCTCGACGGTGGCGGCGATCCGCGCCGAGTCGAGCTGCTGGGTGACCTCGTCGATCACCTGCTTCAGATAGGTGTCGCGGGAAGGCGCTCGGGTGGCGACCAGCCGCACGATCTCGGAGTACTTCTTCGGGTGCAGGATCGCAAAGGAGAGATCCTCCAGCTCCCACTTCACCGTGGCCATGCCGAGCCGGTGGGCCAGCGGCGCCAGCACCTCGAGCGTCTCGCGCGCCTTCTTGGCCTGCTTCTCCGGCGGCAGGAAGCGCATCGTGCGCATGTTGTGCAACCGGTCCGACAGCTTGATGACGAGCACCCGCGGGTCGCGCGCCATGGCGACGACCATCTTGCGGATCGTCTCGGCCTCCGCCGCGCTGCCCAGCTCGACCTTGTCGAGCTTCGTGACGCCGTCGACGAGGTGCGCGACCTCCTCGCCGAAGTCGGCGCGCAGCCGGTCGAGCGAGTAGTCGGTGTCCTCCACGGTGTCGTGCAGCAGCGCCGCCACCAGCGTGGTGGTGTCCATGCCGAGCTCGGCGAGGATCGTCGCGACGGCCAGCGGATGGGTGATGTAGGGGTCGCCCGACTTGCGCTTCTGGCCCTCGTGCTTGGCCTCCGCGACGTCGTAGGCCCGCTGGAGCAGCGCGAGGTCGGCCTTCGGATGCAGTGCCCGGTGCACGCTCGCCAGCGGCTCGAGCACCGGGGCGACCACCGCCACGCGCTGCGGTGTCATGCGACGGGCGATCCGTGCGCGCACCCGGCGGGTGGCCGACGGCTTCGCCGGACCCTCCGGGCTGGGGACCGGAGGCGCGGCCTGGTGCACATCGGTCATACCCTGCCCTCCATCTTCAGAAGGATAGTCCCGCGGACGGGGATGCAGCGCAGGGATCCGCCAACCGGCGCCACGCGGCGGGTCGCCCGTGGCCTATGCCGTCAGCAGCGCATGCACCGGGATCGCCCCGAGCCGCTCCCGACCACCGAGCCCGGTGAGCTCCAGCAGCGTCCCGAAGCCGACGACGTCGGCCCCGGCATCGGCCAGCAGCGCGCACGCCGCCGCCGCGGTGCCCCCGGTGGCCAGCACGTCGTCCACCACGAACACGCGCGCCCCGGGCGCGACCGTGTCGGCCGGAAGCTCCAGCGTGGCCGTGCCGTACTCGAGGTCGTAGGTGCGTGAGCCGGCCACCCGCGGCAGCTTCCCGGCCTTGCGGACCGGCACCACCCCGGTGCCGGCGACGATCGCGACGGCCGCAGCCAGCAGGAACCCGCGCGCCTCCACCCCGACCACCACGTCGGCGTCACCGGGCAGCGAGGCCAGCTCGGTGCTGATCGTCGCGAGCGCCTCGGCGTCGGCCAGCGCGGGCGTGACGTCGCGGAAGAGCACCCCCGGTGACGGGTAGTCCGGAACGTCCCGGATCAGCCCGACGACCCGCGTCAGCTCGGGCTCGGCGTTGATGTCGACCTTCACCGGCGCCGCTTTCCCGTCGGCCGGGCCGCCTTGCCGCTCGGGCGGGCCGCCTGCCGTCGATCCGCGACCTTGCCCTGGCGCGCCGGCACCCCGGCCGCCGCGACCATGGCCCGCTCCTTGCGCTGCTCGCCGGCGAGCACCGCGTCGTCGAGCAGGTCGGGGTCGCCCTCGGGCTCCCCCGCCGCCGCCGCGGCGGCGCGCTTGCGCCGCGCCGCGACCTTCGCCGCCTGCTCCCGGAACCGGGGGTCGCGCAGCTTCAGGTCCACCAGCAGCGGGGTGGCCAGCAGCAGCGACGACACGACGCCCGCGATGATGCCGACCATCTGCACCAGCGCGAGGTCGGCCAGCGTGCCGACGCCGAGCAGCCCCACCCCGATCACCAGCAGCCCGATCACCGGCAGCACCGCGATCAGGGACGTGTTGATCGAGCGCATCAGCGTCTGGTTGAGCGCGAGGTTCGCCGCCTCGGCGTAGGTGCGCCGGGTCAGCCCGAGCAGCCCGCGGGTGTTCTCCTTGACCTTGTCGAACACCACGACCGTGTCGTAGAGGGAGAAGCCGAGGATCGTCAGCAGGCCGATGACCGTGCCGGGGGTGACCTCGAGTCCGACGATCGAGTACACCCCGGCCGTGACGACGACGTCGTGCAGCAGCGCCACGAGCGCGGCGACGGCCATCGCCCGCTCGAAGTAGAACGCCAGGAAGATCGTCACCAGCACCAGGAACACGGCCAGCGCGATGAGCGCCTGCTGCGTGATCTGGCCGCCCCAGCTGCCGCTGACCGCGCTGTCGCTGATGGCGTCGACGGCCGGGACGCCCTCGGCGCCGAGCGGTTGGAACGTGTCGAACAGCGCCTGCTTGAGCTCGATCAGGACGGCCGGGTCCAGCGCCTCGGTCCGGATGAGGACCGAGGCGGCGTCACCCGCGCCGACCGTCTGCACCGCGGCGGGTTCGTCGCCGACGACCCGCTCGTAGACGCCGCGGACGGCTTCGACCTCGGCGGGCGCGCCGGCGGTGGCCGCCGGGAACTGGATCTGCGTGCCGCCGGTGAAGTCGATGCCCAGGTTGAAGCCGCGGAACACGATCGACCCGATGCACACGAGCACCAGCGCCGTGAACACCAGGTACCACATGCGCCGGCGGCCGACGATGTCGAACGCGCCCGTGCCCGTGTAGAGCCGGGAGAGCACGCCGCGGCGCTCGGAGGGCCGCTCGGAGGTGGTGGCCGCCATGTCAGGCTCCCTTCCCTGCGCCGGCCGTGGCGGCGGGTCGCTTGCGCCCCGCGCCGAGCCGTGCCACCGATCCCAGGCCGGAGAACGCCGGGCTGCCGAACACCCGTGAGTTCGACGCGAGCGCCACCAGCGGGTGCGTCACGAGGAACACGACGACCAGGTCGAGCACCGTGGACAGGCCGAGCGTGAACGCGAAGCCCTTCACCTGGCCGACCGCCAGCAGGTACAGCACGGCGGCGGCGAGGAAGCTCACGGCGTCGGCGGACAGGATCGTGCGCCGCGCCCGCACCCAGCCCCGCGGCACCGCGGAGCGGAAGCTGCGGCCCTCCCGGACCTCGTCCTTGAGCCGTTCGAAGAAGATGACGAACGAGTCGGCGGTGATGCCGATGGCGACGATGAACCCGGCGACGCCCGCGAGGTCGAGGGTGAACCCGATCCACCGCCCGAGCAGCACCAGCACGGCGTAGACGACCACGCCGGAAAGCACCAGCGACAGGATCGTCAGCACCCCGAGGACGCGGTAGTAGAACAGGCAGTAGATGAACACGGCCAGCAGGCCGATGCCGCCCGCGATCAGGCCGGCCTGCAGGGAGGCGATCCCGAGCGTCGCCGACACCGTCTGGGCCTCCGACGCCTCGAACGACAGCGGCAGCGACCCGTACCGCAGGATCCCGGCCAGGTCCTGCGCCTCCTCCTGGCTGAACTGCCCGGTGATCTCGGTGGTACCGAAGATCGGCCCGTTGATCGTGGGCGCGGAGACGACCTCGCCGTCGAGCACGAACGCGACGTTCTTGCCGACGTTGTTGGTGGTGTACTCGCCCCACGTGGCGGCACCCGCGGCGGTGAAGTCGAGGCTGATGACCCAGCCCACTCCCTGCGGGTTCTGCTGCGCCATGGCGTTGTCGATCTCGGTGCCCTCGAGGAACGAGGGGCCGAGGACGTACTTGAGGGTGCCGTCCTGGTTGCAGGTGACCAGCGGCAGCGTCGGGTCGGCGTAGCCGCGCAGCGGGTCGGGAGCGCTGCAGTCCAGCGCGGCGAGCGCCTGCTGCTGCACGGCGGGGTCGCTGCTCTGCCGGGTCTCCCGCGCCTGCGCGATCGCGGCCGCGAGCTCGGGGTCGGCGGGTCCGGCCGGGGCGGTCGCACCGGGCGCGGGTGACGCCGGGGCGGGCGTCGGGGTCGGCTCGGGGGTCGGCGGTGGCACCGGGTCCTGCAGCGGCGCGGTGTGGGCCACGGGCGCCACCTCGCGCTCGACCGGGTCGCCCGCGCCCTGGGGCTGGGCCGGGTCGGCGGGCGGCGCGGCCGGGTCGGCGGGCGGGGCCGCCGGGTCGGACGGGGGCGCCTGGGTGGGCTCGGCGGGCGCCGCCGGGTCCGGCGCAGCACCGGGCTCCGCGGTGGAGCCCTCGGGCGCCGGGGCGGGCGCGGCGGCCACCGGGCCCCCGATCACCTCGCGGAACCGCAGCTGGGCCGTCTGCCCGAGCGAGCGGGCCTGGTCGCCCTCCTGGCCGGGCACGGTGATCGTCAGGTTGCTGCCGTCGAGCACCACCTCGGCGCCACCGACGCCCAGGCCGTCGACGCGCTCCTGGATGATCCGCTGCGCCTGCACGAGCTGCTCGCGGGGAGGTTCGGCGCCGGTCTCCGTGCGCGCCTGCAGCGTGACGCGGGTGCCGCCCTGCAGGTCGATGCCCAGCTTCGGCGTGGGGTCACCGTCGCCGGTGAAGAACACGAGCGAGTACAGCACCGCGACGACGGCGGCGAACGCCGCGAGATAGCGCCAGGGACGGATGCGCCCCGGGGTGGTGGCCACAGCTGTCGGTCTCTTCCTTCTTCTCGTGCGCCGCGCCGATGCGGGACGGGGTCAGTTGCGGGACGAGCCGTTCGCGGAGTCGTCCTTGGTGAGCGACGGGCGGTCGGCGTCGTCGGTGGTGGCGCCGGTGGTGGTGCTGCTCCCGGTGGTGGTGCTGGCGCCGGTCGCCACGTCGTCGGCGGTGGCCGTGGTGGTGGGCTCCGCGTCGCCCGCGGTCGGGTTGACCTTCTCGCGGACCGCGGCCCGCACCCAGGTGGTGACGACGCCGTCGGCGATCTCGAGGTCGACGGTCTCCTCGTACGAGGCGTCCACGACGGTGGCACGCAGGCCGGAGGTGGTCATCACGACGTCACCGGCGTCGAGCGACGACTGCATCGCCTGCATGTCCTTCATCTGCCGGCGCTGGCGCCGCCCGGACAGGAAGATCGGGATGAACAGCAGCAGGATGAGCAGTGGGAACAGCAGCGAGATGTCCATGGTCTCCGTATCTCCGCACGTCGAGAGCCACCCGAGTCTGCCAGCCCCCGTGTCAGAACAACGCGGGAGGTCCGCCAGGGGTGACGTCCGGCGGCGGAGCGATGCCCAGATGAGACCAGGCGGCGGCGGTGGCCACCCGGCCCCGTGGCGTACGTGCCAGCATTCCGGCCCGCACCAGGTAGGGCTCGCAGACCTCCTCGACGGTACCCGGTTCCTCGCCGACCGCGACGGCGAGCGTGGACACGCCCACCGGACCGCCCCCGAACGAGCGTACGAGCGCGCCGAGCACCGCCCGGTCGAGCCGGTCGAGGCCGAGCTCGTCGACGTCGTAGACGGCCAGCGCGTCGCGGGCGACCTGCCGGGAGACGGCCCCGTCAGCCCGGACCTGGGCGAAGTCGCGCACGCGCCGCAGCAGCCGGTTGGCGATGCGGGGCGTGCCGCGCGACCGCGCGGCGATCTCCGCGGCCCCGTCGGCGCGCAGTTCGACGTCGAGGATGACGGCGGCGCGGCGCAGCACCAGCTCCAGCTCGGCCGGCTCGTAGAACTCCATGTGCGCGGTGAACCCGAACCGGTCGCGCAGCGGGCCGGTGAGCGCCCCGGCCCGGGTGGTGGCCCCCACCAGCGTGAACGGGACGATGTCGAGCGGGATCGAGGTCGCGCCCGGGCCCTTGCCCACCACGACGTCGACCCGGAAGTCCTCCATCGCGAGGTAGAGCATCTCCTCGGCCGGACGGGCGATCCGGTGGATCTCGTCGATGAACAGGACGTCGCCCGCCTCGAGGTTCGACAGCATCGCGGCCAGGTCGCCCGCCCGTTCCAGGGCCGGCCCGGACGTCAGCCGGATCGCGGCGCCCATCTCGGCCGCGACGATGAGCGCGAGGCTCGTCTTGCCCAGCCCGGGCGGGCCCGACAGCAGGATGTGGTCGGGCGGGTCGCCGCGCCGCCGCGCCCCCTCCAGCACGAGCGACAGCTGCTCCCGTACGCGGACCTGCCCCACGAACTCGGCGAGGTTCCGCGGTCGCAGGGACGCGTCGACCTCCACGTCCTCGACGTCGGCGGCAGCCGCCAGTTCCTCACTCACGCGCCCTCCGCACTTCGGAGCCGTACTGCTGCCGCAGGGTAGGTGCACACGGCAGTTCGGCTCCGAACCGGTGCCGTCACTTGCGGCCCAGACGGGACAGCGCGCTGCGCAGGAGCGTGCTCGCGTCGGCGTCCGCGTCGCTGCCCAGCGCCGCGTCGACGGCCTGTTCGGCGGGCTTCGCGGTGAAGCCCAGGCCCAGCAGCGCTTCCACCACCTGGTCCCGGCGCGGGTTGCCGTTCGCGGCGGCCGGCAGCAGGGCCGGGGCGGCCGCGGGCGCGACGACCTTGTCGCGCAGCTCCAGCACCAGCCGCTCGGCACCCTTGCGCCCGATGCCGGGGACCCGGGTGAGCGCGGTGACGTCGCCGTCGACGAGCGCACGGCGCAGCGCGTCCGGATCGAGCACGGCGAGGGTGGCCAGCGCGATCCGCGGCCCGATCCCGCTGACGGTCTGCAGCAGCCCGAACAGCTCGCGCTCGTCGGCGTCGGCGAACCCGAACAGCGTGAGCGATTCCTCTCGCACGACCAGCGCCGTGGCGAGCCTGCCCTGCTCCCCGCGGCGCAGCCCCGCCAGGGTGGCCGGGGTGGCCTGCACCGCGAGCCCCACTCCGCCCACCTCGACGACGGCGTGGTCGAGCCCGATCTCCAGCACCTCGCCGCGCACCGAGCTGATCACGACGCCTCCCCCGCCCGGCGCGCGGCCGCCGCGGCCAGCCGGGCCGTGTGCGCGCGGGCCAGCTCGGCGGAGCGGGCCTGCGCCTTCGCCATCCGGTCGAGCATCGGCGCCCGCCAGCAGTGGCAGATGGCGAGCGCGAGCGCGTCGGCGGCGTCGGCGGGCCGCGGCGCTTCCTCGAGCGCGAGCAGCCGCGTGACCATCGTGGTGACCTGCTGCTTGGCCGCCCGGCCCTCCCCGGTGACCGCGGCCTTCACCTCGCTGGGCGTGTGGAACGCGACCGGCAGCCCGGCCCGCGCGGCCAGCAGCGCGACCACGCCGCTGGCCTGCGCGGTGCCCATCACCGTGCGCACGTTGTGCTGGCTGAACACCCGCTCGATCGCCACGACGTCGGGCCGGTGCCGCTCGATCCAGCGCTCCACGACGGCGCCCACGGCCAGGAGCCGTTCCTCGATCGGCGCGTCGGCCGGCGTCCGGACGACAT
The DNA here is from genome assembly GCF_019396355.1 of Pseudonocardia nigra. GTDB lineage: Bacteria > Actinomycetota > Actinomycetes > Mycobacteriales > Pseudonocardiaceae > Pseudonocardia > Pseudonocardia nigra. Next base: position 20,995 of record NZ_JAHKRK010000002.1, read on the forward strand.
CGACGGCCACACACCGGACCGTACGCCCGCCCCCGCCGTCGACCACGCCGAGACCGCACCGGGTGAGCCCCGGGTCGACGCCGAGCACCCGCACGCTGTTTCCCCTCGGTCCGCGAACAATCGTTCGAGGGGCAGGCTACCGGCGCGCCGGGGTGGCGGGGCGGGGGCGCGCCGGGTCGCGTCAGGCCTTGTCGTTGACCAGCAGCGCGCGGCCCTCCGGGTCGGTCACCCGGATGTAGCTGCCCCACGGCTCGGTGACCGGGTCCGTGACCTCGACACCCGCCGCGCGCAGCTCGGCGGCGGTGGCCACGAGGTCGGCGCATCCGAACGTCATGGGGTACTGCGGGTCGGGATCGCGCCCGAAGTCCTTCGCCGCCGACAGCACCAGGCCGGTGCCGCCGCCGGACGGGACGACCTCCACCCACCGCGCTCCCGGCCACATCTCGGCGTCGGTGAGCAGCGTGAAGCCGAGCCGTTCGACGAAGAAGTCGCGCATCACGTCCTGGTCGGCCACCGCGACGATCGCCGACGCGATCCGGCTGATCACGACGTGAACCCGGTGTGCTGGGTGAGGCTGAACCAGTTGCCGGAGTCGTCGCGGAAGATCGCCTCGACGCCGTAGGGCCGGGCGGCCGGCTCCTGCGTGAACACCACACCACGAGCGCTGAGCTCCTCGTAGGTCTTCTGGCAGTCGTCGGTGGCCATCACCCCGGTGCCCATCGCGCCCTTGGCGACGAGCGCGTGGATCTGCGCCGCGGTCTCCGGGTCGTTGCCCATGCCGCAGTCGGCCAGGATGATCTCGACGTCGGGCTGGCCGGGCGGGCCGACGGTGAGCCAGCGGAAGCCCTCCCCCGCGCCCTCGAACTCCCCGCCCATCGCCACGTCGCTGCGCACCTCGAAGCCGAGCTTCCCGGTGTAGAACTGCTTCGCCCGCTCCTGGTCGAGCACGTAGAAGCAGGCATGGGACATCCGGTTGATCACGATCGTCTCCCTCCCTCGTGGATGCGCCACGACGCTAGGCCGGGGTGCCGCCGTCCGGCTTCTCCCCGATTGCGGTGCCGCCCGATCCGGTGCCGCCCGATCCGGTGCCGCCGCCGGGTCTCCCCCACGCCATCGCGAAGCACCCCGGCACCATCGCCGCCCCGCGCGCCACGTGCACCCGGCGGTACTCCGTGGGCGAGGCGCCGACGAGTCTCGCGAATGTCGAGCTGAACGACCCGAGGCTCGAGAACCCGACAAGGTGGCAGATCTCGGTGACGGTGAGGTTCGCCGAGCGGAGCAGGTCCTGCGCGCGCTCCACCCGCCTGCGGGTGAGGTACTGGCCCGGCGTCTCGCCGTAGGCCTCCTTGAAGCCGCGCGCGAAGTGGTAGCGGGAGAAGCCGGCCGCCGTCGCCATCGCGTCAAGGTCCAGCGGCTCGGCGAAGTGCCGGTCGATGAGGTCACGGGCGCGGCGCAGGTGGAACACCGCGGGCACGACGGGCGGGGCCACATCCGCATCCTCCCCCATCGCCGCCCGCCGTTCACGTGCCGTCCACACCGGACGCCTACCGTCCACGCCGTGTCCGACGGCCGCCTCCTGTTCCGCGAGTTCCTGCGCGCGCCCACCCGCGTCGCCACCGTCACCGCCAGCTCCGACGCGCTGGTCGCCGCCATGATCGCGCCGCTGCTCACGTCGTTGCCCGCCGACGGCGTGGTCGTCGAGCTGGGCGCCGGGACCGGCCGCGTCACCGAGGCGCTGCAGCGCGTCCTCGGCGGCCGCGGTGCGCACCTCGCGATCGAGCTCAACCCGCTGCTCGCCGAGCGCCTCGCCGCGCGCCACCCGGGCGTCACCGTCGTGCGGGCCGACGCCGCGCGGCTGCCCGAGGTGCTGCGCGAGCACGGGATCGACCGGGCCGACGCCGTGTCGAGCCTGCTCCCGTGGGCGGCGTACGCGGCCGCGCCGATCCCGGCGATCGTGGCGGCTGCCCTCGCACCGACGGGGACGTTCACCCAGGCCTCGCTGCTGCCCACGCGCTGGATGGGCCCCGCCCGGCGGCAGGAGCGCGACCTGCGCGACGCCTTCGGGCAGGTGACGCCGAGCCCGCCGGTGTGGCGGAACCTGCCGCCCGCCCGCGTCCTGGTCGCCCGTCGCCCCGCCGGCGTCGCGGCCGGGTGAGCAGGGCGCGGAGAGAGCCGGACGGCCGGCCGGGCTCCGCGCACCCGGAGGCACCGGACGACAGCGGTGGCCGGTTCAGGGCGCCGCCGATCGGGCGGCCGCGCTCACCGGTCCACAGAACCACGAACGCACCTCCCGGCGGCTGCGCAACCGCACCACGACCGGGCGGTCCGCCGCGGCGAGCACGGCCCGTACCCGTTGCCCGGTGTGCGGGTAGGTCGTCCACGCCCAGCGCAGGATGTGGTCGCGGTCGGTGAACACCGTCCACAGCGGCGGCTCCATGTTGCCGTTCCACAGCTCGATCCGGCGCAGCCGTCGCCGCACCGTCCGCCGGACGAGTTGCTCCGCCACCCGCCATCGGGGCAGGTCCAGCCAGACGAGGAGGTCGGCCCGCGCCAGCAGCAGCGCCCGCACCGCGCCGTACTGCCACTCCGCCACCCACTCGTCGGAGCCGGCGAAGGCGGCCACGTCGCCGGCGAACTCCGGGCGCGGCGTCCAGTTCGGCCCGTGGTGCAGCGCGTCCAGCTCGTGGCGCGCCAGGCCCAGGCGCACGGCCAGCGCCGCCGCGACCGTGGTCTTTCCGGAGCCCGAGCACCCCGCCACGAGGACGCGGCGGGGGCGGTGCGGCAGCGGGTCGGCCGGGCCGAGCGGGATCACCGCCCCATTCTCGCCGGTAGCGTCACCGGTGTGGATGTGGAGGTACCCGTCGAGATCGTCGGGCTGCTGGTCTCCCCGGTGCACGTCTACGCGGGGCGCCCGCAGGACGGGCCGGCCCCCGATCCCGGCGGCAGGCGCCCGGATCGCGTCGAGGTCCGGGCCGGGCTCGGGCTGGTCGGCGACCGCTACTACGGCCACCCCGCCCACCGGCGCGCGGCCGTCACGGTGTTCGCCGCCGAGTCACTCGACGAGGTCGCCCGCGAGCTCGGTCGCGCCGCGCTCCCCGACCCGCTGCTCACCCGCCGCAACGTCGTGCTCCGCGGGTTCCCCGTCGACCGCGTCGCCGCCGGCCGCGACACCGAGGGCGCCGTCTTCGCCCTCGACTCGGGGGACGGCCCGGTGCGCTTGCGCGCCCACCGCCCCGCGAACCCGTGCCGCTGGATGGACGCGGTGCTCGCGCCCGGTGCGTTCCGCGCCATGCGCGGTCGGGGCGGGGTGCGGTGCGCGCCGCTCGACGACGGGTGGCTGCGCGTGGGCCCGGCCGTGCTGCGGGTGGTCGAGCCCGCCCGGGCGGCACCGGGACCTGCCGTGCCGGGGTGAACTGCGGCCGATCGGTGCTGTCGCGCGACCCGCCGCTCGCCTACCGTCGCGCGATGCGGCCGACGTCGGAGCTGGTCGGGAGGGCCACCGAGCTGGCGGCCATGGCCGCCCGGCTGGACGACGCCGCGAGCGGCCGGGGCGGCCTGGTACTGCTGTCCGGGGAGCCGGGGATCGGCAAGAGCCGGCTCGCCGCCGCGGTGGCCGACCGCGCCGGCAGGCGCGGGATGAGCGTCGTCCTCGGCCACTGCCAGGAGACCGAGGGCGCCCCCGCATACTGGCCGTGGACGCAGGTCCTGCGGGCGCTGCACGCCGACGGACCGACCGACGCCGTCCTCGCCCCGCTGCTGGACGGTGCGGCCGGAGGCGCCCTCCACGGCGACCGGTTCCGGCTGTTCGCCGCCGCCGCCGATCTGCTGCTGCACGCGGCGGAGCAGCAGCCGTTGCTCATCGTCGTCGACGACCTGCACCGCGCCGACGAGGCGTCGCTCGCGCTGCTCCGGTTCGTCGTCCCCGCGCTGGCCAGGGCCCCGCTGCTGCTCCTCGGCGCGTACCGCGACACCGAGGTGCCCGCCCGGCATCCGCTCTCCGGCCTCCTCGGCGAGATCGCCGGGGACGGGGCGTTCGAGCTGGTCGCGCTCGCCGGGCTCACCCGGGCGGAGGCGGGCGAGCTCGCCGCCCGGATCACCGGCGACGCCGCGTCCGTCGACATCGGAGAAGTAGCCGACCGGCCGATCGACGGCGAGGACATCGTGCTGTGGCACACCTTCGGGATGACCCACGTGCCGCGCCCGGAGGACTGGCCCGTGATGTCCGTGGAGACGTGCGGCTTCCGGATGCGGCCGGTCGGGTTCTTCGACCGCAACCCGACGCTGGACGTCCCCTCGGGCCCGCGCTGACGCCGACCGTGCACACCCCGGCGCGGCCGTGCACATCGCGCGCGTTGTGCACGGTCACCGCGCGGTGTGCACGGTGGCCTGGCGCGGTGCGGCGGTGCGGGCTGTCATATTTGGGCCATGGTGAGAGCAGGGCGGGCGCCGACCCTCGAGTCGGTGGCGGCACTGGCCGGGGTGTCGCGGGCCACCGCGGGGCGGGTGCTGGCCGGGTCGACGACCGTCGGTGAGCAGGCCCGCGAGGCCGTGCTGCGCGCCGCGGAGGAGCTGTCCTACGTCACCAACCGGGCCGCTCGCTCACTCATGACGCGGCGCAGCGACTCGATCGCCTTCGTGGTGGGCGAGTCGGAGGAGCGGTTCTTCTCCGACCCCCACTTCGCGCTGGTCCTGCGGGGGGCGCACAACGGGATCGCGGGGCACGACGTGCAGCTCGTGTTCAGCATCCTGGGCCGCGACGCCGACCGGGACCGCTTCGAGCGGTTCGTCCGCGGCGGCCACCTCGACGGGGTGATGCTGCTGTCGCTGCACGGCGACGACCCGCTGCCGCTGCGGCTGGTCGCCGCCGGCGTCCCGGTGGTGCTGCTCGGGCGCCCGTTCACCCCGATCGACGGGCTCGGCTACGTCGACACCGACAACCTCGGGGGCGCACGCTCGGCGGTGGACCTGCTGGTGAGCCGGGGACGCACGCGGCTCGCGACGATCACCGGGCCGCTGGACATGACCGCCGCGATCGACCGCAGCGCGGGATTCGAGGCGCAGGTGCGCGAGCACGGCCTGCGCCCGCGCGGGGCGGTCGACGGCGACTTCTCCCTGGAGGGCGGCCGCGCGGCCATGCGCGCCCTGCTCGCCAGGAGCCCCGACCTGGACGCGGTCTTCGTCGCCAACGACCTCATGGCGCTCGGCGCACTGCACGAGCTCGCCGACGCCGGCCGCAGCGTGCCCGGGGACGTCGCCGTGGTCGGGTTCGACGACTCCCCCCTCGCCGCCGCGGCCCACCCGGCGATCACCACGGTGCGCCAGCCGATCGTCGCGATGGGCGAGGAGCTCGGGCGAAGGCTGATGGCGGGCATCAAGCAGGGCGAGCCGCAGCCCCCGGTCGTACTGCCCACGGAGATCGTGCTGCGCGAGAGCGCCTGAGCGGAGCTTGCGGAGCGATCATCCACACGAGCGCCGAGCTCGCGGAGCGATCATCCACACGAGCGCCGAGCTCGCGGAGCGATCATCCACACGAGCGCCGAGCTCGCGGAGCGATCATCCACACGAGCGCCGAGCTCGCGGAGCGATCATCCACACGAGCGCGGAGCTCGCGGAGCGATCACCGGCACGGACACGGCGTGTCATGCTGTGGACATGACAGCACGACCGGTGGGGCGGGCGGCGCCCACATTGGAGCAGGTCGCGGCGCGGGCCGGGGTCTCCCGGGCCACGGCGGGGCGGGTGCTCGCCGGGGTCACCACCGTGGGCGCGCAGGCCCGCGAGGCCGTGCTGCGCGCGGCCGCCGAGCTGTCCTACGTCACCAACCGCGCCGCCCGGTCGCTCATGACGCGGCGCAGCGACTCGATCGCCTTCGTGGTGGCCGAGACCGAGGAGCGTTTCTTCGGCGACCCCTACTTCTCGCTCGTGCTGCGCGGCGCGCACATGGCGGTGGCGGAGCACGACGTGCAGCTGGTGTTCACGATCCTCGCCACCCCCGAGGACCGGGAACGCTTCGAGCGCTTCGCCCGGGGCGGCCACCTCGACGGGGTGATCTTCGTGTCGCTGCACGGGGACGACCCTCTCCCCCGGTCGCTGCAGCAGGCCGGCATCCCGGTGATCCTCGCCGGGCGGCCGTTCCTGTCTCCCGACCTGCCCTACGTCTCGGCCGACAACGTCGGTGGCGCGCGCTCGGCGGTGACGCTGCTGATCGGCCGCGGGTGCCGGCGGATCGCCACGATCAGCGGACCGATGGACATGACGCCGTCGATCGACCGGCTGGCGGGCTACGAGACCGAGCTCGCCGCCGGCGGCCTGCGCGGCCACGGCGTCGCCGAGGGCGACTTCTCGGTGTGCAGCGGGCGGCGGGCGATGCGGGAGCTGCTCGCCGCCTCGCCCGACCTCGACGGCGTGTTCGCCGCCAACGACCTGATGGCGATCGGCGCCGTGCAGGTGCTGATCGAGGCGGGCCGGCGGGTGCCCGAGGACGTGGCGGTCATCGGCTTCGACGACTCCCCGCTGGGCGCGTCCGCCCGGCCCTCGATCACGTCCGTGCGCCAGCCGATCATCGAGATGGGCGAGGCGCTGGCCACGCGGCTGCTCGCCGGCATCGAGCGCGGTGAGCCGCAGCCACCGGTGGTCATGGGCACCGAGATCGTCCTGCGCGACACGGCCTGACCTGGCCGTTCTCTCCTCGTCAGCGGTGTATGACAACACGGTTCGGTCACGCCGAGAGAGCGCTCTCTGGACTTTTCCTCGGCGGACTGGGACTCTCCTCCCGTCGTGAGAGCGCTCTCTCACCCGGTTTGGAGGATCAATGCAGACCCCACGGAGGACGTCGGTCGCGATCGCGGCCGTCGCCGCGAGCAGCCTGCTGCTCACCGCATGCGGCTCCGGCAGCGACTCGGGCAGCAGCGACTCGGGAGGCGGCGGCGCGGCGGCGGGCGGCCCGGTCGAGCTCAGCGTGGCGCTGTTCGGCACGTTCGGCTTCGACGAGGTGGGCCTCTTCGAGGAGTACGAGCGGCTGAACCCCGGCGTCACCATCCGGTACGAGTCCACGCAGGGCGAGACGAACTACTGGCCCGCGCTCCAGACGCGCCTCGCGTCCGGCAGCGGCGTGGCCGACGTCCAGGGCATCGAGGTGGCGCGCATCGCCGACGTCACCACCAACCAGCCCGACCTCTGGACCGACCTGCGGGAGACCCCCGCCGCGGACGCCCTCGACGGCTACGTCGAGTGGAAGAGCGCCGCCGCCACCACCGAGGACGGCGCCGTGCTCGGCCTCGGCACCGACATCGGCCCGATGGGGATCTGCTACCGGACCGACCTGCTCCAGGCGGCCGGGCTGCCCACCGACCCCACCGAGCTGTCCGCCCGGATGCAGACCTGGGACGACTTCCTCGCCCTCGGTCGGGAGTTCCAGGCCAACGCGCCCGCGGGCGCGGCGTGGCACGACTCCGCGGGCGGGCTGTTCAACGCGATCATCTCGCAGGAGGAGACGCTCTACTCCGACGCCTCCGGTGAGCCCGTCTACGACACCAACCCGGTGATCCGGGCGGCGTTCGACCAGGCCGCGCAGGCCGGGCAGAACGGCCTCACCGCGAAGCTCGAGCAGTTCCTCGACCCGGCGTGGGACCAGGGCTTCGCCTCGGGCTCGTTCGCCACGATCGCCTGCCCGTCCTGGATGGTGGGCTACATCAAGGGCAAGGCGGGCGACGCGGGCGCCGGGCTCTGGAACGTCACCACGCTGCCCAACGGTGAGGGCGGCAACTGGGGCGGCTCCTACCTGGGCATCCCGGCCGTCAGCGAGCACAAGGAGGAGGCCGGCGAGCTCATCGCGTGGCTGACCGCTCCCGAGCAGCAGGCGAAGGTCTTCACCGAGGTCGGCAACTTCCCGTCGCGCACCGAGGCCATCGAGTCGGTCTCCGCCACCACCGACGAGTACTTCTCCGGCGCCCCGATCGGCCAGATCTTCTCCGAGTCCGCCGAGAGCGCGCCGGTGCAGACGATGGGCCCGAACGACGGCGCCATGGAGGAGGCCATCGTCCAGGCGCTGCTGTCGGTCGAGACGGCGGGCACCAGCCCCGAGGAGGCCTGGAACAACGCCGTGACCGAGATCCAGAACCAGATCGGCTGACGGCGGATGACCCTGCAAGTCGATCGTCCGGCCCCCGGGGAGCGCACGACGCCCCCGGGGGCCGGGGCCCCACCCCGGTCGACCTGGCGCTCCCACCTCTACCGCTGGGAGGGCCGGTCGGCGCCGTATGTCTACGTGGCGCCGTTCTTCCTGGTCTTCTTCGCCTTCGGCCTGTTCCCGCTGGTCTACACGGCGTGGATCAGCCTGCACCAGTACAAGCTCGGCAGCCGGATGCGGTGGAACGGCCTCGACAACTTCGTCTGGCTGTTCACCAACCCCTCCTTCTACAACGCGCTGTGGAAGACGTTCACGATCGGCGTCCTGTCGACCGTCCCGCAGCTGCTGCTGGCCCTCGCGCTGGCCCACCTGCTCAACTACAAGCTCCGCGGCCGCACGTTCCTGCGGGTCGCGATGCTGATGCCCTACGCCACCTCGGTGGCCGCCGCCACGCTGGTCTTCGCCCTGATCTTCGGCCGCGACCAGGGTGTGATCAACGGGCTGCTCGGGCTCGTCGGCGTCGAGCCGATCGACTGGCGCAACGGCGACTGGACCGCGCAGATCGCCATCTCGGTGATCGTGATCTGGCACTGGACCGGGTACAACGCCCTCATCTACCTCGCCGGCATGCAGTCGATCTCCAAGGACCTCTACGAGGCCGCGGCGATCGACGGTGCGAACCGCTGGCACCAGTTCCTGCACGTGACGATCCCGGGCCTGCGCCCCACGATCCTGTTCACGATCATCATCTCGACGATCGGCGCCAGCCAGCTGTTCGCCGAGCCGCTGCTCTTCGGCGGCGGCACGCCCAACGGCGGATCGGTGAACCAGTACCAGACCATCGGGCTGTTCATGTACGAACAGGGCTGGCACTACGGGCAGCTCGGCCGCGCCGCCACCGTCGCGTGGGTGATGTTCGTGCTGATCGTCGGCCTGGTGCTGGTCAACACGTGGCTCGCGAGCAGGCGCAGGCCCGCGGGCGAGGAGGCCCTCTCATGACCGCCGTGGACGAGCGCACCGCTGCAGCGCCCGCCGCACCGCCGGTGCTCAAGGCCAAGCGCGACTCCGGCGGCGGCCAGGACCGTGCGGGCTGGGTGACCTACACCATCCTGTGGGGCACGACGCTGCTGTTCATCGCGCCGTTCTACTACATGCTGGTGGCCGCGAGCAGGCCGATGGCGGAGATGAACGTCTTCCCGCCGCCGCTGCTGCCCGGCCCCGACCTGTTCCGCAACATCGCCACGGCGATCGACCAGCAGAACATCGGCCTTGCGCTGGTGAACTCGCTGGTGGTGTCGAGCATCATCACCGCCGCCACCGTGCTGTTCTGCACGCTCGCGGGATTCGCGTTCGGCAAGCTGCGCTTCAGGGGCCGCAACGTGCTGTTCGGGATCACGCTGGGCACGATGATGATCCCGCCGAGCCTCGCCGTCGTACCGCTGTACTCGATCATGGCCGATCTCGGGCTGGCCGGCGACCTCAGCTCGGTCGTCCTGCCGTCGCTGGTCACCGCGTTCGGCGTGTTCTTCATGCGGCAGTTCCTCATCCAGGCGCTCCCGGACGAGCTGTTGGAGGCCGCGAGGATGGACGGCGCCACCTCGCTGCGGACGTTCTGGAGCGTGGTGCTGCCGATCGCGCGCCCCGGCGCGGCGGTGCTCGCGATGCTCACCTTCATGACGGCGTGGAACGACTTCTTCTGGCCCGTCATCACCCTGAACTCCTCCAACCCCACCGTGCAGGTCGCGCTGAACAACCTCGGCAGCGGATACGTGCCGGACACCGCCGTGATCATGGCGGGCACGCTCATCGGCACCCTGCCGGTGCTGGTCGTGTTCGTGCTGCTCGGGCGGCAGATCGTGGGCGGCATCATGGCGGGCGCCGTCAAGGGCTGAACCGCTTAAGATGAGCGCTCGGGAAACGAAAGGACGACCTTGACCACCACCACCCAGGCCGCACCGTCGACCGATGCGTGGACGTTCCCACCGGGGTTCCTGTGGGGCTCCGCCACCGCGGCCTACCAGATCGAGGGCGCGGCGGCCGAGGGCGGGCGCACCCCGTCCATCTGGGACACCTACTCCCACACCCCCGGCCGCGTCGTCAACGGGGACACCGGGGACGTGGCCGACGACCACTACCACCGCTACCGCGAGGACGTCGCCCTCATGGCGCGGCTCGGGCTCACCTCGTACCGGTTCTCGGTGTCGTGGCCGCGGATCACCCCGCAGGTCACCGCGGACGCGCTCGGCCCGGTGAACCCCGAGGGCGTGCAGTTCTACTCCGACCTCGTCGACGAGCTGCTCGCCCACGGCATCACCCCGTCGGTCACGCTGTACCACTGGGACCTCCCACAGGCCCTCGAGGACGAGGGCGGCTGGGCGGACCGGCGCACGGCCGAGCGCTGCGGCGAGTACGCCCGGGTCGTCGCCGAGGCACTGGGCGACCGCGTGCCGCTGTTCATCACGCTCAACGAGCCGTGGTGCAGCGCCTACCTGGGCTACGCGAGCGGCGTGCACGCCCCCGGCCGCACGGAGGACGCCGCCGCGCTCGCCGCGGTGCACCACCTGAACCTGGCCCACGGCCTGGCCGCGGCCGCGATCCGCGAGGCCTCGCCGTCGTCGAAGGTGGCGATCACGCTCAACCTGGCGTGGGTGCGGCCGGAGGCCGGCTCCGAGGCCGACGCCGACGCGGCCCGCCGCGTGGACGGGCTCCAGAACCGGGTGTTCCTCGACCCGATCCTGCACGGCAGCTACCCGGCCGACGTGCTCGCCGACACCGCGGACGTCACCGACTGGTCGTTCATCCGGCCCGGGGACGTCGACGTGATCTCCGCGCCGCTGGACGCGCTGGGGATCAACTACTACTCCCCCACCATCGTGCGGCACTGGACGCGCGAGCGGCCCAAGGAGACGGCCGACGGCCACGGTGACGCCGAGGCCGCCACCCCGTGGATCGCCTGCGACGACGTCGAGTTCCCGACCCAGTACGGCCCGAAGACCGACATGGGCTGGAGCATCGACCCGCGCGGGATGACCGAGCTTCTGGTGCGCGTCGCCCGGGAGAAGCCGGGCCTGGAGCTCATGGTCACCGAGAACGGCGCGGCGTACCCGGACGTGATGGGTGAGGACGGCCGCGTCGCCGACCTCGGCCGCATCGAGTACCTGCGCACCCACCTCGCCGCGGTGCACCAGGCGATCGAGGCGGGCGCGCCCGTCACCGGGTACTACGTCTGGTCCCTGCTCGACAACTTCGAGTGGGCGTGGGGCTACGGAAAGCGTTTCGGGATCGTCCACGTGGACTACGACACGCAGGTCCGGACGCTCAAGGACAGCGCATTCTTCTACGCGGACGTCATCAAGGGAAACGCCGTCCCCCGCTGATCCGACTCCTTCCCTGACGACCCCGGCGGGCTCGGCGGCCGGGTAGTCTTACGGTCAGTGACGGGCCGGTCGGCAGCGGCGTCAGCGAACGGGGGATCCGGGTGCGGCTCGGCGACGACGACGATCTCGACGAAGGGCTCGAGCCCGACGATCCGGTCGACCTCGCAGCTCTCCGGGCGGACGACGACCTGGTGGAGGAACTGGCGGCCGGCCTCGCGGCCGCCGGTTCCCCCCGCGGGCGGTCCGCCGAGTCCGTCGATGACGAGTTGGTGGCCCTACTGGCGGCGTGGGTCACGGAGGTCCGCCCCGCCGAAACCGCTGTTCCCGTGGAGTCCGACCCGGACGTCCCCGCGCCGGTTGCGGCGCCGAACCCACGGCCGACCCCGCTGCCCGCGCCCGACCCGGTCGAGCCCGAGGCGCCCGCCCGCACCGGGCGGCACCGGGCCGTACCCACGCCCTACGCCGCGCGGCTCGCCGCAGCGGCCGCGGTCGTGGCGGTGCTGGGCGGCACGGGCCTCACCATGGATGCGGCGTCCGAGGCCACGCCCGGCACGGCACTGTGGCCGGTCACGAAGGTCCTCTACGCCGAGTACGCGCGGTCGGTCGAGGCCGCCGCCGACGTCTCCTCCGGGCTCGACGCCGCGCGCTCGGCGCTACGGGAGGGCCGCCGCGACGACGCCGCCCTCGCGATCGCGAGCGCGGGCGCCCGCCTGCCGGTGGTGCGGGCCGACCACGGCCACGACGACCTCGCCCGCGAACAGGAACGCCTCCGCGCGGAGCTCGACTCCGTCACCCCGCCCGCGCCCGAGCCCCGCGACCCCGCCCCGCTCGCCTCGGAGCGCGAGCCCGCCCAGCGCGGGCCCGCCCGGCCCGACGAGCTCGCCGAGGACGAGAACATCCTCGCCACGCCGCCTGCGCCTCGCGCGCGCGCTGCCACGCCCCCGCCGGCCGCCGGACCGGAGTCGCTCTCACTCCTCCCGCCGCCGCCCACCGCCACGGTCGACGCGTTCCTCCCGCCGCCCGTCGCCGCGGCCCTCGAACCGGCTCCCGGATCCGAACAGGCTCCCGAGTCCGAGCCCGAGCAGCAGCCGGGTGTGGCGGCCGTCGAGCCGGACGGCCCGTCCGCACCCGCCAGCGAGCCGGAGCCGGAGCCGGCGGGCGAGGGCCCCGAGCCCGAGGGCGAGCCCACGGGGGACGGCGAGCCGTCCTCGGGCGGCGACCCGCAGACCGAACCCGACCCTTCCGGCAGCGGGGACGAGCCGCAGAGCGACCCCGAGCCGCAGCCGCAGCCCGAACCACAGCCCGAGCCCGAGCCCGAGCCCGAGCCCGAACCGCAGCCGCAGCCCGAACCGGAGCCCGAACCCGAACCGCAGCCCGAACCCGAACCGCAGCCGCAGCCCGAGCCGGAGCCCTCGACCGGCGGGCAGTCGCCGTCCGAGCCCGCGCCCTCCGAGAGCGGCGAACCGCAGTCGGCGCCGGACCCTCAGCCGCAGCCGGACCCACGGCCGCAGCCCGAACCCGAGCCGCAGGCCGAACCCGAGCCGCAGCCCGAACCCGCCGACAGCGGTGAGCAGGAACCGCCCTCCGACGCTCCGGAGCCGGCGCAGGACACCTCCGTCGACGACACCAGCCCCGCGGAGTCCGGCAGTGAGAGCTCTGGCAGCGCGGGGTCCGGGGCCGGACCCGGGGCCGGGGCCGACGAGAACGACGTGGACGGGGCCGCAACCCCACCGAGCCGTCCCCGCTCGCCCATCAGTCCGCTGACCGACCTCATCACGAGGGGCCTGGAGAAGCTCCGCGGCGGGGAGTGACCGGCGCTCAGCCGATCTCGCCGTCTCCCCCGGCCCGCCGCGACACCGCCACCAGCACCACGGGTTCCAGCCCGGTGTTGTGCAGTGCGCGCAGTCCGAGCCCGGTCAGGCTCAGCACGGCTCCGCGCCCGAACCGCCGGTGCCCGCCCGCCCGGCACTCCAGGTCGACCTCCCCGCACTCGACCACCACCAGCGCGTCGCGCCACTCGGACTCGACGTAGGGGCGGGAGTCGGCGGGCGCGATGGTGACGACCCGGGTGACGAACGACGAGCCGAGCTTTCTGCCGAGGAACGACAGCCCCTCGCCGTCCATCAGAGTGTCGCAGGCAGGCCGAAGGCCGGGAACAGCTCGCTGCCGAACGTGACGACCTCGGTGACGAGGCCGTCCTCGATCCGCAGGACGTCGATGGTCACGGCCCGAAACTGGGTGTTGCCGCGGCGCCGGAGGTAGTTCGCGGCGGCGGGCTGCCGGTTCGTCCAGATGGGCACGCACCGGAAGTCGCCCCAGGCGTCCGGGCCGGCCATCGCCGTGGCCCAGCTGCTGATGATCGCGTCGCGGCCATGGATCCACTCCGGCTCCGGCGGCATCGTGAACAGCGCGTCCTCCCGCATCAGCGCGCCGAGCGCGGCCACGTCGGCGCGCTCGCAGGCGGCCATGAACTGCCGCAGCACCTCGCGCTCCCGCTCGCTCGGCGCACCGGCCGGGGCCCACTCGGTGCGCCGGGGCGGCAGCTTCTCCCGCAGCGTCGCCCGGGCCCGCTGCAGGCCGCTGTTCACCGATGCGACGGTGACCTCGAGTAGGTCGGCGGTCTCCGCGGCGGGCCAGCCGAGTACGTCGCGCAGGATCAGCACGGCCCGCTGCCGCGGCGGCAGGTGCTGGACGGCGACGAGGAAGGCCAGCTCGATCGTCTCGCGTTCCACGACGACCGCGTCCGGCTCGTCGGCGCCGGGCGCGGCCCGGTCGAGCAGGCGGTCCGGGTAGGGCTGCAGCCAGGTCACCTCGGCCGGGAGCCCCCCGGGCCGCGGAACCGGCTGCCGGGGATGGCGTTCCAGGTGGTCGAGGCAGGCGTTGGTGGCGATCTTGTAGAGCCAGGCGCGGAACGTGGACCGCCCCGCGTACGTCTCCCGCCGCCGCCACGCCCGCAGGAACGTCTCCTGCACCAGGTCCTCGGCCTCGGCGAACGAGCCGAGCATCCGGTAGCAGTGCACCTGCAGTTCGTTCCGGTGCCGCTCGACGATCCGGCCGAACGCCGACTCGTCGCCCGCCACCGCCGCCGCGACCGTGTCCGTCCCCACGCTGCTCATACCGGTTGAGACACCCGCGCGGGCGGAAACTCATCGCCGCACGCCGGCCTGCCCCTCGTCGAGGTGCAGCCGCAGCATCGCCGCCGCCGCCCATGCGGGCGGTCTCCCTCGCAGCGAGACCGCCACCATCGTGGCGAACGCCAGCGGCACCGACCACAGCGCGGGCTGCCCGAGCAGCAGCGCGGCGATCCCGGGCGGTGCGCCGAGGAACAGGTCGATGCCGATCACGCCCGCCGAGGAGACCAGGCCGACGACCATGCCGGTGATCGCCCCGGCCTCGGTGAGCCGGCGCCACCAGATGCCGAGCACGAGCAGCGGGCAGAACGTGGAAGCGGCCACCGCGAAGGCCGAGGTCACCAGCACGCCGACGTCCAGGCGGGCCGCGGGCAGCGCCAGCAGCACCACGACGGACGCGGCCGCGAGCGGGGTGAACCGCAGCCGCCGCAGCGTGCCGGGCACGAGATCGTGCGAGATCGCGCCGGACACCGCGAGCAGCAGGCCCAGCGACGTGGCGAGGAAAGCCGCGAAGGCGCCCGCCGTGAGCAGCGCGGTGAACATCGTCCCCGCGAGCCCCTGGTCGACCTGGGACGGCAGCTCCACGACCACCGTGTCGGTGCCGCCCGACAGGTACAGCTCGGGGAGCAGCACCGCGCCGAGCACCCCGTACACCGCGGGGAACAGGTAGAACACCCCGAGCAGCCCGACGGTGATCGCCGCGGTGCGCCGCGCGCCCCTGCCGTCGGCGCTCGTGTGGAACCGGATGAGGATGTGCGGCAGCCCCATCGTGCCCAGCACCGTCGCCACGAGCACCGACCACGTCGCGAGCACCGGGAAGCCCGAGTCGCCCGGGTCGAGCAGTGGCCGCGCCCAGTCCGGCCCGCCCGGGTGCCCGCCGCCCACCTGCGGCACGGCGGTGCCGGCCGCGAACCGCCAGGTGCTCCCGGCCTCGGCGGCGTAGCGGCCGGGAGCGAGCACCTGCTCGGGGCCGCCGCCGACGGAGACCGGCGTGGGCTCGGCGACGCTGAACTCGGTGTCGAGCCGGAACTGCACCGGGGTCGCCGTGGCGAACCGGTCGAACTCGACGGGCTCGAGCGCGGCACGGCGGGTGTCCGGCCCCACCTGCAGCACCAGCCAGATCGCCGGGACGATGAACAGCACCAGCTTGAGCACGAACTGGAACGCCTGCACGTAGGTGGCCGCGCGCATCCCGCCCAGGGCGAGGGTGACGCTCACCGCGGCGCCGGCGACCACCACTCCCACCCAGTACGGGCTGCCGCTCACCACCCCGAGCACCTGGCCGGCGGCGGTGAACTGCGGCACCAGGTACAGGCAGCCGATCACCAGGACCACGCACGCCGAGAGCTTGCGCAGCGCCGACGATCCCAGCCGGGCCTCGGCGAAGTCCGGTACGGTCAGCGCGCCCGTGCGCCGCATGGGCGCGGCGACGAGCGCGAGCATCGCGATGTAGCCGGCCGTGAACCCGACCGCATACCAGAGCGAGCCCACACCGTCCTTGACCACGAGGCCCGCAATGCCCAGGAACGACGCCGCCGACAGGTACTCCCCGGACACCGCGGCGGCGTTGACCGTCGGGGAGATCCGCCGGGACGCCACGAGGAAGTCCGACGTGGACCGCATCGCGGCGACGCCTCGCGCGCCGATGAGCAGGGTCACGAGCAGGACGGGGACGATCGCGAGGATCACTCGGCCACCCCCGGCCGCCCCGCCCGTTCGGTCCGCCCCGGCCGTTCGATCCGCTCGGCACGGCGCAGCTGCCACGCGGCGAGTCCGGCAAGCACCGGGTAGGGCAGCACCGCCACGGCCAGCCAGGACACCGGGATCCCGGCCAGCCGCACGCCGTCGAGCTCGGGAAGTGCAGCCAGCAGCAGCGGCAGGCCGAGCAGCAGCAGGGCGAGCAGCCCGAGCACGCCCAGCGCGAGGCGCAGCTGCCGCCGGTGGATCCGGCGGGCCCGCTCGGCGTCGGCGGGCGCCAGGTGGGGCGCGGCAGCCGGGACCCCGGTCCGGCGACCGGAGCGCGCGAGCCGGGTCTGCGGGCTGGTGACGGCGACGCGGCGCTGCCGGGTCATCGCTGCGCCCCGCCCCCCGGCGGCTCGAACGCCCCGCGGGTGGCGGCCTCGAGCAGGTGCTCGCGCAGCTCGCGCGCGTGCCGGCGGCTCACCGGGACGTCGCCGACGTCGGTGTGCGCGAGCAGCCCGCCGGACACGTCGCTGCGCAGCTCCCGCACCGCGTGCACGGCGAGCAGGTAGCTGCGGTGCACCCGGCTGAAGCCCGCGGGCTGCCAGTGCTCCTCCAGCCGCGAGATCGGGATCCGCACGAGGTGTGCCCCGTCGCGGGTGTGCAGCCGCACGTAGTCGCCGTGGGCCTCGACGAACCGGACGTCGTCGCGCCGTACGAAGCGCGTGCGCCCGGCCAGCTCCACGGGGACCGCGGCCAGCGCGTCGACGGGCGCCGGTGCGCGCTCCGGCTCGGCGGTGGAGGCCACGAAACGGCGCACCCGGGCCAGCGCGGCGGCGAGCCGTTCGGGCCCCACCGGCTTGAGCAGGTAGTCGACCGCCCCGATCCCGAACGCCGACGCCGCGTGCTCCTCGTAGGCGGTGACGAACACGATCACCGGCGGGTCGGTCATGCGGGCCAGCAGCGCCGCCAGCTCCATCCCGTCCAGCGCGGGCATCGAGATGTCGAGGAACACCGCGTCGAACGGGTTGGCCTGGATCAGCCGCAGCGCGGCGATCGGGTCGCCCGCGACCGCGACGTCGGCCACGTCGGGCGACTCCAGCAGGAGCCTGCGCAGCTCCTCGAGCGCGGGCGCGACGTCGTCCACCGCCAGCACGAGCAGCCCTGGGCGCGTCACGACGCCACGACCCCGGGCTGGAACCGCGGCAGCCGCAGCAGCACCCGGGTGCCCGCGCCGACGGCGGTCTCGATGACGAGCCCGTAGCCCGGGCCGAACACCGTGCGGAGCCTGCGGTCGACGTTCACCAGCCCCATGCTGCCCGGGCGTCCGCGTCCGGCCAGCACCGCGGCAGCGTGTTCGGGGTCCATCCCGGGCCCGTCGTCCTCCACCGTGATCACGCACTCCGTCCCGTCGGCCTCGCCGCTGACCTGTACCAGCCCGCTGGAACCCGGCAGCTCCACCCCGTGCCGGACGGCGTTCTCGACCAGTGGCTGCAGCGCAAGGTACGGCAGGGCGACGGGCAGGACCTCCGGGGCGATCCGCACCTGCACGCGCAGCCGCTCCCCGAGGACGGCACGGGCGAGTGCGAGGTAGGCCTCGATCGCCTGGAACTCCCCCGCGACGGTCGTGTAGTCCCCGTGCCGGGCGAGGCTGTGGCGGGTGTACTGGGCGAAGTCGAGCATGAGGTCGCGCGCGCGCTCCGGATCGGAGCTGACGAACGAGGCGATCGCCGTGAGGCTGTTGTAGACGAAGTGCGGGGAGATCTCCGCCCGCAGCGCCCGCAGCTCGGCCTGCTCGGCGACGTCGGCGGACTGCTCCAGCCGCGCCCGCTCCAGCGCCTCCTCCACCCACCCGGCGGCCTCACGCACCGCGGAGCCGGACACCGCGCCGACGACGACGAGCACGCCCGCCAGCCCGTCGCGGGCCCGGACGGGCAGGGCGACCGCGCCGTCGCCCGCCGCCCGCGCGTCGGTGTCGAGCGCCCGCTCGATCAGCGCCTCCACGGCGGTCCCCTCCGGGACGTAGCCCGCCCAGGACAGCTCGCCGTGCAGCCCGGCCAACGCCACGGCGTCCGCCCCGAGGAGCTTGCGCAGGTTACGCGCGGCCGCCGGGGCCCCCGCGCCGCCGATGCCGTCGCGCAGGTCGGCCGCGGCCCGCCGCGCGAGCGCGACCGCGCCCATCGCCTCCGCACCCTGCCGCCCCCGGCGCCAGCCACGGCGGGCCCTGCCGTCGCGCCCCGGGCCGTCGGGCGTGCCGCCCTCGGGCGTGGGCACCGCATCCACTGCAACCATGGCCGCCTCCGTCGAGAACAGGGCGACGTTAAGTCACTACCGCGGGTGGGTGCCAGCGGGTGTCGACAACGATTGGATCAGTTGCTGCTGAAGGCCGCGTCGAACGCCGCCGACGGCGGGTCGAACGCCATCCGCTGCACGAACTGCAGTGCCTCCGGCGCCCCGACCAGCCGGTCCATCCCGGCGTCCTCCCACTCGATCGAGATCGGGCCGTCGTAGCCGATCGTGTTGAGCATCCGGAAGCACGCCTCCCACGGGACGTCCCCGTGGCCGGTGGAGACGAAGTCCCAGCCGCGCCGCGGGTCGGCCCACGGCAGGTGCGACCCCATCCGCCCGTTGCGCCCGTTTCCGACCTGGCGCTTCGCGTCCTTGCAGTCGACGTGGTAGATCCGGTCGCGGAAGTCCCACAGGAACCCGACCGGGTCGAGGTCCTGCCACACGAAGTGGCTCGGGTCCCAGTTCAGCCCGAACGCCGGCCGATGCCCCACCGCCTCCAGCGCCGCCACCGTGGTCCAGTAGTCGTAGGCGATCTCGCTCGGGTGCACCTCGTGGGCGAACCGCACGCCCACTTCGTCGAAGACGTCGAGGATCGGGTTCCAGCGGTCGGCGAAGTCGCGGTAGCCGTCGTCCACCATGGACTGCGGCGTCGGCGGGAACATCGCCACCGTCTTCCAGATCTTCGACCCGGTGAACCCGACGACCGTGTCCACGCCGAGCTTCGCCGCGGCTCGCGCCGTCACCTTCATTGCCTCGGCGGCCCGCTGCCGCACGCCCTCCGGCTCCCCGTCGCCCCACACGCGTGCGGGCAGGATCGCCTCGTGTCGTGCGTCGATCGGGTCGTCGCACACGGCCTGACCGGTGAGGTGGTTGGAGATCGCGTACACCTCGAGCCCGTGCTCGGCGAGGATCTCGCGGCGGCCCGCCACGTAGCTCTCGTCCTCCACCGCCGCCCACGGGTCGAAGTGGTCGCCCCAGCAGGCGATCTCCAGCCCGTCATAGCCCCACTCGCCGGCCAGCCGGGCCACCTCCTCGAACGGGAGGTCGGCCCACTGCCCGGTGAACAGCGTGATCGGTCGCGCCATCACTTCTCCTGCGCTGATTCGGAGGGGATCGGCTGCCACCCGCTGCCGGCCTCCGCCGAGCGCACCACGGCGTCGAGCACGAGCTGCACCTGCAGGCCATCGGCGAACGACGGCGTTGGGTCGGTGCCCGCGGCGAGGTCACGCAACAGGTCCACCACCTCGTGGGTGAACGAGTGCTCGTAGCCCAGCAGATGCCCCGGCGGCCACCACGCGTCCACGTACGGATGCGTCGGCTCGGTCACCAGGATCCGCCGGAAGCCGGCCGTCGACGGGTCCTCGGTGCCGTCGAAGAACGACAGCTCGTTCATCGACTCGAAGTCGAACGCGAGCGAGCCGGTGCTGCCGTTGATCTCCAGCCGGATCGCGTTCTTGCGGCCGTTGGCGAACCGGGTGGCTTCGAACGTCGCGACGGCGCCGCCGGCGAACCGGCCGAGGAACAGCGCCGCGTCGTCCACGGTCACCGGCCCGCGCTCGACCGACCCGGACGCCGACAGCCCGCTCGACGCCGTGTCGTTGTTCCGGGCGGGGAGCGGGCGTTCGGTCACGAACGTCTCCGTCAGCGCCGACACCCTGGTCAGCCGGTCGCCGGTCACGAACTGCGCCATGTCCACGATGTGCGCGCCGATGTCGCCGAGCGCCCCCGAGCCTGCCTTCTCCTTCTGCAGTCGCCAGACCAGCGGGAACTCCGGGTCGACGATCCAGTCCTGCAGGTAGCTCGCCCGCACGTGGCGCACCTGCCCGATCCGGCCCTGCTCCACCAACCGGCGCGCCAGCGCCACCGCGGGCACCCGCCGGTAGTTGAACGCCACCATGCTGCGCACGCCCCTGGCCCGCGCCTGCTCCGCGGCGGCGACCATCGCGCGCGCCTCGTCCACGGAGTTCGCGAGCGGCTTCTCGCACAGCACGTGCTTGCCGGCCTCGAGCGCGGCGATGGCGATCTCGGCATGCGTGTCGCCCGGCGTGCAGACGTCGACGAGCCCGACGTCGTCGCGGCGCAGCAGCGCCTTCCAGTCGGTCTCGGTCGAGCGCCAGCCCAGCTTGTCCGCGGCCGCGGTGACCGCGGCGGCGTCGCGCCCGCACAGCACGGCCATGTCCGGGGCCAGCGGGACGTCAAAGAACCTCGCGGCGCTGCGCCAGGCCTGCGAGTGGGCCGCGCCCATGAAGGCGTAGCCCACCATCCCGACGCCGAGCGTGGGTACAGCCGTCATGACTCGAACCCCAGCGGCAGGTAGCTCTCCACGTTGTCCTTCGTGATCGTGGCCGAGGCGAGCGTGATCGAGGCCGGAACCTCCCGCTCCGCCAGGTCGCTCATCCCGCGGCCCTGCGCCACGAGGCGGGCCAGCGACACCGCCGACGACGCCATCGACGGGCTGTAGGTGACGGTCGCCTTGAGCACCGAGGTGTCGGCCTGGATCTCGCGCATCGCGTTGGCCGACCCGGCCCCGCCGACCATGAAGAACTCGTCGCGGCCGGCCTGGTTGATCGCGGCGAGCACGCCGATGCCCTGGTCGTCGTCGTGGTTCCACAGCGCGTCCAGCTGCGGCGCGGCCTGCAGCAGGTTCGCCGCGACGCGCTGCCCGCCTGCAGCGGTGAAGTCCGCGGCCTGCCGCGGGCCCACCGAAAAGCCGTAGGTGGCCAGCGCGTCGGTGAAGCCCTGGCTGCGCTGTTGGGTGAGCGGCAGGTTGTCGATGCCCGCGATCTCCCCGATGACCGGGTTCGCGACCCCGGCCTCCTGCAGCCGCCGGCCGACGTAGTGGCCCGCGCTCACGCCCATGCCGTAGTTGTCACCGCCGATCCACGTGCGGTAGGCCAGCGGCGAGTCGAAGATCCGGTCCAGGTTGATCACCGGGATGCCGGCGTCCATCGCCTGCAGGCCCACCGAGGTGAGCTGGGAGCCGTCGTTGGGCAGGATCACCAGCGCGTCGACCTGCCGGTTGATCAGCGTCTGCACCGCGGCGATCTGCTGGGTGATGTCGTTGGTCGGGTTGACCGGCTCGAACGTCACGTCCGGATACTGCTCGGCCTGCGCCTGGGCGTTGTTGGCGATCGCCGCGATCCAGCCGTGGTCGGCGGCCGGCGCCGAGAAGCCGATCGTCACCGGGGTGCCGGGCTCGGCGTTGTCGCCCGCGGGCGCGGCGGCGGCGTTCGCCCCGCCGCCCCCCTGCTCGGAGTTGACCGGCGCGTTGCTGGTGCACCCGGTGAGCGCGGCCCCGGCACCGACACCGAGGGCGGCGGTGAGGAATCCCCGGCGGCGCAGCCCGCGGGAGAGGGGGTGGTCGGACATCGTGGACTCCTTTGTCGAACGGGAGGTCGAACGGGCAGAGGGGGTCAGCCGGTGGCCGACGAGCGCTGGGCGCGGGCCTGGATCAGCACGGCGACGACGATGATCACGCCCTTGGCGATGTTCTGGACCTCGGTTGCCAGGTTGTTGAGGATGAACAGGTTCGTGATCGTGGTGAAGACGAGCACGCCGAGGATCGAGCCGATCAGCGTGCCGCGGCCGCCGGACAGCAGCGTGCCGCCGATGATCACCGCGGCGATCGCGTCGAGCTCGTAGAGCGTGCCGTGCGTGCTCGACCCGGTGGTGGTCAGCGAGGCGATCATGATCGCGGCGATGCCGGCGCACAGGCCGGAGACGACGTAGAGCAGGATCGTGTGCCGCTTGACGTCGAGCCCTGCGAGCCTGGCCGCCTCGGGGTTGCCGCCGATCGCGAACGTGCGGCGGCCGAACGTGGTGCGGTTGAGCACCACCCAGCCGACCGCCACCACCGCCGCGAAGATGTAGACCAGCAGCGGGATGCCGAACAGCCGGGTCGTCGCGATCGCGGCGATCGTCGGGTTGGTGACGATCTGGCTGCGCCGGTCGGAGATGCGCTCGGCCAGGCCCTGCGCGGAGATCAGCATGGCGAGCGTGACGATGAACGGGACGATCCGGCCGTAGGCGATCAGCAGCCCGTTGATCAGCCCGGCGCCCGCGCCGACGGCGAGCGCGCAGAACACCATCACCAGCGGCCCATAGGACTGGGTGGCCACGGTGGTGGCCCACACCGAGGCCAGCGCCATCACCTTGCCGACCGACAGGTCGATGCCGCCACCGATGATCACGAACGTGACCCCGACGGTGAGCACCCCGATGATCGAGGCCGAGGTGAGGATCGTCAGCAGGTTCGCGCTGGTGAGGAACGTGTCCGCGGTCGCGACGCCCACCACGCCGAGCAGCACGAGCACCGCGACGAGGCCGAGGTTGCGCCCCGCGCCGCTGTCGAGCAGCCGACTCCACGCCGACCCGGTGGCCGTAGGCGGGCGGGCGGGCCGCGCCGTCTCCTTCCGCTCGTCGACCGGGACGGTCGCCCCCTGGTCACTCATGCCGCACTTCCTTCCATCACCAGGTCGAGCACGCGGCTCTCGTCCAGTTCGGCGCTCGGCGCCTCGTGCACCACCCGGCCCTCGCGGACCACCAGCACCCGGTCGGCGAGCCCCAGCACCTCGGGCACCTCGCTCGACACCAGCACCACGGCGACGCCCTGGGCGGCCAGCTCGCGGATCAACGCGTAGATCTCGCTGCGCGCGCCGACGTCGACGCCGCGGGTGGGTTCGTCCAGCAGCAGCACCGAGCAGCCCTGCAGCAGCCAGCGGGCCAGCACCACCTTCTGCTGGTTGCCGCCCGACAGCGTGCGGACCGGCCGGGTCGGGTCGGCCGGGCGCACGTCGAGCTGCGCGGTGACCCCACCCGCCGCCGCCAGGTCGGCCTCGCGGCCCAAGAACCCGCCGCGGGCGAACCGGGCGAGCGCGGGCAACGAGACGTTGCGGTACACCGGCTCGGCCATCAGCAGGCCCTGGCTCTTGCGCTCCTCGGGGGCCAGCCCCATGCCGGCGCGCACCGCGGCGGGCACCGACCCGGCGCGCAGCGCCGTGCCGCGCACCCGGACCCGCCCTGCGCTCGCCTTGCGGGCTCCGTAGACCGTCTCGATGATCTCCGAGCGGCCCGACCCAACGAGCCCGGCCAGCCCGACGACCTCCCCGGCGCGCACGGTGAACGAGACGTCGGCGAACTCGCCCGTGCGGGCCAGGCTTTCGACCTCCAGCACCACGTCGCCCGCCGGGGCCTGCGGCCGCTCCGGGAAGACGTACTCGATGGACCGGCCCGTCATCAGGCGGATCACCTCGGCCGTCGGCGTCGTGCGGGCCGGGAGGTTGCGGGCCACCGTGGCTCCGTCCTTGAGCACGGTGACGCGGTCGCCGATCTCGCGGATCTCCTCGAGGCGGTGGGAGATGTAGACGACGGCCACGCCGTCGGCGGTGAGCTCGCGGATCACCCGGAACAGGTTCTGCACCTCCTCCGGGTCGAGCACGGCCGACGGCTCGTCCATGACGATCAGGCGGGCGTCCCGGGCCAGCGCCCGCGCCATGCTCACCACCTGCTGACCCGCCGCCGACAGCCGGCCGAGCTCCCGGCGTGGGGAGATCTCGGGGTGCCCGAGGCGCGCCAGCAGCTTCCGGGTGGTCTCCTCGGCGTCGCGCAGCCTGCTGAAGCCCAGCCGCGACGGCTCGTGGCCGAGCACCACGTTCCCGGCCACCGAGAGCCCGGGCACGAGGTCCAGCTCCTGGTAGATGGTGGCGATCCCGGCCGCGTCGGCGGCCTGCGGCGAACCGAATGCGACGGGCCTGCCCGCCCACACGATCTCGCCGGCGTCCGGGCGGTGCGCTCCCGCCAGCACCTTGATCAAGGTCGACTTCCCGGCGCCGTTCTGGCCGAGCAGGCAATGCACCTCGCCCGCGGCGACGTCGAGATCGACCCCGTCCAGGGCCCGTACCCCCGGGAACTGCTTGACGATGCCGCGCATCGTCAGCAGTGCTTCTCCTGTCATCTCCCACCTCGCTGTGCTGACCGGCGGGGGAACCGTAGGAGCCTTGACCAGTGCCGTACAACCACTGAATAATGTCTCTTTGCGTTGTTTGTCTGACGAAATCGAGCCGTGATGTTG
The DNA here is from genome assembly GCF_019396355.1 of Pseudonocardia nigra. Taxonomy (GTDB): domain Bacteria; phylum Actinomycetota; class Actinomycetes; order Mycobacteriales; family Pseudonocardiaceae; genus Pseudonocardia; species Pseudonocardia nigra. The sequence goes on from NZ_JAHKRK010000002.1 coordinate 45,670, forward strand.
CCGTCCTCGCCGCTGCCGCCGCTGCGGCTCGCCGCGCCCCCGGTCTCCGGGCGCCTCGACTCGGCCATCACGCTGAGCACGGTGGCCCGACTGGTCGCATCCGGCACCGCCGTGAGCAAGGCCGATCTGGTCCCGGCTGCCGGCCTGGCCCGCACGACGGTGAGCACCGCCGTCGACGACCTGCTGGCCAGAGGCCTGCTGCGGCTGGACGGGACCCGCCCCACCGTCGGCCGCGGCCGCCCCGCCGACCGCCTCGCGCTGTCCCCCCGCGGCGGGCACGTGCTGCTCGCCGACGTCGGCGCCCGCGGCGCGCACCTCGCGGTGGTCGACCTGAGCCAGCGGGTGCTCGCCCACACCCACGCCCCCCTCGACGTCACCGACGGGCCGGACGCGGTGCTCGCGACCATCGAGACCCGGCTCGCCGCCCTGCACCATCGGGCCAAGCAGGAGCGCACCGCCGGCGACGTCCTCGCACGCGCCGTCGTGATCGGTCTTCCCGGCCCGGTCGACGGCCACCTCGGCGTGCCGGTCCGTCCGCCGATCATGCCCGGGTGGCACGCGTATCCGGTGTCGGCGCGGCTGCGGGAGGCCTTCGGCTGCCCCGTCGTGCTCGAGAACGACGTCAACCTGCGCGCGCTCGGCGAAGCCAGGGCGGTACCCGCCGACCAGGCGCCGCTGCTGTTCGTCAAGGTGGGCACCGGGATCGGCGGCGGCCTGGTCACCCGCGAGGGCGTGCTGCACCACGGGGCCGACGGCGCGGCAGGCGACATCGGGCACGTCCGGGTGCGCGGCGCCCCCGACGAGGCCTGCGTGTGCGGCAACGTCGGCTGCATCGAGGCGGTCGCGTCGGCGGGCGCGATCTCCCGCAGGCTCGGCTGTACGATCAGCGAGCTCCAGACGCTCGTCGCCCGGGGCGACGCGGGCGCCCAGAATGCGGTCCGCGAGGCCGCCGGGCTGATCGGCGAGCTGGTGGCCACGCTCGTGCACTTCTACAACCCGGCGCGCGTGACGATCGGCGGCTCGCTCACCGCCGCGAGCGACGCCCTGCTCGCCGGCGTGCGCAGCGTCGTCTACCAGCGGGCGCTGCCGCTGGCCACCCGCAACCTCGTGCTCGCCGCCAGCACGCTCGGGGAGTACGCCGGCCTCGCGGGCGCGATCGTGCTCGGGATCGAGCGGGTGTTGTCGGCCGAGGAGATCGGCACCGTCCTCGGCGCCGACCGCTCGCCCGGGGCCCCGCTCGGCGCCCGGGCGCTCGGGACATGCCCCTGACCTGTCCGCGCCGCGGTCGTGCGGGGTGTGGCGCCCGCCCTGTCGGGGCCGGACCTCCCCGGGCCCGACGGCGGCACGGGCAGCATGATCGCCGTGAGGTTGCCGTTGTCGTCGTCCGGGCCGCGGAAGGTGCACGCTCGCGCCGATCACCGAACCCGAGAACGCCACGAGAGCGCCACTTCTGCCGTCCCGGGTGCGGAAACCGTCCACTCGCGGCGACCTTCCAGGTCGTCCCGCCGCCCGCCCCGGATCTCCCCGGGCCCGACGGCGGTGCGGGCAGCATGATCGCCGTGAGGTTGCCGTTGTCGTCGTCCGGGCCGCGGAAGATGCACGCTCGCGGCGATCACCGAACCCGAGAACGCCACGAGAGCGCCACTTCTGCCGTCCCGGGTGCGGAAACCGTCCACTCGCGGCGATCTTCCGGGTCGTCCCAGCGCCCGCCCCGGTTCTCCCCCCGGGACCGGCGGCGGGGCGGCCATGATCACCATCAGGTTGCGGTTGTCGTCGTCCGAACCGCGAGAAGTGCACGCTCACGGCGATCACCGAACCCGAGACCGCCACGAGAGCGCCATTTCTGCTGTGCCGGGTGCGGAAACCGTCATCTCACGGCGACCTTCCAGCCCCACGCGCGGCTCCGCGGAACGCGCTCAGCGCAGCTCCAGCTCCGCGGCCGTGATCACGCCGTCGCGCACCTCGACGGTGCTGGCCGCCGGGCCGCCCACCACCGCGGTCACCGTGTAGGCGCCCTCGGGGAGGCCGGCGAGCCGGAACGAGCCGTCGGCCGCGGTCCGGCCGGTCGCGACGACCGTGCCCGCCGCGTCGGTCACGGTCGCGACGGCGCCGCCCACTCCACCCCCGTGCCCGGAGCGGACGACGCCGGTGAGCACCCCGGTCGGGGGCAGCGTGACGTCGTGGCGGAGCACGCCCGTCGCCGGTACCTGCACCCGCTGCGTCACCGCGGCGCCGCCGGGCGGGGCGATCGTCAGGTGCAGCTCGCCGGCCGGCACGTGGGCGAGCCGGTAGTGCCCGGCCCCGTCGGCCCGGGTGCCGGCCACCGGCGCGCCGGCGCGGTCGGCCGCGGTCACGAGCGCGGCGACGCCGGCCCCGCCGGCCTGCCGGATCCGCCCCTCGACGCTCGCCGGACCCTCCACCACCATGTCGTGCCCGACGCGCGCGTCATCCGTGGCCACCAGCCACTCCGCGGTGGGCTCGAGCCCCTCGTACCGGCCCACCAGCAGGTACTCCCCCGCCCCCGGCAGGTCCACCGGGAACCGGCCGTCGGCGCCGGCGGCGGTGGTGGCGACCTGCGCCCCGGTGGCGTCGACGACCAGCAGCACGGCACCCGGGAGCGGCACCCCGCCGCGGTCGGTGACCCGGCCGTCCACTCCCGCCCCGGACGGGACCGCCTCGGGAGCGCTCGCCGGCACGGCCGGTCCCGCGTCCGGGCGCCCCCGCCCGCGCACCCGCTCCACCAGCACGTACAGCACCGGAACGAGCACCAGCGTCAGCAGCGTCGACGAGACCAGCCCGCCGATCACCACGATCGCGAGCGGCTGGGAGATGAACGCGCTCCCGCCGGTGATCCCGAACGCCATCGGCAGCAGCGCGAAGATCGTCGCCACGGCCGTCATGAGGATCGGGCGCAGCCGCTGCGCCGCCCCCTCGACCACCGCCTCGTCGACCTTGCGCCCGGCCCGCCGGTACTGGTTGACCAGGTCGATGAGCACGATCGCGTTCGTCACGACGATCCCGACGAGCATCAGCATGCCGATCAGGGCCGCGACGCCCAGCGGGGTGCCGGTGACCAGCAGCAGCCCGAGTGCCCCGGTGCCGGCGAACGGGATCGAGACGAGCAGCAGCAGCGGCTGCAGCAGGCTCCGGAACGTCACCACCATGACCAGGTAGACCACGGCGATGGCGACCAGCAGCGCGAGCCCGAGCTGCGCGAACGCCTCGTCCTGCTCCTCGCTGATGCCGCCGATCTCCGCGGTGGCGCCCGCGGGCAGGTCCAGCTCGTCGAGCGCGGTGCGCAGCTCGGCACCCACCGCGCCGAGGTCGTCGGCGTCCGGGCGGGCGGTGATCGACGCGCTGCGGTCGCCGTCGATGTGGCCGATGCTCGGCGCGGTGGTCGTCCTGGTGACGGTCGCGACCTCACCCAGTGTCGTCGGGCCCAGCGTCGTCGGGCCGCCGGCTCCCGCGAGCGGCAGCGCCTCCAGCGCGGCGAGGTCGGCCGGGGCGGCGCCGGTGCGCAGCACCACGTCCTGCTCGACCCCGTCGACGGTGACGGTGCCGATCGGCGTGCCGCGCAGCGCCGCGGCGACCGACCGCCCGATCCCGGCCTCGGTCAGCCCGGCCGCGGCGGCCGCCTCCTGGTCGACCGCCACGTCCACGCTCTCCTGTGCCGCGGCGAGGTCGTTGCGCACGTCCGTCGCGCCGGGGATGGCCGCGACCGCCTGCTGGACCTGGTCGGCGGCCCGCGCGAGCACGTCCGGGTCCTGCGCTGTGACCTCGACCTCGAGCTCGTCGTTGCCGAACCCGGCGGCGCCGCCCTGCACGGTGAGCGTGCCGACCTCGGCGGGCGGGCCCAGGTCGGCGAGCCGGGCGCGCAGGTCGTCGGCGACGGCGGTGGCGTCGGCCGACTCCTCCAGCGTCACCGAGAACCGCGTGTCGCCCGTCCCGGCCCTCGGCCCGAACCCGCCGGCCGCTCCGCCGGGTGACCCGACGGTCACCTGGTAGCTCGCCACTCCCTCGGTGTCGGAGAGCACCTCCTCCACGCGCTGCGCCGCGGCGTCCGCCTGCGGCAGCGCGGTGCCGGGCGCGAGCTCCTGGCGCACCGCGAGGGTGCCGCCACCGGCGTCGCCGAGGAAGTTCGTCTGCAGCAGCGGCACCAGCGCGACCGTCCCGGCGAGGATCGCCACGGCCACCCCGAGCGACAGCACCGGACGCGCGATCGCCGCCCGCAGCACGGGCAGATAGCCCCGCTGCATGCGGCCGGCGCCCGACTCCTTCTCGGGGCGCGCGGGGCGGCGCAGCACCAGCGACGCGAGCACCGGCACCACGGTCAGCGACACCAGCAGCGAGGCCAGCAGCGCCGCGGTGACGGTGACCGCGAACGGCCGGAACAGCTCCCCGACCTGGCCGCCGACGAGCCCGATCGGCGCGAACACCGCCACCGTCGTGATCGTGGACGCCGTGATCGCCCCGGCCACCTCGCGCACCGCGGTGAGGATCGCCGCCGTCCGTGGGCCGCCCAGGCCGATGTGCCGCTTGATGTTCTCGATGACGACGATCGAGTCGTCCACGACCCGCCCGACCGCCACGGTGAGCGCGCCGAGCGTGAGGATGTTGAGCGTGTGGCCGCCGACGTACAGCGCGCCCATCGCGATGAGCACCGACAGCGGGATCGACACCGCGGTCACGAGCGTCGCGCGCACCGAGAGCAGGAACCCGAGGATCACCAGCACGGCGAACACGAGCCCGAGCAGGCCCTCGGTGGTGAGGTCCTCCACCGACTGCTCGATGAACGGGGCCTGGTCGAACACCACGGTCGCCTGCGCGTCCTGCGCAGCGCCGCCGAGCAGGTCGACGATCTCCGGGAGCGCCTCGTCCACCTCGTGCGAGACGGCGACGGTGTTGGCGTCCTCCTGCTTGGTGATGCCGATCCCGATGCTCGGGGCGCCGTCGGTGCGGGTGTCGCCGGTCGCGGGGGCGGGTTCGGCGCGGACCGTGGCGATGTCCCCCAGCCGCACCGGGTCGCCGCCGCGGGCGGGCGTGAGGTACAGGTCGGCGAGCTGCTCGGCCGAGGTGATCGGGCCGCCGATCTCGACGGTCAGCGGGTCGGTGTCCGACGCGAGCTGCCCGGCCGGGGTCCGCACGCCGTTGTCCTGCAGCACCGTTGCGACGTCGGAAGGCGACACCCCGCGCTCCGCGGCGGCGGCCGCGTCGAGCTCGACGGTGACCCGCGGGTCCCGGATGCCGGACAGCGTCACGTCCGCGACCCCGTCCAGCCCGGCGAGCAGCGGCTGCACCTGGTCGCGCAGCACGTCGGCGAGCTGGTCGGGCGGGAGGTTCGACGACACGGCGAGCTGCACGACCGGCAGGTCGTCGACCCCGCCGCTGACGACGGTCGGGGTGACGTCCTCGGGGAGCCGCGCGCCCTGCAGCGCCCGGTCCGCCTGGGTGGAGAACTCGGCGAGGTCGGTGCCGTACTCGACCTCGAGCGTCACCACCGAGCTCCCGCCGGTGCTGGTCGACCGCGTGGCGCTGACCCCCGAGAGGCTCCCGACCGCGTCCTCGACCGGGATCGTGACCTGCTGCTCGACCACCTCGGGCGACGCGCCGGCGTACGGGGTGACGACGCTGACGACAGGCAGGTCGAGCGGTGGGAGCAGCTCCTGCCGCAGCGAGGTCGTGCTGACCAGTCCGAAGGCGACGACGAGCACCGTCACCAGTCCGACGATCGCGCGGTTGTGCACGCTGAGGCGGGCGAGCCAGGTCATGCGGACGAGTCAATACTACGGCCCGCCCGAACCTTTAGCCTGAAGCTGAGACTTCGCTAAAGCCGCGGGGGAGGACCGACGATCGACACCGAGCGCGCGGCACTGATCGCCGCCATCGAGGACCACGAGGCGCAGCTGCAGCGGCGGATCGCCCGGGCGGGGCCGAGCCCGCTGCTGGAGAGCGGGCTGACCATGCAGCAGCTGCGGGTGCTGGTCCTCCTCGCGGCGGACGGGCCACTCGCCCAGGGCGACCTGGCGCAGGCGCTCGGCGTCGGGCTCGCGACCGTCACGGGCCTGGTCGACCGGCTCGTCGCGCGCGGCCTGGTGGAGCGCCGCGAGGACCCGCAGGACCGGCGGGTGCGCCGCGCCGCGCTGTCGGCCGAGGGCACCGCGCTCATCGACCGCATCCAGGCCGCGGGCCAGGAGCAGCGCCGCTCGCTGCTCGCCCGCATCGACCTCGACGCCCTGCGCGGCCTGGAGCAGGGGCTCGCCGCGCTGCGCGCCGCGGTGGAGGACCAGGAGACTGCTGAAGAAGGCGTTGAGTGAGGGCGTGGGTGACGGGCAGGGCGTCTCAATGGCCGTCGATGCGGCGTATCAGGTCAGCGCTCGGAGGCGCAACAACGAGCTCACCCTGCCCGTCGCCGGTCAGGATGCGCCTGGTGAGGGCCGTGGTCAAGGCCTATCTCATGGTCGTTAACGCTCGCTGCCCGCGGGCAGCGGCTCCAGCACGAGGTCGTCGAACTTGCGCCGGACGGTCTCCATCCGCCACTTGTTGCTGAACACCGCGAGCAGCGCGCCGTCGGCCCGGCGGGTGAGCACCTCCACCTCGCTCTGCCCGGCCAGCAGCTCCGCGCCGGCCGCGTCGGTGCGCCGGGTGATGGAGTAGCCGAGCGGCTCGAGCGTGACGGGCGCGCGGAACTCCGACTCGAGCCGCGCGGTGACGACCTCGAACTGCAGCGGCCCGACCGCGGCGAGCACCGGGGCCTGGTCGCCGCGCAGGTCCGAGGTGAGCACCTGGATGACGCCCTCGCTGTCGAGCTGCTCGATGCCGCGGCGGAACTGCTTGAACGTGCCCGAGTCGGCGCTGCGGACCACCGCGAAGTGCTCGGGCGCGAAGCTGGGGATCGCCGGGAACGCCACCGGATCCTCGGCGTAGAGCGTGTCACCGGGTCGCAGCGCGCCGGCGTTGACCAGGCCGACGATGTCGCCGGGAAAGGCCTCCTCCACCGTGGTGCGCTGCTGGCCGAACACCGCCTGGGCGTACTTCGTGGCGAACGGGCGGCCGGTGGCGGCGTGGGTGAGCACCATGCCCCGCTCGAAGCGCCCCGAGCAGATGCGCAGGAACGCCATGCGATCGCGATGGGCGCGGTCCATCCCGGCCTGCACCTTGAACACCAGCCCCGAGGTCGGCGCCTCCAGCGCCCGCGGCACACCGGCGTCGTCGCTGCGCGGCTCCGGGGCGGGCGCGAGGTCGACCAGCGCGTCCAGCAGCCGCCGCACGCCGACCCCGACCAGCGCCGCGCCGAACAGCACCGGGGTGGCCGTGCCGGCGAGGAAGTCCTTCTCGTCGAACTCGGCCCCGATCTCGCGCAGCAGCGCCAGCTCGTCCTGCGCCGCGGGCCAGAACTCCGGCTCCGCCGCGGCGATCTCCGCCTCGGCAACGTGCTCGGCCTCCACGCGCGTGGCGCCGCCCGCCGTGCGGGAGAAGCGGGTGAACTCCCCCGTGCCGCACTCGATCAGCCCGCGCAGCTCCCCGGCGATCCCGACCGGCCAGGTGATCGGCATCGGCCGCAGCCCGATCGTCTGCTCCACCTCGTCGAGCAGCTCCAGGGCCTCCCGGCCGGGCCGGTCCCACTTGTTCACGAACGTCAGCACCGGGATGCCGCGCGTGCGGCAGACGTCGAACAGCTTGAGCGTCTGCGGCTCGAGGCCCTTCGCCGCGTCGAGCAGCATCACCGCGGCGTCGACGGCGGCGAGCACGCGGTAGGTGTCCTCGGAGAAGTCGCCGTGGCCGGGGGTGTCGAGCAGGTTGATCACGCAGTCGCGGTAGGCGAACTGCAGCACCGCCGAGGTGATGGAGATGCCGCGCTTGCGCTCCATCTCCATCCAGTCCGACGTGACGCCCTTGCGCCCGGACTTGCCGTGCACCGCACCGGCCTGGTCGATCACCTCGGCGTAGAGCGCCAGCGCCTCGGTGAGAGTGGACTTGCCCGCGTCGGGGTGGCTGATCACCGCGAAGGTGCGGCGCCGCAGCGCCTCGGTTGCTACGTCCGCCATGAGGCCACCGAGTCTACGCGGGCGCTACGCGGTGGCTGCGCGCTCCCCGGCGACCCGGTCGGCGATGCGGCAGGCCAGCGCGACGATCGTGAGCGTCGGCCCGACCGCCCCTGCGGTGGGGAACATCGCGCTGCCCGCCACGTAGAGGTTCGCGGCGCCGTGCACCCGGCAGTCGGCGTCGACCACGCCGTCGCGCGGGGTGTGGCCCATCCGCAGCAGCCCCATCTGGTGGGTGCCGTCGGTGAACGCCATGTCGTCGATGCGCGCGGCGTCGCCCATGTCGACCGTGCCGTACCCGAGGCGGGCGAACTCCGCGCCGATCAGCTCCATGCTGCGCCGGATGCGGTCGCGGTCGGCCGCCGACACCCCGTAGTGCACCTGCAGGCGGCGTTGGCCGAGGTGGTCGCGCTCGCGCGCGAGCGTGACGCGGTTCGCCGCGTCGGGCGACTGCTCGGCGTCGAAGCGCAGGCGGCAGGTGGCGGCGTCCAGCGGCATGAACGAGGGCAGGATCCGCCGCCCGGTGACGCGCGGGGCCGCCCAGGACACGGCGAACCGGCCGACGCGCCGCCAGTCGCGCACCACGTTGCCGACGTGGCGGCGCAGCCCGGAGGTGTCGGCGTAGCGCGCGTGCGTACCCGCGGCCTTGAAGCCCATTCTGGCGCGGTTGAGGGCGTAGTAGGTGAGCGAGAACGTGGAGAGCAGGCCGTCCTCGTGCCCGGGGTCCATCGGGTCCGGGAACCACAGCGCGGCCTTGAGGTTGCCGACGCCGTGGCGCTCCCGGGCGGCGGCGGTGAGCGCGAGCATGCGCCGCGCGTACACCCCGTCGCGCGTCTTCCGGTAGCCCAGGGCGAGCTCCCGGCCGGCGTCGGACAGCACGACCGTGCCGACCTCTCCCACCGGGTGGGTCATGTAGTGCCGCCCGACCTGGTCGTGCTCGTTGCCGAGCCCGGCGGGCGTCTGCCCGTCGGAGGCGAGCAGGATCCGCGCCGACTCCAGACCCCCCGCGGCGAGCACGAACGTGTTCGCCCCGATCGTGATCTCGACGCCCGGTCGCGGCGCGACGACCGCCTCGGTGACGGCGCCGCCGACCGGGTCGCGCTCCAGCCGTACGACGGTGGCCTCGACGAGCAGCCGCACGTTCGCGGCGCGGGCGAGCGCGCGCATGCGGCCGCTGAACGCCGTGGGCGGGCTCCACCGCCAGGTGGCGTCGACGTCCAGCTCCTCCGACGGCCGGACGGCACCGGCCGGCAGCCCGGCCCGCGCCGCGGAGTACTCGTACTCCCCCGCCTGCAGGTGCCGCTGCGCGCGCCGGTAGTAGGGCGCGAGCTCGTCGGCGCCGACCGGCCAGCCGCGCAGGTCCCGCTCGTCGAGCGGGGCGCACCGCCCGCCCCACACCTCGCTGGTGCCGCCCAGTCGCTTCTGCCGCACGGCCTCGAGCGGGTCGTGCGCGTCGCCGGCAGCCGCACGGTAGGTGTCGGCGTGGCGGGGCCCGAACCGCTGCCCGCCGCCCTCGACCACCACGACGTCCACGCCGCGGCGGGCCAGCTCGGCCGCGACCGTGGCCCCGGCCGGTCCCGTCCCGATCACGCACACGTCCGCCGAGACCCGGCCACCCGGCGCGATCCCGCGGGCATCGATCACCACTTCGGCCGAGGTTAGAGCATGCCGGTCCCGCCCCTTTGGCCTGGTTCGTCCAGACTGCGCGGTATGACTGCGCGCATCCGGCAGATGAGGGCGGCGATGAAGGTACTGGCCACGGGCGATCTCGCCCGCTACGGCGCGCGGGGGACGTCCCAGACCACCCGGCTGGAGGCCGAGCTGTGCCGCGGCATCGGTGTCGAGCACGCCCTGGCGGTGAACAGCGGCACGAGCGCGTTGATCGGCGCGCTCGTCGGCGCCGGGATCGGGCCGGGCGACGAAGTGCTCGTGCCCGCGTTCACCTGGGTCGCGACGGCCGCCGCCCCGCTGGCGGTCGGCGCCGTCCCGGTGCTCGTGGAGATCGACGAGAGCCTGACGATGGACCCCGCCGACCTCGCCCGCAAGATCACGTCGCGGACCCGGGCGGTGATCCCGGTGCACATGCTCAACCTGGTCTGCGACATGGACGCGATCATGAAGGTGGCCGCGGAGCACGACCTCGTCGTGATCGAGGACGCCTGCCAGGCCATCGGCGTGCGCCACCACGGCAGGCGGGTCGGCTCGATCGGGCACGTGGCCGCGTTCAGCTTCAACCAGCACAAGAACATCACCTGCGGCGAGGGCGGCGCGATCCTCACCAACGACCGCCGCATCGCGGCCCGGGCGGGGATGCACCACGACGTGGGCAGCTACGAGCGGCCCGGCTGGACGGCGAACGAGGAGCTCTTCCCCGGCGTCAACCACCGGATGCCCGAGCTGTCCGCCGCGATCCTGCGCCCCCAGCTCGCCCGCATCGACGCCCAGCTCGCGCGCAGGCGCCACCGCCGGCAGCTGGTGCTCGACCGGGTGCGGTCGCGCGGCGTGCGGGTCAGCCCGCACCACGACCCGGCCGACGCCGTCGGGCTGGCCCTGCTGTTCGACGACCCCGAGCAGGCCCGCGCGTTCGGGGAGCTGCGCGGCGCCCGGCGGCTGATCGACAGCGGCCGCCACGTCTACACGAACTGGCAGTCGGTGCGGGCCAAGCGCGCCCACCACCCGGTGCTGAACCCGCACGGCTGGGCGGCCCGGGAGGTCGACTACGGCCCGGGCAGCTGCCCGGTCACGCTGGAGATCCTCGCTCGCAGCTGCGCGGTCGAGCTCGCGCCCGAGGTGCCGACACCCGCGTTCCGCTACCTGATCAGGCCGATGGGCCGGTGAGGCGGCGCAGCTCCCGCGTCAGCATCTCCAGGCCCTGCACCTGGGCTCGCAGCACCTCGACGCGGTCGTGGGCGGCGGACCGGAACGTGGCCAGCCGGGCGGCGACGGCCGGCGTGTCGTCGCCGCGCTCCGCCGCGTCCATCGTGGCCAGCAGCTCGCGGATCTGCTCGAGGCTGAAGTCGAGCGGCTTGAGCGACTTGACCAGCTCGAGGCGCTGCACGTCGGCCTCGGTGTAGAGCCGGAACCCGCCCGCCGAGCGTTCGGACGGCACGACGAGCCCGACCTCGTCCCAGTGGCGGATGGTGCGCAGCGAGAGGCCGACCCGCGCGGCGACCTCGCCGATCTGCATCACCGCCTGAGCTTAACCGTGACCACCACGGCGGCGACGACGGCGGCGGCGGCCGCCCCGGCCCATGCGGTGAGCTGCATACCCGCGACGAAGGCCGACCGGGCGCTCGCGACCAGCGGCCCCGCGAGGTCGGCGGGCAGCTCGGCCGCCGCGGCGAGCGCGCCGCTCAGCGTGTCCCGGGCCACGGAGCCGCGTCGGCCATCGCACCGCGGTAGACGGCCACCCCGACGCTGCCAAGCACCGCGATGCCGAGGGCGTTGCCGAGTTCGCTGCCGGTCTCGGAGATCGCCGAGGCGTCAGCGCCGGGGTCGCCAGGACCAGCACGACCAGGTCCATCGAGATGATCAAGGTGGGGAGCACGAGCGCGGCGAGCCCGAGCCACTCGCGGCGGCCGGCGCGCGTCGGGGCAGGAATGGACATCGAGACCTCCTCGGCGCTAATTACATTACGATTCGTAACGTAACAGATCGGTAGGCTGACGTCATGCCCCGCCCGCGCGATCCGCAGATCGCCACCGCCGTCCTCGAGGCCACCCTCGCGGTGCTCGACGAGTCCGGCTACGCGCGCCTCACGATCGAGGAGGTCGCGCGGCGGGCCGACACCACGAAGCCTGCGATCTACCGACGCTGGCCGGCCCGGCAGCACCTGGTACTGGCCGCGCTCGCCACCCGGCTCGGCACCGCTCCCGTCCCGGACACCGGCTGCACGCTGTGTGACCTGGGCGAGGGGATCGCGGTCTTCGTCGCCGCGTTCCGGCGGATGCGCCCCGACGTGCTGGGGCCGCTGTTCGCCGACTGCGCGGCCACGCCGGAACTGCGCGACGCGTTCCTCACCACGCTGTTCGACCCGCCGCGGGCCGCGGTGGCACAGATGCTCGACCACGCGGTGGCGCGCGGGGACCTGCGCGAGGACATCGACCGCGACCTCGTCCTGGACATGCTCGGGTCGCTCGTGCACTACCGCGCCCTCTTCGGGCATGCCGGCACGACCGCGGCCGAGGTGGGACAGGCCGTGGAGGCGCTCCTCGGTGGGATCGCGGTGGACTATCCGCGACTGGTGGCCCACAGCCGGGAGCTGACCGGCGACCCGCACGGTGTCACATCGCCCGGTGTCACATCGCCCGGTGTCACATCCGGCGGCGCTGCATGGTCCTGAGGGCGTGGATGAGGAGTTCCTCGAGGCGCGCGGCCGCCTGACCGCCGTCGCCTACGGCATCCTCGGCGACCTGGGCGAGGCGGAGGACGTCGTGCAGGAGGCGTGGCTACGCCTGCACCGGACGTCCGACCCGATCGAGTCGGTGACGGGCCGGCTGATGGTCACGACGTCGCGGCTCGCGCTGGACGCGGTGGGCTCGGCCCGCAGGCGCCGGGAACGCTACGTGGGGCCGTGGCTGCCCGAGCCGGTCGTCGCGCCCGCCGCCGCGGCCCCGGACCCCGCGGAGCGGGCGACCCTGGCCGACTCGGTGAGCACGCCCTCCTGGTGGTGCTCGAGGCGCTGTCGCCCGCCGAGCGCACCGCGTTCCTGCTCGGGGTGCGGCGCAAGGGCGCCTCCGTCCACCACCCGGTCGACATCGACGGCGCACCCGGCATCGTCCTCACCCACGGCGGCGCCCTGGTCGGCACCGCGGCCCTCACCGTCACCGACCGCGTGATCAGCGGCATCGACATGGTGGTCAACCCCGCCGAGCCGGCGCGCGCCCGCGCGCTGTTCGAGGAGAAGAAGGAGATCCCGTGACCGCACGCATGGACATCGCCCACACCGCCCCCGAGGCGTACGCGGCGATGCTCGGCCTGGAGAAGTACCTGCACTCCAGCGGCCTGCCGAAGAACACCCTGGAGCTGGTGAAGCTGCGCGCGAGCCAGATCAACGGCTGCGGCTTCTGCGTCGAGATGCACAGCCACGACCTCAAGGCCGACGGCGAGACCGACGAGCGCCTCTTCGCGGTGGTGGCGTGGCGCGAGGCCCCGTTCTTCACCCCCGCCGAGCGGGCCGCGCTGGCCCTCACCGAGGAGGCGACCCGCCTCGGCCCGGAGGGCGTGAGCGACGAGGTGTGGAAGGACGCGACGTCGCACTACGACGAGCCGACGCTGGCCGCACTCGTCACCGCGATCGCCACCATCAACGCCTGGAACCGCTTCGGCGTGACGCTGCGCCTGGTCCCCGGGTCGCACCGCCGGTAGTCCACGCCACGAGAGTCGCACTCATCCCTCGTCGGGGGCCGCGAGCTCCCGTTCGTAGGCCCGGAACGTCTCGACGAACATCCGCCGCTCCGCAGGCGTCAGCGGCTCCAGGACGCGCCGCCACGCGCGTCCGCTCTTCGCGAGCCAGCCGTCGACTGCGGCGCGGTGCTCGTCGGCGATGCTCACGATGACGCGCCGGCGATCGGCGTCGTCCTCGGCGCGCCGGAGAACTCCCTGCCGGCTCAGCTCCCCCACCATCAGGCTGACGGTCGCCGGCGCGACCTCGAGGCGGGCGGCGAGCTCGCTCACCGTGAGCGGCCCGTCGAACACCAGGTAGGCCAGCAGCGACAGGTGCCGCGGGGCCAGGTTGAACGACGCGAGCTGCTCGGGCACCGACATGCGCTTCGCCCGCCCCACCACGCGCGGCATGAGCAGCAGCAGGGCCCGGGCGGCGTGGTCGACGCCGAAGGCGCGCGTTGACATTACTTTGTCCTCCTACTAGCTTTGCTTGCAAAGCAAATGCACCTCACCGGTGCAGCCTAGGGGAGGGCGGGCGGATGGCGCCCGAGCGCGAGCAGTGGGCCCTGGACACCAACCGACGGATCATCGAGGAGTTCCGGGCGGGCGGCGGGCAGGTCGGAGGGCCCTTCGCGGGGGCACCCCTCGTCCTGGTGACCACGATCGGGGCCCGCACCGGCCTCCCCCGCACCAGCCCCGCGATGTACCTCGCCGACGACGACCGGATCCTCGTGTTCGCCTCGAACGCCGGCGCCCCGCAGCATCCGGCCTGGTACCACAACATGGTCGCGAACCCCGAGGTCGTGGTCGAGATCGGCCGCGACGGGGCGGTCGAGACCCGCCGGACGATCGCCACCGTCCTGCAGGGCGCGGAGCGCGACCGGTTCTACGCCCGCCAGGCCGAGCTCGTGCCGGCGTTCGCCGACTACCAGGCCGGCACGTCCCGCCTCATCCCGGTGATCGCCCTCCGACCTGCCCCGCCGGGGGGAGGCGAGGGGCGCGCCGGCGCGGCCGCGCAGCACCTGGCGCAGGTGCACGCCGGCCTGCGCGCCGACCTCGCGGCGTTGCGGGCCCAGGTCGCCGACGGCGCCCCCGACCTGACGCTCGGGCAGGACCTGCTGCGCCACTGCCTCACCTTCTGCGGCGCGATGGAGACCCACCACGGCAGGGAGAACGGTGTGTTCCCCGATCTCGAGCGCCGCTTCCCAGAGCTCGGTCCCGCGCTGGACCGGCTGCGGCGCGAGCACGTCGTGGTGGCAGCCGTCGTCGGCGAGCTGCGGACGCTGACCACGACGACCACAGCCGACCGGACGACCCTGCGCGTCCGGCTCGAGGAGCTCGCGAACGAGCTGGAAACACATTTCGACTACGAGGAAGCGCAACTCGGCCCCGCCCTCGACGCGATCGGAGCCGACCATTGACACCGAGCGATGTGACTGATGCCATAGATCGAATTCCGCACTCGACCGAGTGATGTCGCCGTACCCGAGGAGGGCTCGTGGCACTGAGCGATCGGGACCGCCAGGAATTCGCCGAGCACATCTCGAGCCGACACCTCCCACCGGTCTCGTATCGCGACCTCCCCGAGCCCAAGAGACTGCGACAGATCGCGGGCGCGAGCATCATCATCACCGCCACCGCGATCGGGTCCGGCGAGTTCGTCCTGTGGCCCTACATCACGAGCCAGGTCGGGCTCGTGCTCATGTGGGCCGCCGTCGTCGGGTTCCTCACCCAGTACTTCATCAACATGGAGGTCACGCGGTACACCCTCGCCACCGGCGAGACCGCGGTCACCGGGTTCACGCGGCTGTGGAAGCCGTGGGGCGTCCTGTTCATCCTCATGACGATCCTGCCGAACATCTGGCCGGGCTGGGGCACGGGGGCGGCGACCACGCTCACCTACATCATCGGCGGGGGCAACGTCGTCGCGATCGCGATCGCCGCGCTGGTGGCGATCGGCATCGCCCTCACGCTCTCGCCGGTCGTCTACCAGACCGTGGAGAAGGTCGAGACGGTTCTCGTCGCGCTCATCGCCGTGTTCCTCGTGCTCGTGGTGTCCGTCGCCACCACGGGCGAGGCATGGGGCACGTTCGTCACCGACTTCTCGAACTTCGGGCAGTTCCCGCCGTTCGAGGCGGTGGGCGGCATCGCCGCGCTGCTCGGCGCGATCGCCTTCGCCGGCGCCGGCGGGGCGAATAACCTCGTCCAGAGCAACTGGGTGCGGGACAAGGGCATGGGAATGGGGGTGTACCTGCCCAAGGTCACCTCCCCGTTCACCGGCGAGTCCCACGCCGAACCGGGCACCGGCTACACCTTCCGCGAGACCGAGGACAACATGCGCCGGTGGCGCGGTTGGTGGCGCGTCGCGAACCTCGAACAGTTCTTCACGTTCTTCGTGCTGGGCTGCACGACCCTGATCATCCTGTCCGTGCTCGCCTACTCGACAGTGTTCGGTCAGGCGCTCCCGGAGGACGACTTCGAGTTCATCCTGCTCGAGGGCCAGGTCCTCGGCGACCGGTTCGGCGACTGGTTCTCGATCGCCTTCTGGGCGGCCGGCACCATCGCGCTGTTCTCCACCGAGCTGGGCATTCTCGACTACGTCAGCAGGCTCACCGCCGACACGCTCAAGGTCTCGGTGTTCCCGGGCAGCACGAAGGTGACCGAGAGCCGCATCTACTTCGTGGTCATCTGGTCGATGATCGTGTTCGGCATCGTGATCCTGCTGTCCGGGCTGCAGCAGCCGGTGGCGCTGCTCATCATCGCGGCGTCGCTGGGCGGCGTGGTGATGTTCGTGTACTCGGTGCTGCTGATCCTCATCAACCGCAAGTACCTGCCGAAGTCGATCCGGATCTCCGGCGTCCGGCTCGCGGTCATGATCTGGGCGGTGCTGTTCTACGGCTACTTCTCGGTGCTGCTGGTCGGCGACCAGCTCGGGCTGGTGTAGCCGTCCGTGCTCCGACGGCTGTGGCTGCGCCTGCTGGTGGCGGTGACGCTCTGGATCGTCTTCGTCGCCGCGATGTGGGCGACCGGATTGCTCACCCCCTGACCTCTGACTAAAGTCAGACGATGGACACCGCCGAGCAGGTACCGCGCGTGCGGCGGTTCAACCGCACGGTCACCCAGCGGCTCGGCGTCCTCGAGGACCGGTTCCTCTCCCGCGACCGGCCGCTGGGCCAGGCCCGGCTGCTGTGGGAGATCGGACCCGACGGCAGCGAGGTGCGGGCGCTGCGCTCGCGTCTCGACCTCGACTCCGGCTGCGTGAGCCGGCTCCTGCGCGCCCTCCAGGCCGACGGGCTCGTCGCGGTGGAGGCGGACGCCGCCGACGCGCGGGTGCGGACCGTCCGGCTCACGCCCGCCGGGCACGCCGAGCGGGCCGAGCTCGACCGCCGTTCCGACGACTCCGCCGCCGCGATCCTCGAACCGCTCGACGGCCGTCAGCGTGAACGGCTCGTCGCCGCGATGGCCGAGGTCGAGCGGCTCCTCGGCGCGTCGGCGGTCCGCGTCGGCGTCGTCGACCCCCGCCACCCGGACGCCCGCCACTGCCTGCAGGCGTACTTCGCGGAGCTGGCGCACCGGTTCAGCGAGGGGTTCGACCCGGCGCGGAGCATCCCGGCCGACGACGACGAGCTCACTGCGCCCGCGGGCCTGCTGCTGGTCGCCACGCTGCACGCCGAGCCCGTCGGCTGCGCCGCGCTCAAGCTGCACGCCACGGGCCCGGCGGAGGTGAAGCGCATGTGGGCCTCCCCCGCGGTCCGCGGCACCGGCCTGGGCAGGCGGCTGCTCACCGAGATCGAGTCGCAGGCGAGGACCCACGGCGTGCGCACCCTGCGACTGGAGACCAACCGCGCACTGACCGAGGCGATCGCGCTCTACCGCGCCGCCGGATACCGCGAGGTGGAGGCGTTCAACGCCGAGCCGTACGCCCATCACTGGTTCGAGAAGATCCTCGGTCCCCGCGACTGAGCGCAGGGACCGGCCCGCCCGTCAGCACGAACGTCAGCACGGCGAGGACCTCGAAGCCTGCACCCAGCACCAGGGCACCCGGCAGCGACCACTCCGCGGCCGGGACCGCAACGGCGGCGCCCACCGCGAACCCGCCCAGCTTCACGCCGGCCCCGGTCGTGAAGACCTGGGCACGCAGGTGCGCGGGCGCCTCCCGGTGCCGCACGGCGAACAGCGCCGCGAGCTGTGGCCCGTCGCCCACCCCGGCGACCAGCACCGCAGCGACGAGCAGCGCGGGCACGCCCGTCGCCGCCAGGAACAGGGCAGCGGCCAGCACGAGGGTGCTCGCCCACAGCACGGTGTCCGGTGCCGCCAGGTGCGGGAAGCGGGCCAGCACCGCGTTCGTCACGAGTGCCGCGGCGGCGACACCGGACAGCAGGATCGCGCCGTACGCAGCGGCGCCGAAGACCTCGGCGCCCAGCAGCGGGAGGCACGCCGTGAACAGGCCCACCCCGAGATACGAGACCGTCGAGGTGGCCGTGGCCCTCGCCAGGGGGCCGCGGCGGACGATCGCGCGGACGCCGGCCACCAGATCGGCACGGACCGAGCGCGCTGCTCGTGTCGGGGGCCCGGTGGCCGGGCCCCGCGCGGGCAGGGACAGCGCGGCCGGGAGGGACAGCACGACAAGCCCGACCGCGACGGCCACGCTCGCGGACGCACCGGCGACGAGGGCCACGGCCCCGGCGATCACCGGACCCGCGAGGCCCGCGAGGTCGAACGTCAGCGCGTCGAGCGACGTCGCACGCCGCAGCCCGGAGGCGGGAACGACGCACGGGAGCTGGGCGGCCCACCCACCCGACAGCGCCGACGCGAGCAGCCCGCCCATCACGGCCGGCACGAGCGCCACCGCGAGCGGGAGCGTTCCCAGGCTCACCACGACGGCGGCGAGCGCGGTGGCGTAACCGCCGAGCGCCAGCGCGAGCACCACGCCGGGCCGCCGTGACCGGTCCAGGAGCACGCCGAGCGCCGGCCCGCCGATGGCCGCGGCGATCGTGAGGCCGGCCAGCAGCGACGGCCCGGCGGAGGCCGACCCGGTCGCCGCGAGCCCGGCCAGGACCAGCGCCGGCCGGGCGAGCTCGTCCCCGGTGCGCGCCGCCGTCGCGCCGATGAGGTAGCGCCACAGCGCGCCGCGGTCCTGCAGGTCCACGGGTGCGGACGCTAGCGACGTAACTCAGAAATACACCATAGGCGTTACACTCGCGCCGATGCCTCCCCCTGCGCCCGCACGGGCGACGCCCCACTCGGTCTGGGCCACCGCCCAGCGCACGGCGGCGCTCCTGAACGTGCTGTCGGCCCCCCGGCCGGACGTCGACGAAGTCGGCGACGTGCTGCGGGCACACGGCGAGACCGACCCACTGCACCTCACGGACGCCGACGTGGCCGCGATGCGCGCCGTCGCCGGACGGTTGCGCGCGGTCTTCGCCGCCCACGACCTCGAGGACGTCGTTCGGGCCCTGAACCACCTTCTCGCGGCCTGCCCCGGCCCGATCCGGCTCACCAGCCACGAGGGCGACTCGCCCTGGCACCTCCACCTCGACGGCCACGACGACGCGGAATGGGGCGAGTGGTTCCTCGCGTCGTCGACGCTGGCGCTCGCCGTCCTCGTCGCCGATCGCCAGATCCGTCCCGGCGGGGCGTGCGCGGCGCCCGGCTGCGAGAGCGTCTTCGCCAGCGAGCGCAGCGGGAGCACCCGCCGCTTCTGCTCCCGCCGCTGCGCGACGCGCGACCGGGTCGCCGCCCACCGGCGACGGGCCCGCTGAGCCGCCGTGCCGGCAACCCGCTGTTTCCCTGCAGGTCAGCGTGATCTCAGCGTCCGTTCAGCGACCCCGTCGCATTCTGTGCCCCACCGGGTGAGGTGCGTGCCCGGCGGACGGAAGGACGACATGGCGACCCTGCAGGACCGCTTCGACCCCCGGCGCAACAGCCTGGACCTGCTGCGGCTGTCGTTCGCGCTGCTCGTCGCGGTGGCCCACGGCATCGCCATCCACACCGGCACGCAGCCGGAGTGGGGCCGTTCGACGCTCGGCGACTTCGGCCTCGACGGGTTCTTCATCCTCAGCGGTTTCCTGGTCACCCGCAGCTATCTGACCCTCGCGGCGTTCCCGCGCTACGCCTGGCACCGGTTCCTGCGGATCATGCCCGGCTTCTGGGTCTGCCTGCTGGTCGTCGCGCTCGTCGTCGCCCCGCTCGCCGCGCTGCTGCAGGGGTTGCCCGTCACCGCGCCGTTCACCGGCGACCCGTCGGCGCTGCGCTACCTCGCCGGCAACGCCGCCCTCCTGATCACCCAGTACGACATCGCCGGGATCCTCGCGGAGAACGCGACCACCTACAGCTTCAACGGCTCGCTCTGGACGCTCACCTTCGAGGCGTTCTGCTACGCGATCGTCGCCGCGCTGGGTCTGCTCGGTGTCCTGCGGCGCCGCCGGGTCGTCGTCCCGATCATCACCTCCGTGCTGGCCGTCCTCACGGTCGCGCAGGAAGCGGGCCTGCCGGTCTTCCTCAACGACCGGGTGCTGCGGCTCGTGTTCGTCTTCCTCCTCGGCGCCACGGCGTACCTCTACGCGCACCGCATCCCGATGCGGGCGAGCCTCGCCGCCGTGGCCGCGGCCCTGTTCCTCGTCGGCGTCGCCGCCTTCGACGACTACCGGGTCATCGGTGCCGCGCCGCTGGCCTACGTGTTCCTCTGGCTCGGCACGTGCCTCCCGTGGCACTGGCACATGCGGGCCGACCTGTCCTACGGCCTGTACATCTACCACTGGCCGGTGCTGCAGCTGCTGGTCCTCACCGGCCTCGCGGGCGTGCCCACCCCGGTGTTCGTCGTGACGGGCCTCGCCCTCACCCTCCTGCCCGCGGTGGCCTCCTGGTACCTCGTCGAGAAGCCCGCACTCGGCCACAAGCACAGTCCGGTGCCCGACCGCATCGCCGCCGCCCTCACGCGGCGGGACCCTGGTCCGGACCGGCCGGTGCACTCGGGCCGATCGTGACCGTTCACCACCCTCCGCTGTCGGAACCTCACATGACGTGACGGTAGGGGTCCGGCAGCCGTCGTCGTCCCACTGGAGGAACGCATGCGTGTCCACGAGACCGAGATCCCCGGTGTGCTGCTGTTCGAGCCGGTGCCGCACCGTGACGAGCGCGGTTGGTTCAGCCGCACCTTCGACGCCCGCGCGGCACGGGACGCGGGGGTGGACCCGGCGGCGTTCGTGCAGGACTCGCAGTCGCGGACGGTCCGCGGCGCGCTGCGCGGCCTGCACGGCCGGGTCGGGCACGGTGAGGCCAAGCTCGTGCGGTGCTCGAGCGGCGCGCTGTTCGACGTGGTCGTCGACGCCCGCCCCGACTCCCCGACCTTCGGCAGGCACGAGACGTTCCGGCTCGACGACCGGGACATGCTGAGCGTGTACATCCCGCGCGGCTGCCTGCACGGGTTCCAGGCGCTCACCGAGGTCGCCGACGCGTGCTACCGGATCGACGCCGAGCACGACCCGGCCGAGGACCTCGCCGTGCGGTGGGACGACCCCGACCTGGGAATTGCGTGGCCGCTGCCGGTGTCGGTGCTGAGCGCCAAGGACCGCGGCGCGGGACGGTGGCGCGACCTGGAACGGCTGCTGCGCCGGGCGAGCGCGACAGCGGGAAGCCGGGCGGCCCGCCGATAGCGATCTCGCTATCCCAGCCCTGTCCTCGCCCCAGTGGGCGAGACCATCCGGCAGTCCGAACTCCGCAACAACAACGCAGAGATCATGCGCAGGGTGGCCGAGGGCGAGTCGTTCACGGTTACGGTGCACGGGCGAGCGGTAGCCGACCTGGTACCGCACCAGCGTGCGACCTCCTCAGGGCGTCTCGGATCCGCACGCGAGTTCGACCAGCTCGTCGCCGCCGACGGACCTGGGCCCGACCCCGAGCAGTGGGCCCAGGACATGGCCGATGCCGACGCGCTGTTCGGCGACGACCATCCGTCCGATGTGTGGGAAACGGCCGCCGGCAACCAGGGCAGGTTGGCGCAACCCCCGCGCCCGGCGCCACGACCTGCTGATCGCGGCGACCGCAGAACGTCATGGGCTCAGCCTCGCCACCCGGAACATCGAGGACTTCCGAATGCTGGACCGCGTACTCCATGTGATCGAGGTGCGGTAGCCGCAGCGCCTACCCGTCGGCCCGGATGGTCTTGAGGGCCTGCTCGAGGTCGGCCCACAGCTCGTCGGGCTCCTCGATCCCGACGGCGATGCGGATCGTGTTCGGGCCGATCCCCGCCGCCCGCAGCGCGGCGTCGTCCATGTGCCGGTGCGAGGTGGTGGCCGGGTGCATCACCACGGTCTCCGTCCCGCCGAGTGAGCCGGCGTTCAGCATCACCCGCAGCCTGCGCAGCACCGCGTGGGCCTCCTCCATCCCGCCGGTGACGTCGAAGGCCAGCGTTCCGCCGTACCCGTCGAGCAGACGGGCGGCCACGGGATGGCTCTCGTGGGACGGGAGCCCGGGGTGGTGCACGGCCTCGACGGCCGGGTGCGCGGCGAGCCAGTCCGCGAGCACGGCGGCGGTGGCGCACTGGCGCCGGACCCGCAGCGACAACGTCTTCATGCCCCGCAGGACGAGCCACGATGCGAACGGGTCGGCGATCGCCCCGAGCCGGATCGCCTGGGACCACGCCGCGCGGTGGCGCTCCGCATCGGCGAAGACGGCCACACCCCCGACGACGTCGTGGTGCCCGCCCAGGTACTTCGTGGCGGAGTGGACGACGACGTCGGCGCCGTGGTCGAGCGGCCGGCACAGCAGCGGGGTCGCGAAGGTGTTGTCGACGACGGTGGTCACGCCCGCCGCCTTCGCCACCGCCGTCAGCGCGGGCAGGTCGGGCACGAAGCCCGTGGGGTTGGCTATCGTCTCCAGGTACAGCAGCCGCGTCGTCGGCCGCAGTGCCGCCCGCAGCTCCTCCGGATCATCCCCGCGCACGTGGTCGACCTCGACCCCCCAGCGCTCCGCGAGATCCGTGAGCACGCCGACGGTGCCGCCGTAGAGCGCCCGCTGGGCGAGCACGTGGTCGCCCTGGCGCAGCGTGGCGAGCAGCACGGCGTTGATCGCGGCCATCCCGGCGTTCGTGGCCAGTGCGGCGGCGCCGCCCTCCAGCTCGGCGATCGCCTCCTCGAACGCGCGCACGGTGGGGTTGCTGTAGCCGCTGTAGGCGAAGGCCCCGTCGGGGCCGGTCATCGCCGCGGCGAGCGCGGCGGGGTCGTCGAAGGCAAAGATCGCGGTCTGGTAGATCGGGACGGCGACGGGCCGGCCGGCCACGGCCTCGGGTTGCTGGGTCACGCGTCCAGTCTGGGTGCAGCGGTCCGCGCACCACAGATCCAATCCGCCGGGAGTGGCCTCGTCCCGACCGCTACCGGTCCCGTCCCAGCCTCCCGATCACGACGGCCTGCACGGCCGCGGCCGTGAGCAGGACACCGATCGCGGCCGGGAAGCCGCCGGTCAGGTCGATCAGCACGCCCATCAGCAGCGGGCCGAGGCCGGCGACCGTGTAGCCGACGCCGAGGGCCAGCCCGCTCGTCGCGGCCCCCGCCGGGCCGTCCGGGCTGCGCCAGGCGACGAGGGTGAGCCCGAGGGGGAAGCCCGCGCCGGACCCGAGCCCGATCACCGCCGCCCACAGCCACGGCCCGCCCGGAGCTGCCATCGGCGCGAGCAGGGCGCCCGCGGTCCCGACCGCCACGCAGGCGAGCGCCAGGGCCGACCAGAACCGCCACCGCCTGCGGCGTTCGGCCAGTGCCGGGAACAGCAGGGCCGAGGGGATCTGCGTGAGGCTCCAGGTGGCGAGCAGCAACCCGGCTGCCCCCGGGTCGGCCCCGAGGTGCGCGAAGTACGGCGCCAGCCACGTCAGCCAGCCCTACACGAGCAGCGAGGCGGCGGCCTGGTGGACCGCGGCGAGGCGGGCGAACCCGTCGCGCCAGGGCAGGGCCGCTCGGGGCTCGGCCTCGGCCGCACGCGGTAGCCGCCGGACGATCCCCGCCCATGCGGCCGCGGCGATCGCGGCGGGCACGGCCCACGCGGCCAGCGACAGCGACCAGCCCCCGAGCACGACGGCCAGCGGGACGGCGAGGGCGCTCGACAGGGTCGACCCGACGGCCATCGCGACGACGTAGCCGCCGGTGACCGCCCCCGCCCGGCTCGCGAGGTGCTCCTTGACCACGCCGGTGAGCAGTACGCCCGCGACGCCGATCCCGAACCCGACCACGAGGCTGCCGGCGACCAGCGGCCCGAGCGCGGCGATCCCGCGCAGCGCGCTGCCCAGCGCGACCAGCCCGACCGCCGCCACGAGTGCGCGCTCCCGGCCGAAGCGGGATCCGACCGCGGACCCGGCGAACGGCCCCGCGGCCATCATCAGCACCGCGCCCGTCTGCACGAGCCCCGCCGCGCCCGCCGAGAACCCCAGCGCCGACCGGACGCCCTCCAGCAGCGGTGGGTAGCCGGCCAGCGCGGCCCGAAGGTTGAGCGCCAGCGCGAGCAGGCCGAGCAGCAGCGCGGCTGCGCTCACGCGCGGCCGGGCGAGGGTCGGGGTCCCGGACACGATCGGCACCTCGCGATCGGTCGACGACACGGATAAAATGCTCCTACACCGCTTACGGTAAGCGAGGTTGGTAAG
The DNA here is from genome assembly GCF_019396355.1 of Pseudonocardia nigra. GTDB lineage: Bacteria > Actinomycetota > Actinomycetes > Mycobacteriales > Pseudonocardiaceae > Pseudonocardia > Pseudonocardia nigra. Next base: position 69,724 of record NZ_JAHKRK010000002.1, read on the forward strand.
GCGTGCAAGTTAGCTTGGACGATTACAGCTGGGGCGCGGCCGTCGCGACGGACCTCGTGAACACCGCCCCGGAGGTGCAGGTCACCCGCGGGGAGCAGCTCCCGGACGGGGCTGCCCTCGCGGCGTTCCTCGCCGAGCACGACGTGCACCCCGACGCGCTCGCCGACCGGCCGGCCACGGCCGCGGACGTCGCCGCGGTGCACCGGCTGCGCGCCGACCTGCGCACACTGATCGAGTCACCGGATCCCGCGGACGCCGCTGCGCGGGCGGGTCGGCTCAGCGCGGCGGCGGGCGGGGGGCCGTTCCTCCAGATGGCTCCGGGCGGGCGCTGGCACTGGCACGTGTGCTCCCGCGGTGGGGGTGCGGCCGAGGAGCTCGCGCTGCTCACGGCGACCGCGCTGCAGGGCGTGCTGCGCACCCTCGGGCACGACCGCTTCCGGCAGTGCGCCGCACCCGACTGCACCGGGGTGTTCGTCGACACCAGCCGCGCGGGACGCAGGCGCTACTGCGTTCCCGAGGTGTGCGGCAACCGCATCAACGTGGCCAACCACCGGGCGCGGCGCCGGGCGGCGCCCCCGGACCAGCGCGCCTGAGCGGGTCGGTCGGAGCGACGGTCGCGGCGCCCGCGGCGTAGCATGCGGGCCGCACGCGCACGCCGGGATAACGTCGTGGCGTGACGTCCCTGCTGCTGTCCCGCCGAGACTTGGACTTCCTGCTCCACGAGTGGCTCGACGCGGAGTCGCTCCTGGTGCGGCCGCGGTTCGCCGAGCACTCCCGCGGGACGTTCGACGCGGTGCTCGACCTGGCCGCCGAGGTCGCCGCCGAGCAGTTCGCCCCGCACAACAAGCGGGGCGACGCGGAGGAGCCGGTGTTCGACGGGGAGCGCGTGCACCTCATCCCGGAGGTCCGGAAGGCGCTCGACGTGCTCGCGGGCACAGGGCTGATCGGCAGCAGCATGGACGAGTCGGTCGGTGGGATGCAGCTGCCGCGCCTGCTGTCCACGGCGTGCTTCGCGTGGTTCCAGGCCGCCAACCCCGGCACGTGGGCCTACCCGTTCCTCACGATCGCCGCGGCGAACCTGCTCGTCGCGCACGGCTCGCCGGAGCAGGTCGCGACGTTCGTCCGCCCGATGGTCGAGGGGCGCTTCCACGGCACGATGTGCCTGTCCGAGCCGCAGGCCGGGTCGTCGCTGGCCGACATCACCACGCGCGCGGAGCCCCAGGACGACGGCACCCACCGCGTGTACGGCACCAAGATGTGGATCTCCGCGGGCGAGCACGAGCTGGGCGAGAACATCGTCCACCTGGTGCTGGCCAAGATCCCCGGCGGGCCGCCGGGGGTGAAGGGGATCTCACTGTTCGTCGTGCCGAAGTTCCTCGTGCAGGCGGACGGGGCGATCGGCGCGCGCAACGACGTGGTGCTCGCCGGGCTCAACCACAAGATGGGCTACCGCGGCACCACGAACACCGTGCTCAACTTCGGCGAGGGCAGGCACACCCCCGGCGGCAGGCCGGGCGCGGTCGGGTACCTCGTCGGCGAGCAGCACCGCGGCCTCGCCGCGATGTTCCATATGATGAACGAGGCGCGCGTCGGCGTCGGGGCGGGCGCGGCGGCGCTCGGCTACACCGGCTACCTCAAGTCGCTCGACTACGCGCGCACGCGGGCGCAGGGCCGGCCCGCCGACGTGGCGAAGGACCCGGGTGCACCTCCGGTCGCCATCGTCGAGCACCCGGACGTCCGCCGGATGCTGCTGGCGCAGAAGTGCTACGCGGAGGGCGCGCTCGCGCTGGTGCTGTACTGCGGCAGGTTGCTCGACGAGGAGGCGACGGCGGAGGCGGCCGGCGACCGCGAGGCCGCGCACCTGCTGCTGGACGTGCTCACGCCGATCGCGAAGAGCTGGCCGTCGCAGTGGTGCGTGGCCGCCAACGACCTGGCGATCCAGGTGCTCGGGCTACGGCTACACCCGCGAGTACGACGTGGAGCAGCACTACCGCGACAACCGGCTCAACCCGATCCACGAAGGCACCCACGGCATCCAGGGCCTGGACCTGCTCGGGCGCAAGGTCGTGATGTCCGGCGGCGCGGGGCTGCGGCTGCTGACCGCCACCATCGAGCGGGCGACGGCCAAGGCGCACGCCGCGGGCGGGGAGGCCGCCGAGCTGGCCGCGCAGCTGCAGACCGCACTCGACCGCCTCGTCGCGGTCACCGTGCGGATCCACGGCGCAGTCGACGCTCACAGCGCGGCCGACGACCGGGCCCGGCTGGCCAACGCCTCGATCTACCTGGAGGCCGCCGGACACGTCGTGCTGGCCTGGATCTGGCTGGAGCAGTACCTCGCGTGCGCGGGGCGCGACGAGCCGTTCCACCAGGGCAAGCGGCAGGCCACGCGGTTCTTCTTCCGCTACGAGCTGCCCCGCACGGGACCGCAGCTGGACCTGCTCGACGCGCTGGACCGCACCACGGTGGAGACCGACCCGGCCTGGCTCTGAGCCCTGCTCAGGAGCGGCAGGCCTGGATGTCGATCTCGATCCGCAGGGTCCGCCCGACCGCCAGCACCCCGGCGAGCACCGACTGGTTCCAGCTGATCGCGAAGTCGTCCCGGGAGATCTCCGCGGACGCCGAGAAGGCCGCCCGCACCCCGCCGAACAGGTCCGGACCGGTGCCCCGGTAGACCACATGCAGCGGGACCGGCGCGCTCACGTCCTTGAGCGTGAGCACGCCCTCGAGCGTCCAGTGCTCCCCGTCGAGCCGCCGCAACCCCTCGCTCTTGTAGCGGATCTCCGGATGGCGGGCGACGTCGAGGAAGTCGGCGCTGCGCAGGTGCGCGTCGCGGTCCGGGTCGTCGGAGTCGACGCCGGCCGGGTCCATCGTCACCTCCACCGAGCTGCCCTCGAGCGGGTCGGCCACCACGATCTGCCCGGCGAAGCGGCGCAACCTGCCGTGGATCCGGCTCATCCCCAGGTGCAGGGCGCTGACCCGGATGCTCGAGTGCTGCGGGTCGATGTCCCAGGTGCCCGGCGCGGGCAGGACCGTGCCGCCCGCCCGGGCCAGCGGCACCACGCCGAGCGGGGTGATCCGACCGTCGGCCACGGTGATCGTCCTGGCCGCCGGGTCGTGTCCGGGCGCGGCGACCACCAGCGTGTACGCTCCGGGAGCCAGCCCGTCGAGCAGGAAGTGCCCGTCGTCGCCGCTGACGGTGCGGGCACCCTGCCCGCCCGCACCGTCGACCGCGGTGAGCGTGCCGCCGCCGACCGGCCAGCCGTCCGGGGTGGTGAGCCTGCCCGTGACCGCGCCCCCGGTCATCGCACGGCCTCGCTGGCGCTCGGCCGGCGCTTCGCGCAGGCACTGTGTTGATGACTCGCACGCTGACGCTCGCTCATCGCACGGCCTCGCTGGCGCTCGGCCGGCGCTTCGCGCAGGCACTGTGTTGATGACTCGCTCGCTGACGCTCGCTCATCGCAGGCTCCCGGCCGCCTCGGTCACCCGCGCGGCGCCCGTCGGCGGGGCGAGCCTGACGACCGCGGTGGCCACCGCGCCTGCCGCCACCTGCACCACCTGTGCCACCGGGCCGTAGCCGCGCGCGGTGAGCGTGTAGGTGCCCGCGGGCAGGTCGCCGAACTCGAACGCGCCGTCCGGGCCGGTGACCGCGGACCCGACGACGGCGCCGTCGGCGTCCACGAGCGTGGCGAGCGCCTCCCCCACGACCGCGCCGGTGCCCGCCGCGGTGACCGTGCCGCGCAGCACGGCCCTGGCGGGCAGCACGAGGTCGCGCTCGATGCGTGCCCCGGCGCTCAGCCGGACGCTCACCGCGACCGGCGGGTGGCCGGGCGCTGCGGCGGTGAGCGTGTACTGCCCGTCCGGCACGCCCGGCAGCCGGTAGCGGCCGCCGGTGTCGGTGCCGGTCGTGCCCGCGACCGTGCCCTGCACGTCGATCAGCGTGACGGCGGCATCCGCCACCGCGGTGTCGCCTCCGTGCCCGTCGGGGCTGGTGACGACGCCCTGCACACCGCTGCTGCCGCTGAGCGCGATGTCGTGCCGGACCGGCCGGTCGGCCACCGGCACGAGCGCAGCGTGCGGCTCGAACGCGCCGGACGCCGCGACGACGAGGTAGGTGCCGCCGGTGGGCAGTGCCATCCGGTAGGTCCCGTCGCGCCCGGTGGCGGTGCTGGCGTGCTGCCGCCCGCCCTGATCGGTGACGGTGACGACGGCCCCGCCCAGCCCGGCACCGTCACCCCTCGAGACGGTGCCGTGCACGCCGGGGCCCGGGGTGGGCGGCGTGTGCCTGCCGTTGCCCGCGGCGGGGGCGTGCCCGTTCGCCGGGCGGAACTCCGGCCCGTGCGCGATCGCGGGGATCGGCGCACCCGAGCGGCCGTTGCCGTTGCCGTTGCCGTTGCCGTTGCCGCCGTTCGTGCTGCCGGTGCGGGCGACGACCGCGGGCATGCGCTCGGTGTCGGCCCCGGCCGGCGCCGCGTTCCCCTGGGCCTGCCGCGCCTCGGCGTGCTGCCGCTCCAGCCCGGTCTCGGTGCGCAGCGGCACCTCCTTGATGAACAGGATCGCGACGACACTGATGACCGCGATCGCCGCCGCCACGAGGAAGATCAGGGCGGTGGCGTCGCCGTAGGCCGCGCGCACGATTCCGGCGATGGCGGGCGGCAACTCGTTGAGGCTGCCGATCCCGACGTTGCCCGTCCCGGCTCCGGAGGTCGGCACGCCGGCCGCCGCGAGCCCTTCCGCGGTCGACTCGGTGACCCGGGCGGCGAGCACGGCGCCGAGTACGGACACACCGACGGTGCCGCCCATCGACCGGAAGAAGGTGACCGTGGAGGTGGCCGCGCCGAGATCGGTGACGGCCACGGAGTTCTGCACGGCCAGGACGAGGTTCTGCATCATCATGCCCGTGCCCAGGCCCATGACGAGCAGGTACGCGCCCATCACCACCATGTTCGTCTCGTGGTCGATCGTCGACAGCAGTCCGAAACCGCCAACCATGAGGAACGAGCCGACCACCAGGAAGATCTTCCACCGGCCGAAGCGGGTGATGAGCGCACCCGAGCCGGTGGCCGCGATCGTCGAACCGACGATCATCGGCAACGTGAGCAGACCGGCCGCGGTCGGCGAGTAGCCGCGGGCGACCTGGAAGTACTGGACGAGGAACACGGCGCTGCCGAACATCGCCACGCCGACGGCGACGCTGGCGAGGATGGTCAGCGTGGTCGTGCGGTCGCGGAACAGACGCAGCGGGATGATCGGCTCCTTGGCCCGCGACTCCACGATCACCGCGAGCACCAGCAGCACGACGCCGAGCCCGACCAGGCTCAGCGAGATGCTCGAGCCCCAGGCGAACTGGTTGCCCGCCAGCGTCACCCAGATCATGATCGTCGACACCCCGCCCGCGATCAGCGCGGCGCCCAGGTAGTCGATGCTGACGTCACGCTTCACCACGGGCAGGTTCAGCGTGCGCTGCACGACGAGCAGCGCAACCGCCGCCAGCGGCGCACCGACCCAGAAGCACCACCGCCAACCCAGCCAGTCGGTGTCGACGATGAGGCCGCCGAGCAGCGGGCCCGCGACGGGCGCGACCGACATGACCGTAGCGATCACCCCGGTGTAGCGACCCCGCTCCCGGGGGCTGATCATCGCGGCGATCACGATCATGATGAGCGACTGCAGGCCGCCCAGCCCGAGGCCCTGCAGCGCCCGCCAGGCGATCAGCGTGCCGACCGACTGGGAGAACCCGGCGAGCACCGAGCCGAGCGTGAAGATCGTGATCGCGAGCTGGACGAGCAGCTTCTTGCTGAACAGGTCGGAGAGCTTGCCCCAGATGGGGGTGCTGGCGGTCGCGGCCAACAGCGTCGCGGTGACGACCCACGTGTACTGGCTCTGCGTGCCGTGCAGGTCGGTGATGATCGTCGGCAGCGCGCTCGACACGATCGTCGAGGACAGGAACGCGGTGAACATCGCCAGCAACATCCCGGAGAGTGCCTCCAGGGTCTGGCGGTGCGTCATCCGGCCGCTCTCCTCGGCGGCCGGTTGTCGGGTGGCGCTCGCCTGGGCGGCGAGCGTTCCCTCGCTGGACGTGGTCAAGTCCGTCTCCTCGGGCACAGATGGGGTGGGTGGTGCGGGTCGGGGCTCCGTTGCCCGGGTCACGAGGCCGGCTGGGGCGCCCGCAGGACGGGTTGGCTCCGTTCGGTCACCGCGTGGTGCAGGTCGTGAACCAGCTGGTCGAGCCGGGCGACGAGGTGGGCCACCTCGGTGTCGTCCCAGTCGCCGAGTGCCTCGGCCACCCAGCGGGCGCGCAGGGCGCGGTACTCGGCGAGGGCGACGTGGCCGGCCTCGGAGACGGCGAGCAGCTGCGCCCGGCCGTCGGCGGGGTCGGGGCGGCGCGTCACGAGGCCGAGCTGCTCGAGCGCCGCCACCTGCCGGCTCACCACCGAGGGGTCGACCTCGAGGTGCGCGGCGACCTGCCCGAGCCGCTGCTCCCCCTCGCGGGCGAGCAGGCTGAGCACCGCAACGGTCCACGCGGGCAGGTCCTCCTCCAGGGGGATCTGGCGGGCGGTCCGGCTCGCGCGCACGATCGTGCGGAGGACGTCCAGCAGCTCGTCTGCGGTGGCCGCGGTGATCACAGCACCTCCCAGTTGGTTGCTACCAGCAACTATACTCAGTTAGTTGGCCTCTACAACTTGTGGGGTCTGTGCAGTGCCTCACGGCGCCCCGAACGACAGGAAAGCCACGTTCCCGACGTCGAGCGACAGGAACATGGCTTTCCGGACAGCCGGTCGCGCGGGTCAGGCGGCCAGCAGCTCCGGGACGGCCGCGACGGCCGCCGCACGCAGGGCCGGGACCGCCGCCTCGTCGACGGACGCGTGCGGCCACCGCACCCGCGTGCCGATCGGCGCCCATCCCCCGATCGCCGCGAGGGTCTTGTCCAGCGCCGGGTCGCTGTAGCCCGCGCGGGCCAGCGGCGCGATGTGCGCGTCCAGGAAATCCCGCAGCCTGCGCTCGAGGTCGAGCGCCGCCTCCGGGTCGGTGCACATCTGCTCGTACCAGCGCACCGCGCGCGCCGGGTTCAGGCAGGCCACGTTGGAGTACGCGCCCGCCGCGCCCCGCCGGTGCCCCGACGCCAGCGTGTGCCCGGCGACGAACACCGCGAGGCGCCCGCCCACGGCGTCGGCCATCCGCGCGTACCAGTCGTCGTCCCCACCGGGGACCTTCACGCCGACGAGGGTGGGCACCGCCGCGGCGAGCCGCCCGAACAGCTCGGGCTCCAGCCGGGTCTTCGCGTACGGCGGGTTGTAGAGCACGAGCGGCACGCCGTCGGCGACGGCGGCCATCCGATCGACGGCGGCCAGCACCTCGTCGGGGCGCAGTGGCAACCAGTCCGGCAGCACCACCTGGATCGCGCCGGGCCGCAACGTGGCGGCCCGCCGGATCCGCTGCAGGGACAGCTGGCCGCTCGGGTGGCTCGCCCCGAGCTGGAACGCCACCCCCGCCGCGGAGCAGCGCTCGGCGACGAGCACGTGCAGTGCGTCGTACTCCGCCTCGTCGAGCGTGTGGAACTCCCCCGCCGTGCCGTTGGTGTAGACCCCGGCGACGCCGGCGCCGAGCACGTGGTCGAGCGCCCGGCCCAGCCGGTCGGAGTCGATGCTCTCGTCGGGGCGGATCGGCAGCAGCACGGTCGCCCAGACCCCGCGGAGCTCACCGGCGCTGAGCGGCCGCACCCGCTACCCCGCGTCCGACTCGCGGGGCCGCAGCAGCGCCGCCCTGGCCCGGATGTCGTCGAAGTGCTGCTGCATGGCGGCGATGCTCGCCTCGGCGTCGCGCTTCTGCAGCGCCCGGATGATCTGCAGGTGCACCGTGCCCCGACCGCCCTCCGGCGGCACCGGGATCGCGTCGCCGAGCCGGGTGAACAGCTCCCAGAAGACCTCGATGAGGTTGTCGACCAGCGGGTTGCCCAGTGCGCGGTAGAGCAGCAGGTGGAACTGCTTGTCCACCTCGGCGATCGACTCCCCCCGCGACTCCAGGGCGGTCATGGCGTCGGCGAGGCGGGCGCACTCGGCGAGCTCGGGCTGGGGGTTGCGGCGGGCGACGGCGGGCATCAGGCCCACCTCCATCGCCTCGCGGGCGGTGAGGATCTCCTCCAGCGCGGTGCCCGACGCGGCCAACCCGTAGGGCAGCTGCTCGATGAGCGGGCGGAAGGAGAACGCCGAGACGAACAGGCCGTTGCCCCGGCGGGCCTCGATCACCCCGAGGGTCTGCAGGCTCCGGGTGGCCTCGCGCAGCGACAGCCTGCTCACCCCGAGCTGCGCGGCGAGGGTGGCCTCGGGGGGCAGCCGGTCGCCCGGCCCCAGCCCGGCCTCGGTGATGAAGTCCCGCAGCCTCGCCTGGGCCTCGAGGTAGATCAGGCTCTTGGTCATCGCGCTCCCTCGCCGGTCGCCGCCCGGATCGACGCGGCGAGTTCGCCCACCTTGGCACGGTCGGCAGCGGTGAGGCGGCCCCACGGCGAGCGGGCGGGCCCGGCGTCCGGACCGAGCTCGTTCAGGATCGCCTTGATGAAGCCGATGCCGCCGTGCGCCCCGGCAGCCAGCGCGAGCTCCCGGAACGGCGCGTGCAGCCGGTAGGCCCCGGCGGCGTCCCCGCGGTGGAATGCCTCGGCGACGGCGTGGGCGAGCGGGGCCATGCCGTTGTAGAGGCTCCCGATCACCCGGTCGACGCCGCAGGCGAGCGCCGCGGGCAGCAGCTCGTCCTTGCCGAAGTAGACCCCGAGTTCGGGCGCGCGCGAGCGGGTGCGCTCGAGCTCGAGCAGGTCGCCGTCGGTGAACTTCACCGCGGCGAGGGTGGGCACCGCCTCCGCGAGCGCGGCGACCACATCGCCCGCCCGGTACGCGGACCGGGTCATGCTCGGGATGTGGTAGTAGCCGAACGGCGTGGCGGGCGCGGCCGCGGCGATGTCGGCGAGGTGCCCCACCAGCGCGTCGAGCGTCGAGGCGTCGCCGTAGTAGGGCCCGACGGCAGCCACGAGGTCGGCCCCGCAGGCCTCGGCGTGCGCCGCGAGCTGCTGCGCCTGCGCCACGTCGGAGTGGCCGACGTGCACCCCGAGCCGCAGCCCGTCCGGGCGCGCGTCGCGCCACGCCTCCACCAGGGACGTGCGCTCGGCGCCGTCCATCGCGCTGAACTCGCCCGTTGTGCCGGCGACGAAGGCGCCGGTGACTCCCGTCGCGTGCAGGTGGGCGGCCTGGGCCGGGACGACGTCCAGGGCGAGCTTCCCGTCGGCGGCGAACGGGGTGGGGGTGGCGGCCCAGATCTCGAGCTGCGGCATGCGGGGGTGGTCCTTCCCTGGGGAGGCGGTCAGCCTTTGGTGGCGCCGTCGGTCAGGCCGGCGACGATGTAGCGCTGGAGCAGGACGAACAGCACGATCACGGGCACTGCGACGACCGCCGAGACGGCCATCAGCTCGTTCCAGCGGGTGCCGAAGGCGTTGGTGAGCTTGGCGATCACCACGGTGACCGGCTGGATCTCGTCGCTGGTCGCGAGGGCGAGCCCGAAGACGAACTCGCCCCACGCACCGAGGAAGCTGACGACGGCCACCGTGATCACCCCCGGGCCGCTGACCGGCAGTGCGACCCGGGCGAACGCGCCGAACGTGGAGCAGCCGTCCACGCGCGCGGCCTCCAGCACCTCGCCGGGGACCGACAGGAAGTACGGCCGCAGGATCGTGATGGCCAGCGGGACGGCGAGCGAGCAGTTCGCCACGATCAGCCCGAGGTAGGTGTTCACCAGGCCGGCCCGCCCGAACAGCACGAACATCGGCAGTGCCAGGTTGACCGACGGGATCATCTGCACCACGAGGAACAGCAGCAGCGCAGGCGTGACGAACCGGATCCGCAGCCGGGCGAGCGCGTACGCGGCCGGCACCGCGACGAGCAGGGTGAGCAGCGTCGTCCCGGTGGCGATGATCGCGGTGTTGGTCAGGCCCCTGGCGATGTCGGGATCGGAGAACACCGCATCGCGGTAGGCCGCGAGCGTCGGCGGCGCGGGCACCAGGGCGGGCGGCCGCGCGAAGACGTCGGCCTGCGCCTTGAACGACGTGTTGAGCATCCAGTAGACGGGCAGCAGGTAGACCGCGGTGACGGCCACCGCGACCACCGTCCGGGCCCGCTCGCCCCGCGGCACGCGCAGGCCGGTCATGCCGCCTCCTCCCGACGCAGGGAACGGAAGTAGAAGATCGACAGGATCAGCGGCACCAGCAGCATGACCGTCGTCGCCACCGCAGCGGTGTCGTAGCGGCGGAACTCGAAGGCCTCCTGGTAGGCGTAGAGCGGCAGCGTGAGCGTGGCGCCGCCCGGCCCGCCGCCGGTCATCAGGTAGACCGTGTCGAACGTCTTGAACGCGAAGATGAAGATCAGCAGCATCACGGTGATGCTCACCGGGCGCAGCGCGGGCAGCGTGACCCATCGGAACTGCTGCCAGGCGTTCGCGCCGTCGATCCGCGCCGCCTCGTAGAGCATCGACGGCACGCTCTGCAGCCCGGCGACCAACAGGATCATCGCGAACGGCGCGAAGCTCCACGCGGTGCCGACGATCACCGACACGAGCGCCGGGCCGGGCCGGCCGAGCCAGAACACGTCCTGGTCGATCAGGCCGAGCCCGCGCAGCGCGGCGTTGAGCAGCCCATAACTGCCATCCAGCAGCCAGCGCCAGACGTTGGCCCCGACCACCGTCGGCAGGATCCAGGCCAGCAGCAGCAGCGCCCGCATGACGTTGCGCCCGCGGAACTCGCGCACGAACAGCAGCGCCAGCGCGAGCCCGCCCACGTAGGTGAGCGTGACGGTGCCGACGGTGTAGGCGAGCGAGAGGTACAGCGCCCGCCAGAACTCCGGGCGGCCGAACTGGTCGGCGAAGTTGGCGAACCCGACCCACTCCGCGCCGCCGTCCACGATCTCCCGCAGGCCGACGTCCTGGAAGGCCTGGACGACGTTGTAGACCAGCGGGTAGATCACCGTGACGGCGACGAAGACCACCGCGGGCAGCAGGAACAGGTGGTTCATCCCGTTCCCGGCGCGGCGGCGCCGCCCACCCCTGCCGTGGGTGGGCAACTCCGTCCGCTGCTCGAGGACAGCGGTCATGGCGTCCTCCGGGCGGTCACGACGTCGCCATCGTCTCGTCGATGGTGGCCTGCGCACTGCGCGCCGCCTCCGCCACGCTCGTGCCGCTGATCGTCGCCTGCAGCGCGGCCTGCAGCGCGGTCAGCACCTCGTTGTTGTGCGCGGCCAGCGCGGCGTCCGGTGCCCACGCCTGCTGCAGCTGCTCGGCGAAGATCGCGCGGATCGGGTCCTCGGTGGTGCCCGGGACGTCGTCGCGCGCGGGGAGCTTGTTGCGCTCGGGAAGGTAGGTGGCGAGCTCCTCGGGCTGCTGCATGAACGCGATGAGGTCCCACGCCTGGTCCGGGTCGTCGCTCGTCGCGCCGATCGTCAGGTTCTCGGCCGACAGGACGGTCTGCCCCGACTCCTCCCGCGGGAGAACCGCGACGCTCCAGTCGAGCTCCGGGTTCTCCTCGCGCAGGATGCTCACGTACGTCGCAGAGTTGATCATCATGGCGGCCTGGCCGGTGGCGAACTGGTTCTTCGCGTCCTCCTCGTTCCAGGTGAGGAAGCCCTCGGACAGCCCGCCGCTCTCGACCAGCCGCCGGAACGACTCGAGTGCCGCGTGCCCGGCCGGGCTGTCGATCTCCGTGGGCTCGGCCCCCGCGGCCAGCATCCGGATCTGCAGGCCGGTGGCCCCCTCGGCGCCCTCGATCCCGCTGACGGCGAGGCCGGCCCGGCCGTCGCCCGCCAGCGCGGCCGCGGTGGACTCCATCTCGGCCCAGGTGGTCGGCACGGCGAGCCCGGCCTCGTCGAGCAGCGCCCGGTTGTAGTAGACGGCGTACGCGTCGGCGAGGTGCGGGATCCCGAACGACTGCCCGTCGACCTGGGTGGAGGCCCAGCTCGTCTCGAAGTAGGCGTCCTGCTGGCCCCACTCCTGCACCCGCGCGCTGAGGTCCTCGATCACGCCGCCCTCGGCCATCGCGGCGGTGTCGAACGCGCTGATCAGCGCGATGTCCGGGCCCTCACCCGCCGCGGCCGCCTGCGTGAGCGTGCGGTTGAAGTCGTCGTAGGGGATGAACCGGATGTCGACGTCGGCGCCCCGCTCCTGCTCGTAGCGCGCCACGAGGTCGTAGAACGGCTTGCCGGTCGGCATCGACTCGTCGCCGTAGAACTGCCAGACCGACAGCGGCTCGTCCGCCGCGTCCCCGCCGCCCGACCCGCCCGCGCATCCCGCGACGGCGAGGGCGGCCGCGGCCACGAGCACCCCGAGCCGGTACGGCGACGACCGGAGGCTCGATCCCACGACTGCACCCATCTCCGACTCCCTTGTCCGGTGGACCTGCGGGAGGGAAAATAGGTCAGATATCTAACAACTGTCAACCGAGGTTCGCCGCCCTGCGGGCCACCGGATGTGGAGGGGGCGGACCACGTTGCAGCAAAGCCACTTTCACGCAACCACGTGGCATGAAAGTGGCTTTGCTGCCATCACCGGCGCCGAACCTCCCGGCCCGCCTGCGGCGGCCCACGGAACCGCGGGGCGTGCGGGCGCAGCTCCCCCACCACGCGGGCGTCCGCGAGCGCGGCCCGGAACTCCGCGGGCGAGCCGAAGTCGGGCATCTCCAGGTAGGCGGCGCCGAGGTCGGCGACGTGATGGGCGTCCGAACCGGCGATCGCGGGCAGCCCGTGCCGGGCCGCGAGCGCCTCGGCGGCCGCGTTGTGCGCGGCGTCGTGGACCTTGGGGTTGAACACCTCGACGAGGTCGACGGCGCCCTCGGCGCAGAGCTCGTCGGCCACCGCGCCCGCTCCGGCCCGCAGCGGATCGTACGGGTGCGGCAGCCCGACGAGCCCGCCCTGGCCCCGGATGCGGCGGACCACCTCGTCGATCGGGAGGACGTAGGGGATCCGCTCGGTGAGGAACAGCCCGAGCACCTCGCCGTCGGCCGTCCTGACCTCCTCGCCCACCTCGATCCGGACGCCGAGGTCACGCCCGTACGCGGCGAGCGCCGCGGAGGTCTCGTTGTGGTCGGTCACGAACACGACGTCGATGCCCAGCGCGACGGCGCGTTCTGCCAGCTGCTCCACCCGCAGCACCGCGTCCCCGGAGGCGACGGTGTGCACATGGCAGTCCACGCGGACCCACCCGGGCGCAGGGGTCACCGGATCGCCTCCAGCGCCGTGAGGTCGGGGTCGGTGTCGAGGTAGGCCAGGTGGGCGCGGACCGTCGCCTCGGCGGCCCGTCGGACGTGCGGGTGCAGCGCCGGGTAAAGCGCATCGACGATCTCCGCCACGTCCGCGCTGCCGCCCCGGCGGGCGTGCACGACGCTCTCGAGCCGGCGGGCCCGCGCCCGCAGCGCGGCGTCCAGCACCCGCCCGGGCTCGGACACGACCGGCCCGTGCCCGGGGAGGACCAGGCCCGCGTGCCGGGACCGCAGCGCCCGCAGCGACGCGATCATGTCCGCGACCCGCCCGTCGGGGTGCAGGATCGCGGGGGCGCCGCGGCCCAGCACGGTGTCGCCGGTGAGCACCGCGGAGTCGGCGGGCAGGGCGAATGACAGCGAGTCGCGGCTGTGTCCCGGAGTCGCGAGCACCTCGACGCGCAGCCCACCCGCGTCGAGCACGTCGCCGCCGCGCAGCACCCCGTCGGCACAGCGTCCGTCGCTGGCGAGCACGGGTGCGCCCGTGCGATCCGCGAGCGCCCGCGCCCCCTCGGCGTGGTCGCCGTGCCGGTGGGTGAGCAGGATCCGGCTGATCACCGCGCCCCGCCGCGCCGCCACGGCAACGAGCCGCCCGAGGTGGCCGGGGTCGTCCGGGCCGGGGTCGACGACCACGGCCTCGCCGCCGCCCGGCTCGACCAGCACCCACGAGTTCGTGCCGTCGAACGTCATCGGGCCCGGGTTGGGCGCGAGCACCAGCTCAACCCGTTCCGTCACCGGGCCGGAGGTCACCGCGGACCCGGCGGACACTCAGCCCGCCGCCGGGGCGGCGATGCCCAGCTCGGCCAGGAGGTCCTGGGAATAGGTCACCCGCCCGGTGAGCGGCGGGCTCCCGTCCGCGGCCGGGCGGCAGAGCGCGAGCGCCGCCTCCGCCATCACCGCGGGCGGCTCGGCGTCCGGGTCGTCGTCGGTCGTGAGGTGGTGGAAGACGGTGCCCGGGGTGGGCACCACGCGGTTGGGCGACAGCGCGTTCACGGCGATGCCGTCGGAGTACACCTCGGCGGCGAGCCCGGTGGTGAACCGCTCGAGCGCGGCCTTGCACATCCCGTAGACCGTGCCGCCGCGGGCCGCGCGGGCGGTGGGCGGCAGCTGCGGGTGGATGGCCGCGCGGGAGGAGATGTTGAGGATCGCGCCGCTCCCCCGCTCCCGCATCGCCGGCAGCACGAGCTGCGCGAGGTGCATCGGCGCGGTGACCTGCACCTCCAGCATCAGGGCGGCCCGTTTGGCCGGGAAGTCGGCGATCGGGGTGAACCACGTGACGGCGGCGTTGTTGACCAGGACGTCCACCGGTCCGTGCTCCGCGGTGACGCGCTCGACCAGCGCCACGCGGTCGGCCGCGCGGGACAGGTCGGCGGCGACGGCGTGCGCCCGCCCGCCCGCCGCCGCGACGGCGGCCACCGTGTCGGCGAGCGAGCCCTCCAGTGGCGCGCCGCCCGGCTCGGCCGTGCGCGCCGTAGCGACCACCGTGGCGCCTTCGGCGGCGAACCGCCGCGCGATCTCCGCGCCGATCCCGCGGCTCGCCCCCGTGACGAGCGCGATCCTGCCCGCGAGAACACCTTCTGCCATGCCCATTCCTGCTCACTCCTCCGTGGTCGGAACCGTCGTCGCAGCGGTCGTCCTGCCGGGGGCGCCGGGGTGGGGTGCGACATGGCGCGCGGCCACGGACGCGATCAGGCACAGGACCGACATCACCGCCATCAGCCCGAACACCCAGCGGTAGCCGGTCACCAGTGCGTCCAGGGCTGCCGGGGACACCTCGGAGATCGACCCGTCGAACACGTGCGCGCGGAGGGCGGGCGGCAGCGGCGCGCTCAGCAGCGTCAGCGCGATCGCCGTACTGATCACCACGCCGGAGCTCTGCGCCATCAGCCGCACCCCGTTGGTGACGCCCAGCCGGTCGGGCGGCAGGTCCTGGAGCATCGCCGTGCTGTTGGCCGGGATGAACGCGCCCGAGCCGATCCCGAGCACGACGACCGCGCCGATCAACAGCGGATAGGGCGTGTCCGGCGCGATGACCACCAGCAGCATGAGGATGCCGGCCAGTGAGACGGCGCAGGCCGCGACGGCCACCGTCCTGGGCGCGACCCGCCGCTGCAGCGCCCCTGACAGCGGCGACACCACGATCGCCGCGACCGCCAGCGGCAGCACCTTGACGCCGGCCTCCGCGGGGGTGTCGCCCTGGACCGCCTGGAAGTACAGCCCCATCATCAGCACCACGGCGAATCGCGACATCGTCGCGAGGAACCCCGCGAGCGTGCCCAGCCCCACGGCCGGGTCCCGGAAGATCCGCAGGTCGACGACCGGAGCCGGCACCCGCCGCTCGACCAGCAGGAACGCCGGGACGGCCAACGCGAAGAGCCCGAAGCCGCCGAGCACCACCGGGCTCCCCCAGCCGACGGCGCCCACCTGCGACAGCGCCAGGAGCAGCCCGCCGAGCCCGAACAGCACCAGCAGGTTGCCCGCGACGTCCAGCCGCAGCGGCTCCCCGCTGCGGGGCACCCGCGCCATCACCCGCAGCCCCCACAGCAGGCACACCAGCCCGACGGGCACGTTGCCCCAGAACGTCCATTGCCACCCGAACTCGGTGGCGACGTAGCCGCCGACCGTGGGGCCGAGCAGCTGGGCCAGTGAGAACGAGGCCATGTAGATGCCCATGCCCTGGCCGAGCAGCCTGCGGGGGAACGCCACCGTCAGCAGGGCAGCGCTGTTGGTGATGAGCATGGCGCTGCCCACCGACTGGAGGACCCGGCAGGCGATCAGCACCCCGACGGTCGGGGCGAACCCGGAGAGGAGGCTCGCGACGGTGAACACCGCGACACCGGTGAGGTACATCGAGCGCCTGCCCAGCACGTCGGCCAGCCGCCCGAAGAACACCATCAGCACGACGTTGGTGAGCTGGTAGGCCAGCAGCACCCAGCTCGCCTCGAACGCGCTCGCGTCGAAACCCGCCACGATCGCGGGCAGCGCGATGGTGAGCGAGCTGTTGTTCAGCCCGCTCATCAACGACGCGAGGCAGACCACCGACAGCAGGCGCCACGCGTAGCGCGCGTCCGCCCGCCGGGTGGTCGCCTTCTCGGTGTCGAGGCTGGTCACAGCCCGATCGCGACGGCCAGCCGCTCGCGGTGGAACGTGGGGTCGCCGAGGAACAGCCGGGTGGCCGCGGCGCGCTTGAAGTACAGGTGCGCGTCGTGCTCCCAGGTGAACCCGATGCCGCCGTGGATCTGGATGTTCTCCGCGGCCGCCGCGAAGTAGGCGTCGGAGCAGTAGGCCTTGGCCAGGCTCGCCACCGCGGGCACCTCGGCCGAGTCGCGCGCGACGGCCCACGTGGCGTACCGGGCCACGGCCCGGGCCGACTCCACCTGCAGCATGACGTCGGCCGCCTTGTGCTTGATCGCCTGGAAGCTACCGATCGGGCGGTCGAACTGGTGGCGCACCTTCGCGTACTCCACCGCCATCTCGAGCGCGCGCTGCGCCCCGCCGACCTGCTCGACGGCGAGCGCCACGGCGGCCCGGTCCAGGGTGCGGCGCAGGGTGGTGCCCGCCGCCCCCTCGGTGCCGACCAGCCGGGCGGGCACGCCCTCGAGGTCCAGCCGCGCCAGCCGGGCGGTCTGGTCGAGCGTGGGCAACGGGGTGCGGGTCAGCCCCGGTGCCCCGGAGGCGGCGTCGATCGCGAAGAGCGACGGGCCGGCCGGCGTCCGGGCCGCCGCCAGGACCAGGCCGGCCACGTGCCCGTCCGGGACCTGCCCGACGCTGCCGTGCAGCACCCAGCCCTCGACCGACCGCTCCGCCGTCAACGCGGGCGACTCGGGGTCCCACCGCAGGCTCACGGCGAGGGTGGCGATCGTCGAGCCATCGGCAATGCCGGGGAGGAGGTCCTCGGCGGCCGCCGGGTCGGACGCGTCCAGCAGGGCGTGCGCCGCCAGCACCACCGTGGCGGTGAACGGCGAGGGCAGCAGCGCGCGGCCCAGCTCCTCCTGCACGACGGCCAGCTCGACGAAGCCGAACCCGCTGCCGCCGAACTTCTCCGGGATCGCGAGGCCCTGCAGTCCCAGCTGCTCGGCCATCTGCCGCCACACCGCCGGGTCGTGGCCGGTGGGATCGTCCATGAGGGCCCGGACCGACGACAGCGGGGACTTCTCCGCGAGGAACCGCCGCACCGACGCGCGCAGCTGCTCCTGCTCGGGACTGAACACGAGGTCCACGGCCCTCACCTCCCGTTCGGCGCGACGGCGGGCTTGAACGTGCGCTCGACGAGGTCGGCGAGCCGCTCGGGCTCCCACGGGTTCGCCGACACGACGTGCCGGATCGGCGCGGGCGTGTTGTAGAGGTGCACCTCGTAGCCGCGGGCGCCCACCACCTGGCCGGTCAGCCAGTCCGACGCCTCGCTCGCGATGTAGCCGACGATCGGGGCGATGTTGTCCGGCGACCGTTCGTCGTTCCCGGCACTGGTGCCCGCCCGCCGTTCACCCGGGATGGAGGCCGTCATGCGGGTGGCGGCGCCCGGCGAGATCGCGTTGGCCGTGACCCCGTAGCGCCCCAGCGCGTTGGCGCACGAGTAGGTCAGCCCGACGATCCCCATCTTCGCCGCGGCGTAGTTGGGCTGCCCGGGCGCGCCGTGCAGTCCGGAGACCGAGGTGAAGTTGATCAGGCGGTAGTGCCCCTCGGGGTTGCGCTGCTCGCGCCAGTAGGCCGCCGCGGGCTTCGTCGTGTTGAAGTGCCCCTTGAGGTGCACCCGGATGACGTCGTCCCACTCCTGCTCGCTCAGATTGAAGATCATCCGGTCGCGCAGGATGCCGGCCACGTTCACCAGCACGTCGAGCTTGCCGAACTTCTCGACCGCCGTGCGCACCAGCGCCTCGGCCTGCTCGGCGTCGGAGACGTCCGCGCCGTCGGCGATCGCGGTGCCGCCCGCGGCGGTGATCTCGTCGACCACCTGCGCGGCCGGGCCCGTGTCCGCCCCGGAGCCGTCCAGCTCCACGCCGAGGTCGTTGACGACCACGGCGGCGCCGCGTGCGGCCAGCAGCCGGGCGATCCCGGCCCCGATCCCGCGGCCCGCCCCGGTCACCACGGCGACCCGCCCGTCCAGCGCCGATGATTCGCTCGCACGCTCGCTCATGGCCGAGCTCATGCCGGCACCCCCTTCGCCTCGGCCGGGCGCGGCTCCCGCGGGAGCCCGAGTGCGCGCTCGGCGATGATGTTGCGCTGGATCTCGCTGGTGCCGGAGTAGATGGTTCCGGCGCGGCTGGCGAGGAAGACCTCCTGCCAGCGGGAGAGCGGGTAGCCCTCCCCGTCGGGCCGCACGAGCGCGTCCGGGCCGAGCAGCTCCACCGCGATCTCGCCGACCCGGCGCTCGTACTCGCTCCAGAACAGCTTCGCGATCGACGCCTCGGGCCCCGGCTCGCGGCCCTCCGCCAGCTGCGCGAGCAGCCGCAGGCCCTGGAACCGCATGATCTCGACGTGGGTGTGGGCCCACGCGAGCTGCTGGCGCACCACGGGGTCGCGGTCGCGGCCCGCCGCCCGGGCCAGCTCCACGAGCGCCGCGAACTGCCGCTGGTACTTCAAGTGCGCGACCGTGGCGTTGCCGCCGCGCTCGTGCCCGAGCGTCGTCATCGCCACCCGCCAGCCGTTGTTCAGCCCACCGATGACGTGGAACAGCGGTGCCCGCGCCCCGTCGAAGAACTCCTCCCCGAACTCCGCACCGCCGGTGAGCTGGCGCAGCGGACGGGCGACGATGTTGTTGTCCTTCATCGGGAGCAGCACATAGGAGATGCCCCGGTGCTTGGGCGCCGCGGGGTCGGTGCGACACAGGACGAAGATCATGTTCGCGCGGGCGAAGCCGGAGGTCCACACCTTCTGCCCGCTGATGACGATCTCGTCGCCCTCGACGACGCCGCGGGTGGAGATCGCGCCCACGTCGGAGCCGTGATCGGGCTCGGAGAAGCCCTGGCAGTACACGTCCTCGGCGCTGATGATCCGCGGCAGGAAGTGCTGCTGCTGCTCCGGGGTGCCGTGCGCCATGACCGACGGGCCGACCATGCCCTCGCCGAACCCGCGCCGCACCCGCGGCACGCCGGCCAGCGCGCACTCCTCGCTGAAGATCGCGTTCTGCACCAGGGTCCAGCCGCGGCCGCCGAACCGCTCGGGCCACTGCGGACAGATCATGCGGTCGGCCAGCAACCGGACCTCCCACTCGGTGTGCACGGGGCTCGCCTGCGCCCGCGCGTGCGCGGAGTGGTCGCCCGCCGTCATGGGCGGGGTGTTCCAGTCGACCAGCTCGGCCAGCCCGTCGGGGGCGTTGGCCGCGATCCAGTCCCGGGTCTCCTGCCGGAACCGGGCCGCCTCCGGCCCGAGGTCGAGTTCCATCTCGCTCACTCCCTCCCGCCCGTCACCACGAGCACGTCGAGTGCCGCCACCTGCGCGCCGTCCACCCACAACGGGTTGATCTCCACCGTCCGCAGTGCCGGGCCCAGCGACCGCGCACACTCGGCCAACCGGACGATCGCCTCGGCCACCGCGTCCACGTCGACGGGTCGCGTCCCGCGGGCCCCGGCCAGCACCGCGGCTCCGCGTAGCTCACCGAGCATCGCCACCACCTCCGCCGGGTGGATCGGCGCGTCCACCGGCAGCACCCGCAGGCTCACGTCGTGCAGCACCTCGATGAACACCCCGCCGAGCCCGACGGCGAGCACCGGCCCGAACGACGGGTCGACCGTGACGCCGACGAAGAGCTCGGTGCCGCCGGTGCGCATCGGGCTGACCAGCACGCCCTCGACGTCCGGCGTCGCGTCCCGGCCGGCGTCGAGCACGCGGGCGAACGCGGCCCGCACGGCCTCGGGTCCGGACACGTCCAGCGCGACGCCGCCGATGTCGGACTTGTGGGCGATGTCGGCCGAGCAGACCTTGAGCGCGACCGGCCCACCGAACCGCTCCGCGGCCGCGACGGCGGCGTCGGCGTCCGTGACGAGCTCGGCCGGGACGACGGGCACCCCGTTCGCCGCCGCGAGATCGCGGGCGCGGGCCTCCGACCAGGGTCCGTCGGGCAGCGGCCCGTCCACCGCCTGTCCGTCGAGCAGTGCCCCGCGCGCCGGGGGCGGCGGCGCCGCCCGGCCGCCGAGCACCCGCCGCGACTCGTGCCAGCGGATCGCGTGACCGATCGCCGTCATCCCGAACTCGATGCCGGCGACGAGGTGCAGGTCGTGCCGGTCGAGCAGCGAGCCGCCGTACTCGGACACGTCGCTGCAGGTGGCCGAGAAGTTCACGACCGGCACCGGCGAGCGGCCCATCGCGGCCGCGACGTCGGCGATCCGGCGCTCGGGCACCGACGGGTCCGGCGGCTGCGCCGCGGGCAGCGCGAGCATGTTGAACACGAAGTCCACGCCCGGGTCGGCCGCGACCGCGTTGAGCGCAGCGTCGCCGAGGTTGGCCTCCGCGGTGGTCCGGTCGGCGAGGATGACGCCGGTGACGTCGAGCGGGTTGCGCGCCGACGCGAACGGCGGCAGCACCTCCCGGAGCCGGGCGGTGGTCGCCTCGGCGAACTCGACGATCTCGATGCCCTCGTCGGCGCTGCGGTCGGCGATGATGTCGCAGGCCCCGCCGGACGCCGTGACCACGCCCATCCGCCTACCCGTGGGCGCCTGCCCCGACCCGAACAGGCCCGCGGTGATCAACAGCTCTTCGAGGCTCGAGACCCGGATGACGCCGAACTGCCGGAACGCCGCCGCCACGACCGCGTCGTCGCCCGCCACGGCGCCGGTGTGGGCGAGCGCCGCGGCCTGGCCGGCCGGGCTGCGCCCGACCTTGAGCGCGACGATCGGCTTGCCGACCTCCCGCGCCCGCTGCGCCAGCGCCGCGAACCGCTGCGGGTCGCGCACCGACTCGAGGAACAGGCCGATCACGCGGGTGTCGGCGTCCTCGACGAGGTGCTCGATCACGTCGGCTGCGGTGATGACGGCCTCGTTGCCCATCGAGGTGAGCAGCCTGATCCCGATGCCGTGCGCCCGGGCGAACGCGAGGACGTTGCTGGTGAGCGCACCGCTCTGCAGGACGATCCCGACGGGGCCGCGGCGCAGCGGCGGGGTGATGTGCAGGCCGAACGGAGCCACCCCGGCCTGTGCGTTGACGAAGCCGAGACAGTTCGGGCCGAGCAGGGTGATGTCGAGCTCCACGGCGCGGTCGACCAGCCGTCGCTCGAGCTCGCGGCCCTGCTCGCCGCCGCCGTCGCCGTAGCCCGACGCCAGGACGACGACATTGTGGATCCCGGCCGCTGCGGCGTCGGTGAGCACGGCCTCCACGGCGTGCGTGGGCGCCAGCACGAACGCCAGGTCGACGGGTTCGTCGAGCGCGCGCAGGCTCGGCACGGTGGCCCGGCCGAACGCCTCGGGACGGGTGGGGTGCACGAGCCGCAGCGGCCCGTCGAACCCGGACGTCGCGAGGCTCTCCATGATGAAACGGGCCCAGCCGGACCCGTCGGACGCCCCGACCAAGGCGACGCTGCGTGGGGCGAAGAACGACCGCAGCCGGTGTGGGGCGGCGAGCAGGCGGCGGGCCCGGTCGCGCTCCTCCCCTTCCCTCGCCACATCGAGCACCGCGACGTTGTCGGACTCCTCCATGCCGGTCCTCCCCGGTCTGAACCGCGATCCTAGAACCAGATTCTTCTATGAGAGCGCGCCGCCCGACTGCTGTCAACGGCCTTGACAGCGGCGGCGGACCTGCTTGAAGCTTCGTCCTAGAATCCTGTTCCAAGTTGCCCTGTATTGAGTCGCCTCGGGAGGCGCCATGGCACTGGACCACGCACTCGTGGGCGTCATGTCGGAACCGGTCGAGCGCTCGTGGGACTCCACCGCCGCGATCCTGTACGCCCTGGGCGTCGGGGCCGGCGCCGACGACCCGACCGCCGAGCTGGAGTTCACCACCGAGAACACCGCGGGCGTCGAGCAGCAGGTGCTGCCCACGTTCGGGGTGCTGGCGGCCGCCGCGCGCACCGGGCGCAGGCTGGGCGACTTCGACCCGGCGCGCCTGGTGCACGCCGAGCAGTCGCTCGAGCTGCACGCCCCGCTGCCGGTCGCGGCGACGGCGCAGGTGACCTCGCAGGTCACCGGGATCCACGACAAGGGCAAAGGCGCGCTCGTGACGAGCGAGAACGTCGCCGCCGTCGACGGCACGCCGCTGGTCACCACGCGCAGCGCCGTGTTCATCCGCGGCGAGGGCGGCTTCGGCGGCGAGCGTGGACCGTCCGACGAGTGGCGGCGCCCGGACGGGGCGCCGGACGAGCAGGTGCGCTACCGCACCCGCCCGGACCAGGCGCTGATCTACCGGCTGTCGGGCGACCGCAACCCGCTGCACGCCGACCCGGCGTTCGCCGCGCGCGGCGGCTTCGCCCGGCCGATCCTGCACGGGCTGTGCACCTACGGCTTCACCGGCCGCGCGCTCCTGCACGCGCTGTGCGGCTCGGACCCGAAACGGTTCGGGGCGATGTCGGGGCGTTTCAGCGCCCCGGTGCTCCCCGGCCAGGAGCTCGTCGTCTCCCTCTGGCGCGATCCCGACGGGCCCGACGACGCGCTGTTCCAGACCAGCACCGCCGACGGCACGGTCGTGATCGACCGCGGCCGGTTCCGACTCCGCTAGCCGTTCCTCACGACGGGAGACAGCATGGCACCGCGACGGGCGGCGATCGCCGGCATCCACGAGTACCCCCTGCGCCGGGCCCCCGGCGTCAGCAAGCTGCAGATCAAGGCCGAGTCGGCGGCCCGCGCGCTCGAGGACGCCGGGCTGACGTTCGCCGACGTCGACGCGCTTTACGACGCCGGCGAGACCGGCCCGATGTCCGGGCTCGCCGTCGCCGAGCACCTGGGGATCGAGCCCACGGTCGTCGACACGACGTCGGTGGGCGGCAGCTCCTACGAGTTCCACGCCGCGCACGCCGCGCGCGACATCGCCGCCGGCCGTGCCCGCGTGGCGCTGCTGACCTACGGCTCCACGGCCAAGAGCGAGTCGCGCGCCATCGGCACCGGGGCCCGTCCGATGACCGAACCGCTGCCGGGCGCGAACATGGAGGTCCCCTACGGGCTCCCGCTGATCGGCAACTACGCGCTGGTCGCCCAGCGGCACATGCACGAGTACGGCACCACCCCCGAGCAGCTCGCCGAGATCGCCGTCACCACCCGGGCGCACGCGGTGCGCAACCCGGAGGCGGTGACCGGGCTCGCCGACATCGGCATCCGCAACACCGGCGAGATCGGCGTCGACGACGTGCTGGGCTCCCGGATGGTCGCCGACCCGCTGCACCTGCTCGACTGCTGCCTCGTCACCGACGGCGGCGGGGCGGTGGTGATCGTCGGCGAGGACGTCGTCGCCGACACCCGCAAGCCCCCGGTCTGGATCCTGGGCAGCGGCGAGGCGCTGGCCTACCCGGGCAACGCCCGCGACATCACCACGAGCGCGGCGGCCGTGTCCGGCCCGATCGCGTTCGGCGAGGCGGGCGTGCGGCCCGAGGACGTCGACATCGCGATGATCTACGACTCGTTCACGATCACTGTGCTGACGCTGCTGGAGGACCTCGGCTTCGCGAAGAAGGGCGAGGGCGGCCCGTACGTCGAGGGCGGCCGGATGCGCTTCGACCGGCCCGGGGCACCCGCGCTCAACACCGACGGCGGCGGGCTGTCGTCCAACCACCCCGGGATGCGCGGGATCTTCCTGCTCCTCGAGGCGGCCCGGCAGCTGCGCGGCGAGTCGACCTCCCAGGTCGACGGGGCCCGCCTCGCCGTCGCCCACGGCAACGGGGGCCTGCTCGGCACCCGCCACGCCGCCGCCACCGTCGTGCTCGGAAGGGACTGATGACCATGGGCTCCCCCGCCGCCACCCGGCCGCTTCCCGCGCTCGACGAGGCCGACACCGGCCCGTTCTGGCGGGCGTGCGGCGAGCACCGGCTCACCTACCAGCGCACCGCCACCGGCGAGGTCGTCTTCTACCCGCGCCAGGGCGCCGGGGTGGAGACGCACGAGTCGGCGGGCCTGGGCACGATCTACACGTACACGGTGGTGCGCCAGCACGGGCACCCGTTCTTCCGGGCGCACGCGCCGTACGTGGTGGCCTATGTCGACCTGGACGAGGGCTTCCGGATCCTCGCCGAGGTCGACAGCGATCCCGACGCTGTGCGGATCGGGCAGCGGGTACAGGTCGCGTGGGAGGACCACGACGGCGTCGCCGTGCCGATCTTCCGCGCGGTGTCGTAGCAACCGGGCAGGGTCGGCCCGGCCGGGTCGCGAGCACGCTGGCACCATCGGTCTCCCGTTCGCGAGCGGCCGGACGGTCGGGAGGGCTCTAGGAGGCGCCGTGGCTACACGGAACATCGGCCGCGGGCGGAGCGCGGGCCGGCAGTGGGGCAGCACCGAGCAGACCCGCTCGCAGCTGCTCGACGCCGCCCGCGTGGTCTTCGCGCAGCGCGGCTTCGCGGAGGCGAGCGTCTCCGACGTCGTCGACCGGGCGGGCTCCAGCGTCGGCAGCCTGTACCACCACTTCGGCGGCAAGAGCGAGCTGTTCACCGCCCTGTGGGAGCGCTACCGCGACGAGCAGCACGACATCGCCGCGAGCGCCGTCGCCGACGCGAAGGACAGCGGGGTGACCGACCCCTTCGAGCTGTTCGAGGCCGGCGCCCGCGCCTACCTGAGCGCCACCTGGCCCAACCGCGACCTGGTGAAGCTCATCCACGACGGCGACACCCCACCCGGCTTCCAGCGGCTGCTGCGCCAGAGCGGCAAGGAGTGGGTGAAGTCGAACTTCCGCCTGCTGGGCGCCGCCGAGAACAAGCCGGTGAACCGGGTGCTCGTCGCCCTGCTCACCAGCTTCATGGGCGAGGCCCGGCGCGAGATCGCCTCGGCCCGCTCGGCGAAGGAGGCCAAGCAGCTGTCCGAGGCGATGATGGACGTGCTGCACCGCATGCGCGCGGTCATCGAGGCCGACCTGTTCGCCGAGACGCCGGCCCCGACCCCCTGACGCGAACAGCCCGGACCCGCCCTCGCCGCCATGCCCCCCGGCTTCCGCCGATGCCCCCCGTCGACGGGGCGCACGGGCCGACTCGAGGCGCACGGCCGCCGGGGACGCGGGCCGGAAGCCGCCGGACACGCCGACCCGGCCATGCCCCCCAATTCCGCCGATGCGCCCCGCTTCCGCCGATGCCCCCCGTCGACGGGGCGCATGGGCCGACGCGGGGCGCATCGACGCCCGGGCGCGCGCTCAGTCGCCGATCACGCCCAGCTTGGCGTGGCCCTTGATGAGGTTGCGGGCGATGGTGCGGCGCTGGATCTCGTCGGTGCCCTCGAAGATGCGCAGGAGCCGCAGCTCGCGGTACCAGCGCTCCACCGGCAGCTCCTTGGTGTAGCCCATGCCGCCGTGGATCTGCAGCACGCGGTCCACCACCTGGTTGGCCATGACGGCCCCGTTGAGCTTCGCGATGGACGACGCGTGCCGGGCGTCCAGCCCCCGCCCCACCCGCCACGCGGCATAGAGCGTGAGCCACTTGGCCGACTCGATCTCCACCTGGGAGTCGGCGATCTGCCACTGGATCGCCTGGTAGTCGGCGATCTTGTGGCCCATCGACTCGCGGATCTTCGCGTACTCGATCGCCATCCCGAGCAGCCGCTCCGCCGCTCCGACGGCACGGGCCGGGATCATGAACCGGCCCTGTCCGATCCAGCGCATCGCCAGGTCGAAGCCCCTGCCGACCTCGCCGAGCACGTTCGCCGCGGGCACGCGGACGTCCTCGAAGCTGAGCGCGGCCGGGCCCCACTGCCCCATCGTCGGGATCGGGGAGGACTTCCAGCCCATGTCGCGGTCGACGAGGAAGCAGGTGATCCCGCCGTCGGCGCCCTTGTCCGGGTCGGTCACCGCGAACACCATGCAGAAGTCGGCCTCGTTGCCGCCGGTGATGAACGTCTTCTCGCCGTTGATCACCCAGTCGTCGCCGCTGCGGACGGCGCGGCTGCGGATGTTGCGGGCGTCCGACCCCGCTCCGGGCTCGGTGATCGCGAAGCAGGAGCGGCGTTCCCCGGCGATCGTAGGCAGCAGGTAGGCCTGCTTCTGCTCCTCGTTGGCGCCGTAGAGGATGTTGTCGGCGCTGCCGCCGAAGCTGAACGGCACGAAGGTGCGGCCGACCTCCATCGCCAGGATCGCGCTCATCACCGGCCCGAGGGCGATGCCCCCGTACTCCTCCGGGGTGTTGATGCCCCAGAACCCCGCCCGGCGAGCCTTCTCCTGCAGCTCGCGGACCACGTCGTGGTCGAGTCCCGGTAGGCCGGCGCGCTCGTTGCGCAGGACCTCGTCCTCCAGCGGCATGACCTCGCGCTCGACGAAGGTCCGGATCGTGTCACGGATCTGCCGCTCCTCGTCACCCAGCGAGAAGTCGATCATTTTTCCTCCGAGTTTCATTCTGGAACGAGGTTCTACGACGGCAGAGTCGCGCGCTCCGGCCCGTTGTGTCAAGCGCACAGGACATGCGACCGAGCCTTGACATCTCCGGTGGCAGACATCACGCTCTGACCCAGTTCTAGAGCATGGTTCTAGCCGTTGCCGCTGAAACTACGTGAGCGCACCGAGCCCCAACGAGGAGGCTGCGTGGACTCCGCACCCCTGCTCCAGGTCGAGGATCTCCGGGTCGAATTCGCGACGGCCGACGGCGCCGTCGAGGCCGTCAGCGGCGTCAACTTCGCGGTCGCCGCCAACCAGACGGTGGCCGTGGTCGGAGAGTCCGGCTCCGGCAAGAGCGTCACCGCGCTGGCGGTGCTGCAGCTGCTCGACGGCGGCCGGATCAGCGGCGGCCGAGTGCTGTGGGAGGACCGCGACCTCGCCGGCATGGACCGCGCCGGGATGCGGCGAATCCGCGGCAACGACATCGCGATGATCTTCCAGGACCCGATGACGTCGCTGGACCCGCTCTACACGGTGGGGCACCAGATCGTCGAGGCCATCCGGCTGCACCGGAAGGTCTCCAAGCGGGCGGCGCGGGAGCGCGCCGTCGAGCTGCTCGAGCAGGTCGGCATCCCCGACCCGCGCTCGCGCGTCGACGCCTACCCGCACCAGCTCTCCGGCGGCCAGCGGCAGCGCGTGATGATTGCGATCGCGATCGCCTGTTCGCCGCGGCTGCTGATCGCCGACGAGCCGACGACCGCGCTGGATGTCACCATCGAGGCCCAGGTCCTCGAGCTGCTGCGGAACCTGCAACGCGAGTACGAGACCGCACTGCTGCTGGTCACCCACGACGTCGGCGTCGTGGCCGAGATGGCCGACTGGGTCGTGGTCTTCTACGCCGGGCAGGTCGTCGAGCAGGGTCCGACCGCGCAGGTGCTCGGCGACCCCCGCCACCCCTACACCGCCGCGCTGCTCGCCGCCGTGCCGTCGCCCACCACCGACAAGGCACTGCCGCTCGCCGCGATCGGCGGTGCGGTACCAGGGCTGCGCGACATGCCCTCGGGCTGCCGGTTCCACCCGCGCTGCTCCCGCGCCTGGGACGACTGCACGCACACCGAACCCGCCCTGTACGCGCTGCCCGGCGGCCGGCAGAGCCGGTGCCTGCTGCAGCACCCCGACCGCAGTCCCGCTGATGAGACCGCCGGCGAGCTCGCGGGCACGGCCGGACGGGAGAGCGCCTGATGTCGACGGTTGCCGAGCAGGCAGGCGGATCCCTCCCGACGGCGAACAGCGACGTGCTCGAGGTCCGCGACCTGGTGAAGCACTTCCCCATCACCCGCGGCCTGCTGCGGCGCACGGTGGGCCACGTCCGCGCCGTCGACGGCGTCTCGTTCCGGATCGGGGCAGGCGAGACGGTCGGGCTCGTCGGGGAGTCGGGCTCGGGGAAGTCGACGGTGGCGCGCCTGGTGCTGCGGCTGCTCGACCGGACCAGCGGGAGCATCCGCTTCGAGGGCCGGGAGCTCACCGGGCTGCGGTCGCGGGAGATGATGCCGCTGCGGCGGCGGATGCAGATCATCTTCCAGGACCCGGTGAGCTCGTTCGACCCGCGCATGACGATCCTCGCGGTGATCAGCGAGCCGCTCGAGGCGCACGGCATGACCGACCGGCGGGTCAACCGCCGCCGCGCCGCGGAGTTGCTCGAGCTCGTCGGCCTCTCGGCCGGCGACCTCGACAAGTACCCCCACCAGTTCTCGGGCGGGCAGGCGCAGCGCATCGGGATCGCGCGGGCGCTGGCCACCGACCCGCGGCTGCTGGTCTGCGACGAGGCCGTGAGCGCGCTCGACGTCTCGGTGCAGGCGCAGGTGCTCAACCTGCTGCGGTCGCTGCAGCGCGAGCTCGGCCTGTCGTACCTGTTCATCGCGCACGACCTCAACGTGGTGCGCTACATCTCCGACCGGATCTGCGTGATGTACCTGGGCCAGGTCGTCGAGCAGGGCCCGGCCGACGCGCTGCTGGCGGACCCGCGCCACCCCTACACCCAGACGCTCGCCGCGGCGATCGCCTCCGCCGACCCCGCCGTGGCCCGCGCGGGCGGCCGCCACGTCGTGCGCGGCGAGATCCCCAGCCCGAGCGCTCCCCCGCCGGGCTGCCGGTTCCACACGCGCTGCCCGTCGGCGTTCGACCTGTGCCGCACCACGGCGCCGGAGTCGGTCGCGGCGGGACCGGACCGCCTCGCGTCGTGCCACCTGCTGACGGGAGCCGACCGTGGCTGAGTACGTCCTCCGGCGCGCGCTCTACGGCCTGCTCGTCGTCGCGCTCGTCACCGTGTTCGTGTTCCTCACGCTGCGGCTCATCCCCGGTGACGCCGTGCGGCTGCAGCTGGCCGACGCACCCGGCGTCAGCGAGGAGCAGGTGGCCGAGCTCGCCGCGCAGCTGGGCCTGGACCAGCCCCTGCTCACCCAGCTCGGCACGTTCGTCGCCGACGCGTTCCGCGGCGACTTCGGCACGTCGTTCCAGAGCCAGGAACCGGTCACCGCGCTCATCGCCGAGCGGCTGCCGATCACGCTGCAGCTCGGGGTGATGGCCATCCTCGTGAGCATCCTCGCCGGGGTGCCGCTCGGGCTGCTCGCGGCGATCCGGCAGAACAGCTGGCTCGACCAGAGCCTGCGGGTCGTGTCCGTCGCCGGGCTGTCGATCCCGAACTTCTGGCTGGGCCTGCTCCTGGTCACCTACCTCGCGCTGTGGTTCGGCTGGTCGCCGCCGCTGGTGTACCGCACCCCGACCGAGGATCTCGGCAGCAACCTCGTGCACATGGCGCTGCCGGCGATCGCCCTGGGCGTGGCCGGCATGGCGGCGATCGCCCGGATGCTGCGCTCATCGCTGCTGGAGGTGCTGCGGTCGCCGTTCGTGCGCACCGTGCGGGCCAAGGGCGCATCGGAGCGCATCGTGTTCACCCACGCCGTGCGCAACTCGCTCGTGCCGGTGTTCACCCTGATCGGCCTGCAGGTCGGCGGCATCCTCGGCGGCACCGTCATCCTCGAGTCGATCTTCGCCATCCCCGGGATGGGCATGCTGATCTTCGAGTCGGTGCAGCTGCGGGACTACCCGGTCGTGCTGGGCTGCGTGGTCGTCTACGGCGCCGTGTTCGTGCTGGTCAACCTCGTGGTCGACCTGCTCTACGGCGTGATCGACCCGCGGATCCGGTACGCGTGAGGAGGGAGACCGATCATGAGTGAGCTCGGACTCGCCGGCCGCGCACCCGCGGCCGCCGCCCCCGTCGGACGTCGCAGGACGGGCAACCGCAGCCTGGGCAGGCTGGTGCGCACGCAGCCGCTGGGCGCGGTGGCACTCGCCCTGATCACCCTGTTCGTGCTGGCGGCGATCCTCGCCCCGGTGATCGCGCCCTACGACCCGGTGGCCCAGCAGCGCGAGCACTTCCTGCAGCTGCCGAACGCGCAGTTCCTCATGGGCACCGACGACCTCGGCCGCGACATCTTCAGCCGCGTGCTCTACGGGGCCCGCACCTCGCTGCTGGTCTCGGTGGCGACGCTCGCCGCGGGCGGCGCCGCCGGGATCGCGATCGGGGTGCTGTCGGGCTACTTCGGCGGCAGCTGGATCGACACCGCACTGCAGCGGGTGATGGACACCCTGATGGCCATTCCCGGGATCGTGCTGCTGCTGTTCATCGCCGCGCTGCTCGGCCCGAGCGTGCGGAACACGATCATCGCGCTGAGCCTGCTCGTCATCCCCTCGTTCAACCGCGTGGCCCGTGGCGAGATGCTGCGGATCCGCGAGGAGCTCTACATCGAGTCGGCGAAGGCCAGCGGCTGCAGCACGTGGCGCATCCTGCGCCGGCACGGCCTGCCCAACCTCATGGCCCCGCTGCTCGTCGTGACGAGCCTGCTGTTCGCCATCGTCATCATCGCCGAGTCCGCACTGAGCTTCCTCGGGATCGGCACCCCGCCGCCCACCCCCTCCTGGGGCGCCATGCTCAGCGAGGGCTCGCGGTACATGGAGATCGCCCCGTGGATGGTCGTGTTCCCCGGCGGCGTCCTCACCGTGGCCGTCCTCGCCTTCAACCTGCTCGGCGACGCGCTGCGCGACTTCTTCGACCCGAAGCAAGGCCCCAGGAAGTAAGTCCCCCGACTCCGCTGAGCACCAGGAGCCCAGATGAGGACCCGTCTCCAGCTCGTCGTCACGCTCATCGCCGTGGCGCTGCTCGGCAGCGCCTGCTTCTCACCACCGGGAGGGGAGCCCGCACTGTCCGGGGCCGCTCCGCAGCAGGACGCCGGCCCGCCGCAGCCGGGCGGGATCTTCCGCTATGCGCTGCCGTCGGACGCCCGCTCCCTCGACCCGCACGCCCAGTCGTCGTTCAACACCCACGTCGCGGTCGGCGCCACCTACAGCAAGCTGGTCGACTACAAGACCGGCCCCGACATCCCCTACGGCTCCTCCGAGCTGGAGGGCGATCTCGCCGAGAGCTGGGAGACCTCGGAGGACGGGCGCACCTGGACGTTCCAGCTGCGTGAAGGCGTCCGGTTCCACGACGTGGCGCCGGTCAACGGGCGCGAGTTCACCGCCGACGACGTGCTGTGCACCATGCAGCGCATCCGGGAGCTGCCCGGGCACCAGCTCAACCTGATCAGCATGGTGGAGGAGATCACCGCTCCCGACCCCTACACCGTGGAGTTCCGGCTGAGCGAGCCGTACGCGGAGTTCGACACCAACCTGGCCAACCACTTCATGTGGATCCTGCCGTGTGAGGCGACCCGCGGGGAGTTCGACGTCTCCACGCAGGCCATCGGGACCGGCCCGTTCGTCCTCGAGACGTGGGAGCGCGACCGCGAGCGCGTGCTCACCGCCCACCCGAACTACTACGAGGAGGGCAAGCCCTACCTGGACGGCATGCACGTCTCGATCGTGCCGGACCAGGCCGCGGCCATTGCGGCGCTGCGCACCGGCCAGATCGACTTCCTCAGCGCGCTGTCGACGGACAAGGCGCAGGTCGAGCGGCTCCTCGCGGAGAACCCGGGGCTCTTCCTCCGGGAGGAGCAGGGCCTGACCCAGGTGCGGATCTACATGAACCAGGAGGCCGAGCCGTTCGACGACCCGCGGGTGCGTCGCGCCGTCGCGCTGGCCATCGACCGGGAGGGGATGATGTCGGCGATCCGCTCCGGTGGCTCCCTCACCGGCCCGGTGACGCCCACGCTGTTCGGCGGGCTCCCCGCGGAGCGCAGCGCGGAGCTGCAGCCCTACGACCCGGAGCGGGCCAAGCAACTGCTGGCCGAGGCCGGCTTCCCCGACGGGTTCAGCGTCCGGATGATCCTCACCGACGGCTACGGCGAGACGGTCGTGCGCGAGGCCCAGTGGGCGCAGCAGGACCTCGCCAAGGTCGGCATCCAGGTCGAGCTGGACGTGCAGGACTATGCCACGTACTTCACCGAGAGCTGGGCGAAGCAGAACTACCAGCTGGGCTTCGGCCTGCAGACCCCGATGCTGTCGGCCGACGAGTTCCTCAGCACCGAGTGGGCCTCCGACGGGGCCCGCAACTGGTACGGCATCAACGACCCCGAACTCGACCGCATGATCACCGAGCAGCGGGGCATGCTCGACGAGGCCGCGCGGGAGCAGGCGCTGCTCGACATCCAGCGCTACATCGTCGAGAACGTCTCCAACCCGGTGCCGCTCTACGTCTACGACAGCCAGACGCTCACGGCACCGCACGTGCACGGGGCCTACCCGCACCCGGAGTACGGCCAGCGGGACATGCGCAATGTGTGGCTCGGACCGGAGGCACCCGGCCGGGAGTGAGGGCAGCGGGGGCCCGCAGCACCGACCGCGGTGCTGCGGGCCCCTTCGCCGTCAGGGCGGCGAATGGGCACGCGACACCCGGCGCACCCACGTGTCGGGAGGGAGGTCCTCCCGGAGTCTGACGCCGTGGCCCGGCTCGCCACCGGGCGAGATGTGGCCGTCCTCGACGACCGGCACCCCGACGACGAGCTCGCGGTACCAGGTGCGGAGGAACGCGCGCACCGTCTCCTGGACGAGCCCGTTCGGCTGGCTGGTCACGAGGTGGGTCGAGCAGGCCAGCGTGACCGGGCCGGTGCAGTCGTGCGGGGCGACGGGGACCGCGTAGGCGTCGGCCATCGTGGCGATCTTGCGGGCCTCGGTCAGGCCGCCGGTCCACTGGAGGTCCATCGTGGCGACGTCGACGGCTCCGGACTCGAGCAGCGGCTGGAACCCGCGCCTGCCGACGCAGGTCTCGCCGGTGGCGATCGGCAGGTCGACGTTCGCGGCGAGCCGGGCGAAGGCGTCGGTGGCGTCGGACCGGAGCGGGTCCTCCACCCAGTAGGGCTGGTACGGGACGAGTGCCTGCATGATCTTCTCGGCGGCCGGGCGGTGCCACAGGCCGTGCAGCTCGATCATGAGTGACATCCCGAGCCCGACCTCCTCGCGGACCGCCTCCACGATGCCGATGGCCTCGGCGAGCGCGTCGGCGGAGATGTCCGTGCCGTTGGTGCGCTCGGCCTCCAGGTCGAACGGCCAGATCTTCATGCCGCGGATGCCTTCGTCCCACAGCGACCGGGCGAGCTCACGCGGCCTCCGGAGGAAGCCGTCGAGATCCTCCAGGTTCTCGGTGGGCGGCAGCTGCGCCGACGACCCCTGGTCCGGGAGCAGCCCCCAGTTGTCGGACGACTGGCGTGCGGCGTCGCGGATGTAGCCCAAGCCGGCACAGGTGTTGTAGACGGGCATCGGCGTGCGGACGGGCCCACCCAGCAGCCGGGTGAGCGGCAGCCCGGCGGCCTTGCCGAGCAGGTCCCACAGCGCGAAGTCGATCGCGCCGTTCCCGCGGGTCTCGGCTCCCGCTCCCTGGAAGCCCATGTAGGGGGTGAGGGTCCGCGCGCAGAGCTCCGGCGACACGTCCGGCATCGCAAACAGGACCTCGGCCGTCTCGTGCAGGTAGGCGTCCACGGCGGGGACGCCGTTGAACGCCTCACCGAGCCCGACCAGGCCGTCGTCGGTCCGCAGCTCGACGAAGAGCAGGTTGGGGTGCATCGGTGTGCGGACGGTCTCCAGCTCGACGATCCTCACGGCGTTCGCTCCCTCTGTCGGCCCGATCGGGGTTTGCCCGATCGTGACCGTGTCATGCCGGCCCGGTGTTGACGGCCCGGCGCGCGAGCCCTTGACTGACGTGCATCGTCCGGGGTGGCACAAGGTCACACGCAAAGCCGCTGCCGGCCGCCGTGACGCGCCGACCCGGCTTTTGCGGGAGGGACAGGGACCGATGGCGACACCGACGAACCCGAATGCCGGCCGGAGCGGCTTCGCGCTGCCCAGCAAACATCTTCCCGCGGTCGCGGTCCGGGACCTGCCCGAGCCACCCGTGCAGACCTGGAAGATCATCGGACCCGGTGTCGTCGGCGCCGGGATCGGGCTGGCGTCCGGCGAGTTCATCCTCTGGCCCTACATCGCCTCACAGATCGGCCTGGTCTTCCTCTGGGGCGCAGCGGTGGGCGTGCTGACCCAGTGGTTCATCAACATGGAGATCGAGCGCTACACCCTCGCCACCGGCGAGACCGCGCTGACCGGGTTCAGCCGGATGTGGCGGCACTGGGGCCTCGTCTTCGTGGTGATGACCTACTTCGCGAACCTGTGGCCCGGCTGGGCGACGAGCTCCGCGGCGTTGTTCACCTACCTCTTCGGCGGCGGCGACGTCAACCTCATCGCGATCGTCATGCTGCTCGTGATCGGGGCGGCGCTGACGCTCGCGCCGGTGGTCTACATCGTGGTCGAGCGCGTGATCTTCCTGAAGGTCGCGGCGATCGTCGTGTTCGTCGTCATCGCCGCCGTCTTCGCCATCACCGCCGCCACCTGGCAGAGCCTGCCGAGCGCCGTGACGAGCTTCGGTCAGGTACCGGCCGAGGAGCTCGGGTTCGCACTCGTGCTCGGGG
The DNA here is from genome assembly GCF_019396355.1 of Pseudonocardia nigra. GTDB lineage: Bacteria > Actinomycetota > Actinomycetes > Mycobacteriales > Pseudonocardiaceae > Pseudonocardia > Pseudonocardia nigra. Next base: position 104,371 of record NZ_JAHKRK010000002.1, read on the forward strand.
CCGTCGTCTTCGCCGGAGCCGGCGGCGGGCAGAACCTGTGTCAGAGCAACTGGATCCGCGACAAGGGCTTCGGCATGGGCGCCCACATCCCGCGGCTGGTGAGCCCCGTGACGGGTCAGGAGGAGGCGGCTCCCTCGACCGGCTTCGTGTTCGAGACCGACGAGGAGAACCTCTCGCGGTGGCGCCGCTGGTGGCGGTTCGCCAACTGGGAGCAGATGCTCACGGTCCCGGTCATCACGGTGTTCACGATCGCGTTCATGTCGATGCTCGCCGCGTCCACCGTGTTCGGCCGCGACGACGTCCCCAACGGCATCGGCTTCCTCGACATCGAGGCGCAGGTGCTCGGTGACACCGTGGGTCCCTGGTTCGGGGCGCTCTTCCTCGTCATCGGCGCCTTCTCCCTCCTCGCGGCCGCCATGGGCATCGTCGACTACACCAGCAGGCTCGCGGCCGACCAGCTCAAGACCTCGTACCTGCGCAACTCCACGATCAGCGAGAGCAAGATCTACTTCGCGCTGGTGTGGGGCCTGGTGCTGATCGGGATCGTCGTGCTCCTGGCCGGCCTCGACCAGCCGCTCGTCCTGCTGGTGATCTCGGCCTGCGTCGGTGGCGGGATGATGTTCATCTACTCGATCCTGCTGCTGGTCCTCAACCGGCGGGCGTTGCCCGCGCCACTGAAGATCCGCTCCTACCGGATCGCCGCACTGGTGTGGTCCATCCTGCTGTTCGGCGTGCTGTCGGTCATCACGGTGATCGAGCAGGGGCAGAAGCTGGCGGGTAGCTGGCCACGGCTCAGGTGGCCGCGGTGCGGAAGCCGCAGTTCCCGCTGCTCGACCCGGGCGTGTTCGCGCTGCGGGCGCTGACCCGGTAGCGGTGGCAGTAGGAGTCGTGGCACAGGTACGAGCCGCCGCGCATGACGCGGCGCTCCCCCGTCGACGGCCCCGGTGGCGCCGACCGGGGTGACTCCGCGTAGTAGGTCGGGGAGAACCGGTCTGCACACCACTCCCAGACGTTGCCGCTCGCGCCGTGCAGGTCGTAGCCGTTGGGCGGGTAGCTGTCGGCGGGCGCGGTGGCGAACCACCCGTCCTCGCCGGTGTTGCGGGTGGGGAACCGGCCCTGCCAGATGTTGCAGTGCCACTGCCCGTCGGGGGTGAGCTCGTCGCCCCAGGGGAAGCGGCGCCCGGCGGCCCCGCCGCGGGCTGCGTACTCCCATTCGGCCTCCGTCGGCAGCCTCCGGCCCGCCCACGTGCAGTAGGCCATGGCGTCGTGCCAGGAGACGTGGACGACGGGGTGGTCGTCCAGCCCGGTGGGGTCGGTGAGCGGGCCGTAGGGACGCCGCCAGCCCGCGCCCGCCACCTCCAGCCACCACGGGGCCGCCGGTGACGCGCCGAGCACGTGCTCGCGCCGGGCCGCGACCGCGAGGTGGAACACCGCGGACGAGCCGGCCCGTTCGGCCTCGGTCCGGTAGCCGGTGTCGGCGACGAACGACGCGAACGCCGCCACCGTGACCGGCGTGCGGTCGATCCGGAACGCGGGCAGTTCGACCTCGTGCACCGGCGTCTCGCCGTCGGCCGGGTAGCCCTCGCAGAAATGGTCGCCCATCGCGAAGACCCCGGCCGGAACGGCCACGTCGTCGTGCACCGGGGGCCGGGCCGCCGGCCGCACCGGCGCGGGATCGGGCATGCCGGCGCGGGTACCGCCACAGCACTCCCCCATGCCCGTCACCTCCTTGACAAGCGGCTCGAGCAGACCGTACAACACTTTTCACCTAGGTGCAGATTCACATAGGAGTGGACGGTTGAAGTTCGAGCACGTGCTGTTGGGCCTGCTCTCCATGCGCCCGTACAGCGGTTACGCGATCCGGCAGTGGCTGGAGACCGAGGGCCGGTTCCTGCGCTCGCGGGTGCACCTGAGCCAGATCTACCGGCTGCTCGGCCGGATGGTCGACGACGGGTGGGTCGAGTTCGAGGTCGACCCGCGGGAGGGCAGGCCGGACGCGAAGGTGTACCGGCTCACCACGGAGGGCCGTCGCGTGCTCCTGGAGTGGGTGCGGGGCCCGTACGAGCCGACGAGCCGGTTTTCCGACCCGGACTTCAGCGCGCGCTTCCTGTTCACGGCGGCGCTGGACCGGGACGCCGCGATCGAGCTGGTGAAGACCGAGCTGGTCTACCGGCGCAACCAGGTGGCCGGGAGCCGCGGCCGCGACCTTACGGTGCACCTCGAGGACCCGATCCCCGAGCTCGACCCGGAGCGCACGCAGCTCGCCGTCGACCTGACCCACGGCTACGGCCGCGACGCCGTCGACCACTGGATGGACTGGCTCGAGTCGACGCTGCGGCGTCTGGAAGGGGACGGCGCCTGATGCGGGCGATCATGGTCATGTTCGACAGCCTCAACCGGCGGATGCTGCCGCCGTACGGCTGCGACCGGGTGCACGCCCCGAACTTCGCGCGGCTCGCGCAGCGCAGCGTCACGTTCGACAACTGCTACGGCGGCAGCATGCCGTGCATGCCGGCGCGCCGCGAGCTGCACTCGGGCCGCTACAACTTCCTGCACCGCTCCTGGGGGCCGCTGGAGCCGTTCGACGACTCGATGCCGGAGATCCTGCGTCGCAGCGGCGTGTACACCCATCTCGTCAGCGACCACCAGCACTACTGGGAGGACGGCGGGGCCACCTACCACACCCGCTACTCCAGCTTCGAGTTCTTCCGCGGGCAGGAGGGCGACAAGTGGAAGGGCCACGTCGCCGACCCGCACCCGCCGGAGGACCTCAAGGCCCTCAAGCACGACCTGTGGCGCCAGGACTGGATCAACCGTGGCTACCTCGCCGACGAGGCCGACCACCCGCAGACCCGCACGTTCGACGCCGGCCTGGAGTTCCTCGCCACCAACGCCGACGCCGATCGGTGGTTCCTGCAGATCGAGACGTTCGACCCGCACGAGCCGTTCTTCAGCTACGCCGACCACAAGGCGCACTACCCGCACGACCACGCCGGCCCGCACTTCGACTGGCCCGACTACGGCAAGGTCACCCAGGACGCGGGGACCGTCGAGCACGCCCGGCTGGAGTACGCCGCCCTGCTGACCATGTGCGACCAGTCGCTGGGGCGCGTCCTCGACGCGATGGACGCCCACGACATGTGGGACGACACCCTGCTCATCGTCTGCACCGACCACGGCTTCCTGCTCGGCGAGCACGGCTGGTTCGGCAAGAACGTGCAGCCCTGGTACGACGAGACGATCCACACGCCGCTGTTCGTGTGGGACCCGCGCAGCCCGCGCGGCGGGGAACGCCGGGCCGAGCTGGTGCAGACGATCGACTTCGCGCCCACGCTCCTCGACTTCTTCGGCGTCGCGCCCACGCCGGACATGCAGGGCGCTCCCCTGCCGGTCGCCGAGACCACGGGCGGGCGCGACGCCGCCCTGTTCGGCATCTTCGGCGGCCACGTCTGCGTCACCGACGGGCGCTACGTCTACATGCGCGCGCCCCGCGATCCCGCGAACCAGCCGCTGCACGAGCACACCCTGATGCCCACGCACATGGTCGGGCACTTCAGCACCGCGGCGCTCGCGCAGGCCGAGCTCGCCGAGCCGTTCGCGTTCACCAAGGGGGTGCCGCTGCTGCGGGTGCCCGCCACCAGCTGGGTCAACCCGTGGACGTTCGGGTCGCTGCTGTTCGACCTCGCCACCGACCCCGACCAGCAGCATCCGCTCGTCGACGACGCGCTCGAGCAGCGGCTCGCCACCGCGCTGCGCGACCTGCTGGTGGCCACCGACGCCCCCGCCGACCAGTTCGCCCGCCTCGGGCTGCCCGCCGACGGCCCGATCGGCACCGAGCACCTGCTGGTTCGGGCGCAGCGGGCCCAGGCGGAGGCGGCGACCGAGCCCGTGCCGCCCGCCTCGTCGTTCCCCGCGTCCCGACTCGGCGTCACCACCCCGCTGCGGGACCTCCTCGCCGACGACCGGGCCAGGGAGGTGCTCGACCGGCACGCCGCCGCGCTGGTCGGCGGGCCGATCGCCGGGTTCGCCGGGGCGCTGCCCCTGCTGCAGCTCGCCGCGATGACCGTCGGGCTGTTGCCCGCTGCGCTGCTGCGCGCGATCGCCGACGACCTCGCCGCGCTCGACCCCGAGCTGCAGGAGACCACCACCGCGGTCTGACCGCACCCCACCACCGACCCGACGGACCAGGGAGGCCGCCGGGCCGGTGGCCCCTGCCCGGAAACGCCTCCCGCCACGAGGAGACAACGATGTCCACGGAGCAGGCCGTCCCGGCCGACCCCATCCCGCCCGCGAAGCCCTCCACCCCGAGCGCCCGCGGCCGCGGCCGCAACCTCACCGTCCTCGGCGGCTCGATGCTCGTCGACGGCGGCGAGTCCAGCATGATCTCCGGTCTGTTCCCGGTGATCCGGGCGAGCCTCGGGCTCTCCCTCGGCGCGCTGGGCATCCTCACCGCCGCCGCCCGCCTGATCGGCGTGGTGGCCGGCCCGGGGTGGGTGTGGCTCGCCCGCCGCACGAGCCACAAGGCGGTGCTCGTGATCGCCACCGGGTTCTGGGGGATCTGGGCGATCCTGGCCGGCCTGGCGCAGAACTTCACGCAGCTGGTCATCCTGTACACGATCTCCGCCGCGGGCGCCGCCGCAGGCCACGCGATCGTCCCGGAGATCATCGGCGACTCGTTCGACGACGCCAAGCGCGGCCGCGCCGTCGGGTGGCTCTACGGCGGCATCGCCGCGGGCGCCGCCGTGCTCGCCCCGCTGATCGGGCAGCTCGCCAGGGTCGAGGACGGCTGGCGCTACGGCTTCTTCATCGCCGGTGGCCTCAACGTCGTGTTCGGCCTGCTCATCTGGGCGTTCTACCGCGACCCCGGCACCGGCGCGGCGGAGGCCCAGCTGAGCGACCTGACCCAGGAGGCGCGCGACCGCGAGTCGAGGGTGACCTGGGCGAAGGTCCGATCGCTCTTCGGCATCCGCAGCTATGTGTTGCTCCTGATCTCCCGCCTGCTGAGCAGTCACCTGCTCGTCGGGGCGTTCGGCGTGGTACTGCTCGTGGACGCGTTCGGGTTCGACAACGCCGTCGCCGCCGCCGTCCTCGCCCCGTTCGGGATCGGCTACCTGGCCGGGACCTTCGCGGGCGGGCAGATCGCGGACCGGATGCACGCCCGCAGCCCGCTGCGGGGGCGCATCGCGTTCCTGCAGGTCGCCCAGGTGCTCTTCGCCGTCTTCGCCTACTTCGGCACCCAGGTCGGGTGGAACGCGATCTGGCCTTTCCTGGTGATGTTCGGGCTAATGGGCTTCGCGATGGGACTCAACCCGGGCGTCAACCGGCCGCTGGTCATGTCGGTTGTGCCGCCCGAGCTGCGCGGCGCCGCGTTCGCGGTGTACGTCTCCGTCGTGGAGTCGCTCGGGTTCGCCGTCTACACGCTGCTGGCCGGGTTCCTCGCCGAGGCGATCGGTCTGCAGGCGGTGTTCCTGTGGCTCGTCGTGGGGCTGATGACACTCAATGGCGCTTTCCTGGGCCTCCTGTACCGGCCCTACGCTCGCGACGTGACCAACATGGAGGCCGAGCTCGACCGGCGCCGCGCCCACGCGCTCGGGAACGACACGTGACGGAGCGGCGGCGGCCCCGCTGGGTCTACACGGCGGGCTCCGAGCCGGACCCCCGGTTCAGCCTCGCCAACGAACGCACGTTCCTCGCGTGGATCCGCACGGCGCTCGCCCTGCTGGCGGCAGCGGTCGCGGTCGACGCGCTGCGCGTCCCCGCCGACCCCCGCCTGCGCACCGCACTGGCCGTGGCGCTGGGGCTCGCCGGGCTCGTGCTGCCGGTGGTGGCTGCGCTGCGGTGGGCCGTCGCCGAACGAGCGCTGCGGGAGGAACGGCCGCTGCCCGGTGGGACGGTGGTGCCGCTGCTCGCGGTGCTGCTCGTCGCGGTGGCGGGCGGCGTCATCGCCGCGGCCCTGTCCGCGCCATGAGCGCGTCCCGGGACCGGGGCGCGCAGGCCGAGCGCACCGGGCTGGCCTGGGAACGGACGGCGGCGGCGCTGGGCACGGCCGCGATCGTCATCGGGCGCATCACCGCAGAGCGGCTGGGCGCCGTAGCCCTCGTCCTCGCCGGTGCGGGCGCTCTCGGCTGCGTCCTCCTGCTGGTCCGCGGCAGGCGCCGCGGTGCCCGTTGGGGAGCCGCTCTCACCGGTGGCCATCCCGGCCCGAGCGGCGACGCCGTCCTCGTCGCGGCCGGTGTGGTGATGCTGCTCGCCGGGCTGGAGGTGGCCCGCCTGCTCCTCGGCCCGTGACGAGATCACCCACGATCGGCCCCAGCAAGGTGGCTTTCCTACGGTGGTACCGCAGTAGAGCCACCGTGCTGCGGTTCTTCGGGACTCGTCAGCTGCTCTTCGTCGACTCCTGGGCGAGCGGCTGCATGTCCGGCGGCAGCGTGCCGAACAGGCGCGGGTCGCCGGGCTGCAGCTGCTGGCGGTCGTCGCTCTGGGGGCGCGGGTTCTCCTCGTAGGTGAACTCGCGGCCGCTGCCGTCGGGCATCGGCCCACGCGCCCAGCGGCCGTTGCCGGCCTCCGGGCCGTCGCTGCAGTTCATGTAGTTGTTGACGTTGTTCAGGTCCTGCTCCGACTCGTTCGGGTACGCCTCGGGCACCGGCAGGCCTCCCAGTCCGTCCTCCTTGAGCTGCTCGATCGCGGCCAGCCACTGCTGCTGGTGCATGTGGTCGCGGGCGAGGTTGAACCGCAGCATCTCCTTGACGCCCGGGTCGTCGGTCATGTTGTAGAGCCGGGCGACCTGCAGCCGGCCCTGCATCTCGGCGGTGGCATTGAGGTGGAAGTCGGCCATCAGGTTGCCCGACGACGTGGTGTAGGCGCCCACCCACGGCACGCCCATGCTGTCCTGGAAGTAGGCGCCACCACCGTTGGCGATCATGTGCTGGGTGTTGGAGCCGCCGTAGATCGCGGCCAGCGCCGGGTTGCTGTTCGCCGCCGCCTCCTGCACCGTCAGCGGCGCGCCCTCGTTCAGCCGCGCGATCATCACACACAGCATCTCGACGTGGGCCAGCTCCTCCGTGCCGATGCCCAGCAGCATGTCCTTGTACTTGCCGGGGAGCCGACAGTTCCAGCCCTGCTGGAGGTACTGCAGCGCCACCGTCAGCTCGCCCCACTTGCCGCCGAGCACCTCCTGCAGGCGGCGGGCGAACGCGGGGTCCGGGCCGTCGGGTTTGGCCTCGAACTGCAGCGTCTGGACGTGGTAGAACATCGCGCCTCCTCGTTGAGCGCCGGCCGTCGCCGACGCACTGGTGCCCAGGCTCACCGCCCCGCACGTCCTCCCTGGGCCTCGTCACGTCCTCGGCGGGCCGCCATCCGGCCCCACCGGGCCGACTTCGATCGGCAGCGGTTGTGCACGACCGATCCGGGTAACCGGCCCCGGATCAGCGACGTAGAGGAGAAGCTCCCGTGGACCACGCAATGCCCGGCAAGGACCAGAGCAACAAGCTGATGGACGCGATCGTCACCGATCACCGCGAGGTCGAGCAGATGTTCCGCGAGCTCGAGCAGGGCGTGCCGGAGCCGGCCGACCGCCGGGCACTCGTCGACAAGGTGATCATCGAGCTGGTGCGGCACTCCGTCGCCGAGGAACAGCTCCTCTACCCCGCGGCGCGCAAGCTCCTCCCCGACGGGGACGAGACCGCCGACCGGGAGCTCGCCGAGCACGCCGAGGCCGAGCGCACCATGGACCGGCTGCACGGCCTGGACGCAGAAAACCCCGAGTTCGAGCCGCTGCTGCGTCAGCTGATGACCGAGATCCGCGAGCACGTCCACGACGAGGAGTCGATGCTGCTGCCGCGGCTCACCACAGCCGCGGGGCTCGAGGGGACCAACCGGATGGGCAGCATGATCGAGGCCGCGAAGAAGGTGGCGCCCACCCGTCCGCACCCCGACGCGCCGGACACGCCCCCCGGCAACGTCATGAACTCCTTCACCGGGCTGGTGGACCGGATGCGGGACGCCTTCTCCGGTCGCGGCCGCTGACCGCGACGGGAGCCGCGACGGCGCGCCGATGCCGGACGTGCCGGCCCCCGGAGCACGGGGCGGCAGACTTCCGGCGTGGACGACGCGGAGATCGTCGAACGGACGGCGGGACACTGCGGCGAGCTCGTGCTGCTGCGCCGCGGGGGGCACCACGAGATCGTCGCCAACGGGGTGTTCCTCATGGACACCCGCGGCGGCGCCTCGGAGCGGCTGCTCGTCACGGCGGCCGCGGAGCGCACACCACCGCCGGGCCGCATGCTGATCGCGGGTCTCGGGGTCGGGTTCTCCCTCGCGGCGGCGCTCGCCCACCGGGCGGTCGGTGCGGTCACGGTCGTCGAGCGCGAACCGGCCGTGCTGCGCTGGAACCTCGGCCCGCTCGCCCCCCTGCACGGCGACGCGCTGCGCGACCCGCGCGTCCGGGTGCACGAGGCCGACGCCGTGGAGCTGATCGCCGACGCCGGCGCCGCGTCCTTCGACGCGATCTGCCTCGACGTCGACAACGGGCCGGACTGGGTCGTCACCCCCGGCAACCGCAGGCTCTACGACGACGGCGGGCTGGCCGCCGCGGCCCGGGCGCTGTCCCCGGGCGGGGTGCTGGCGATCTGGAGCGCCGCCCGATCCCCCGTGCTCGAGGAACGACTGGCCCGGCACTTCGCCGACGTCGAGGTACGGGAGGTGCCGGTCGCGCGCGGCGAGCCCGACGTGGTCGTGCTCGGCGTGCGCCCGCTGGATTGACCGGCGATGACCGGCGACCTCGTCCTCAGACGACGACGATGTCGAGACCGGCGTCGAGCGCCCGGATGTCGTCAGGATCGGACGTGACGACCTTCGCCCGCAGCCTCCGGGCCAGCCATGCGACGTGCGCGTCGGTGACGTCCGCGGCCCCGGACGCACCGAGCAGCGATCCCAGCTGGTAGGCGACCTCCTCGGAGAGCGGGTCGACGCGCACGGCGCGGGCTCGGATCAGCCGCATCACCGCGTGCTGACGAGGCGACCCGCGCCAGCACTGAGCGACGACGCCGGCCGGCACGAACGCGGTGCGCCGGCTCGCGTACAACTCGTCGGCCACTGCCAGCATGCGCCGATCACGGCGCTCGAGCGCGATCAGGGCTCCGGTGTCGAGCACGAGCACCGTCATGCGGGGTCGGCATCGCCGAGCACGGACCGGGCCCACCGGCGGTCCGCCTCCGAGATCCCACCCGCGTCCGCAATCATTTCGTCCAGTACCGCGCGCGTCTCGGCCCAGTCCGGTTCCCGCTCGGCGAGTTCCGTGAAGTACCCCGAGACACTCTCGGCGTGCCCGGACTCGACGGCACGCTGCGCCTTGGCCGCGACCTGCTCGGGGACGCTGATGGTGATCCGGGTCGTGCTGCTCATACACCAATCATACCTGACGCGTATCATTAGCGGGCCGGAGCGGTGGTCAGCTCGGCGGCGCTGTGCTGTCCCGCACGACGAGGGTGGTGGACAGCTCCACCCGGTCGCCGTGGGCGGGTTCGCCCCGGGTCAGGCGCAGCAGCAGCCGCACCGCCTCGGCCGCCATCTCCCGCACGGGCTGCCGCACGGTGGTGAGCCGCGGGGCCAGCCACAGCGCCTCGGGCAGGTCGTCGAAGCCGACCACGCTCAGGTCGTCGGGGATCCGCAGGCCCCGCTCGGCAGCGGCCTCGTACACCCCGCGGGCCAGCCGGTCGGAGCAGGCGAACACCGCGGTCGGGCGCTCCCGCGCGGACAGCAGGGCGCGGGCCTGTGCGAGCCCGCCCGCCCGCGTCCAGTCCGAGTGCCGCACCCAGGTCGCGCGGGCGCGCGCCCCCGCGGCGGCCAGCGCCGATCGGTAGCCGTCGAGCCGGGCACGGCTGTTGAGCTGGTCGGCCCGCCCCCCGATCGCGGCCACCCGCTCGTGCCCGAGCGACACCAGGTGCTCCACCGCCGAGTAGCCGCCGGCCCAGTTCGTGGTGCCGACGCTGGGCAGGCCCTGTGCCGGTTCGACGCCGGGGTCGAGGACGACCAGTTGCACCCCGGCCGCGGCGAGCCGGTCGCGCTGCGCCGGCGTCGGGTCGACGAGGGCGAGCACGGCGCCGGTCGCCCCGCGCGCGACGACCCGCTCGACCCAGTCGGGCCCGTCGCCCCGTTCGTCGCGCACCGACACCACCACCACGTCGGAGCCCGCCTCCGCGGCGGCGCGCTGCACGCCGCCGAGCACCCGGGTGGCCCACGACCCCTCCACGCCGTCGAGCACCAGTTCCACGAGCCCGGAGGGCGCGACGGACTCGGCGGGGCGGCGGCGCTCGTAGCCCGCGGCGGTCAGCAGGTCCAGCACCCGGGCGCGCGTGCCCGCGGAGACGTCGCTGCGGCCGTTGAGCACCTTGGACACCGTGGGCACGGTGACGCCCGCGGCGGCCGCGATGTCGGCGAGCGTGGTTCGCGGCATGCCCCATCCTGGCGGAAGGCAGGATAGTTGCGCAACTTCTTGGCCGAATTTCGGGCGTTGACCTTTGTCCTCGAGCTTGTGACACTGACACCCGGCGCCCTGGCGGCGCAAGTATTGCGCAACTTCAGGTGCGGGATGTGGTGCAGTGGACGGGCAGATCCGCGTCGGCATGGTGGGGCACGCGTTCATGGGGCGGGCCCACTCGCAGGCGTGGCACACGGTCGGCCGGGCGTTCGACCTCCCCCTGCGGCCGGTCACCGCGGCGATCGCCGGGCGCAACGAAGCCGCCCTCGCCGAGGCCGCGGACCGGCTCGGCTGGGAGTCGACCGAGACCGACTGGCGCCGCCTCGTCGAGCGTGACGACATCGACCTCGTCGACATCTGCTCGCCGGGCGACACGCACGTCGAGATCGCGCTCGCGGCACTCGCCGCGGGCAAGCACGTGCTGTGTGAGAAGCCGCTGGCCAACACGGTCGCCGACGCCGAGCGGATGACGGTGGCGGCCGAGGCCGCCAGGGCACAGGGCGTGCGCTCGATGGTGGGCTACAGCTACCGGCGCACGCCGGCGCTGGCGCTCGCCCGGCAACTGGTCGCCGACGGGCGGATCGGCGACATCCGCCACGTCCGCGCCGCCTACCTGCAGGACTGGATCAGCGACCCGGAGTTCCCGCTGGTCTGGCGGCTCCAGAAGGACCTGGCCGGCTCCGGCGCGCTCGGCGACATCGGCTCGCACATCGTCGACCTCGCCCAGTTCCTCACCGGGCAGCACATCACCGGTGTCAGCGCCCTGACCGAGACGTTCGTGAAGGAGCGGCCGCTCCCCAGCGCGTCGGCGGGGTTGTCGGCCACGGGCGGGACCGAGCGGGGTGACGTCACCGTCGACGACGCAGCCCTGTTCCTCGCCCGGCTCGACGGCGGCGCCGTCGCCACGTTCGAGGCCACCCGGTTCGCGCTCGGGCGCAAGAACGCCATGCGCATCGAGATCAACGGCTCCCGCGGGAGCCTCGCCTTCGACTTCGAGTCGATGAACGAGCTGCAGTTCTTCGACGGCACCGGGCCGGCCGAGGACGCCGGGTTCCGCCGGATCCTCGCCACCGAGCCCGATCACCCGTACCTGTCGGGCTGGTGGCCGCCCGGCCACGGTCTGGGCTACGAGCACACGTTCACCCACCAGGCCAAGGACATGGTCGAGGCGATCGCGGCGGGCACCGACCCGGCGCCGAGCTTCGCCGACGGGCTGCGGGTGCAGCGGGTGCTCGACGCCGTCGAACGCAGTGCCGCCGCGTCCTCGACCTGGACGCCCATCGCCTGTACCGCCGCAGAGGGGGACTGACATGCCACGTCCGGTCACGCTGTTCACCGGCCAATGGGCCGACCTGCCGTTCGAGGAGGTGTGCCGGCTCGCCGCGGAGTGGGGTTACGACGGGCTGGAGATCGCCTGCTGGGGCGACCACTTCGACGTCCACCGCGCCCTCGCGGAGGACGACTACGTCGCCGGGCGGCACGAGATCCTGAAGCGGCACGGGCTCGCCGTGCACGCGATCTCGAACCACCTCGTCGGCCAGGCCGTCTGCGACGCGATCATCGACGAGCGGCACCAGGCGATCCTGCCCGCGCGGATCTGGGGCGAGGGCGACGCGGAAGGCGTGCGGCAGCGGGCCGCCACCGAGCTCGCCGACACCGCCCGGGCCGCCGCGAAGCTCGGTGTGCACACCGTCGTCGGGTTCACCGGCTCGCCGATCTGGCACCTGGTCGCGATGTTCCCGCCGGTGCCCGAGTCCATGATCGAGCGTGGGTACGCCGAGTTCGCCGAGCGCTTCCACCCGATCCTCGACGTGTTCGACGAGGTCGGCGTCCGCTTCGCCCACGAGGTCCATCCCAGCGAGATCGCCTACGACTACTGGTCGACGGTGCGCACGCTGGAGGCGATCGGGCACCGCGAGGCGTTCGGGCTGAACTTCGACCCGAGCCACTTCGTGTGGCAGGACCTCGACCCCGTCGGGTTCCTGTGGGACTTCAAGGACCGGATCTACCACGTCGACTGCAAGGAGGCGACGAAGCAGCTGAACGGCCGCAACGGCCGGCTGGGCTCGCACCTGCCGTGGGGCGACCCGCGCCGAGGCTGGGAATTCGTCTCCACCGGACACGGGGACGTGCCGTGGGAGCCGGTCTTCCGGATGCTCAACGCGATCGGCTACGACGGGCCGATCTCGATCGAGTGGGAGGACGCCGGTATGGACCGGCTGTACGGCGCGCCCGACGCGCTGGCCTTCGTCCGCGCGCTCACGAAGATCGAGCCGTCCGCCGCGTCGTTCGACGCCGCCTTCAGTTCCGGGAGCTGATCAGCGAACATGCCCACCGCACTCGTGGTGCGCGGCGGCTGGGAGGGCCACTCCCCCGTCGAGACCACCGACAGCTTCGTCCCGTTCCTCGAGAAGTCCGACCACGAGGTCGTGCTGTCCGACACCCTCGACAGCTACCTCGACGCCGACCTGATGGGCCGCGTCGACCTGGTCGTCCAGTGCTGGACGATGGGCACCATCAGCAAGGAGCAGCTCGCGGGGCTGCGCGGGGCCGTCGAGAACGGCGCCGGGCTCGCCGGCTGGCACGGCGGGATCGTCGACGCGTTCCGCAGCGCCAGCGACTACCTGCAGATGACCGGCGGCCAGTTCGCCTGCCACCCGCGCGACTTCGTCGACCACACCATCGAGGTGGTGCCCGAGAAGACCGATCACCCGATCGTCGCCGGGATCTCGACCGTCACGCTGCACACCGAGCAGTACTGGATGCTCACCGACCCGGCCAACGAGGTGCTCGCCACCACCACGACGGCCTCGCTGCCCGGCGACCCGTGGAGCGAGCCCGTGGTCTCCCCCGCGGTCTGGACGCGCACCTGGGGGGCCGGACGGATCTTCGTCTGCACCGTGGGTCACAAGCCGGAGGATCTCGACGTGCCCGAGATCCGCAGCATCGTCGAGCGGGGGCTGCTGTGGGCGAGCCGCTGAACGTAGGCGTAGTCGGGCTGGGCAAGATCAGCGCGGCGTACCTGACGACGCTCGCGCGGCTACCGGAGCTGCAGGTCACGGCGCTGGCCGACCGCGACCCGGCCCGCGCCGACGCCGCCGTCGCGCTCGCGCCCGACGCCCGTGCGGTGCCCGTCGAGGAGCTGCTCGCGGCCGACGACGTGGACCTCGTCCTGAACCTGACGGTCCCCGCCGCACACGCCGAGGTGGCGACGGCGGCGCTCGCCGCGGGCAAGCACGTCTACGGCGAGAAGCCGCTCGCGATGACGGTCGCCGAGGCCCGCGGCGTGCTCGCCGGTGCGGACGGGCGCCGGGTCGGCTGCGCGCCCGACACCGTGCTCGGCACGGGGACGCAGACCGCGGCCGCCGCCGTCCGGGACGGGCGGATCGGCGCGCCGATCGCCGCGACCGCCGTCTTCAGTTCGGCGGGACCGGAGGTGTGGCATCCCGACCCCGAGTTCTACTACCTGGCGGGTGGCGGCCCGCTGCTGGACATGGGCCCGTACTACTTCACCTCGCTGATCCACCTGCTCGGCCCGGTGGAGCGGGTGATGGGCGCGGCCACGAGGTCCCGGCCCACCCGCACGATCGGCAAGGGGTACCGGGCGGGCACCGAGTTCCCGGTGGAGGTCGACACGCACGTCACGGGGGTGCTCGTGCACACCTCCGGGGCCATGACCACGATCACCACGAGCTTCGACGTGGTCGGGTCCGACCAGCCGCGGATCGAGGTGCACGGTGCGGACGGCTCCCTGTCGGTGCCCGACCCGAACCGGTTCGACGGCGACGTGAAGCTGCGCCGCCGCGGGGACGACGGGTGGACGGTGCTGGAGCCGGCGGCGGGCTACCGCGACGCGGCCCGCGGCGTCGGGGTGCTCGACCTCGCCGATGCCCTCGCCGCCGGGCGGCCGCACCGCGCGTCGGCGGAGGTGGCGCTGCACGTCCTCGACGTCATGCAGACCCTGCTCGAGGCCGGGCACGCGCAGGCGAGCCTGCCGGTCACGACGAGGTGCGAACAGCCCGAGCCGGTGCCGTTGACCCCGCTGTGAACTGCGCGAACGGCGCTTTCGCGCGCTAGGTGAGCTAGGACCGAAGAAGTCGGTAAGAACGAGTCAAGTTTGGCCATCGCGAGCCGAGACTCAGGGGCGTAATGTGCTCCATGCTCGCTCCACAGCGCAACGACAGCGCACGTGACCTGCATAAACGCACTTCGCGTCGTGGTCAACATATCTAGGCGTAGCGAGTGGTGGCGGTCGGCCGCAGTGACCGCGGGTCCCTGCGTGAGCCTGCTCGGAAACCGGAAACCGACCACCGCATGGCTCGTCGGGCTGGGGCGCAGCCCCGGTTAGGTTTGAGCGAAAGTGCCGTTCGCGCAGCGGGGTTCGCGCGCCGTGAGCGGGTAGTCCGGGGCCGACCCCGTTCCCGAGCCTCCGGGAGGAGCGCGCGTGCTCCGACGGATCGCCTTCGCCCGGCGCGGGATACTGCGCCGGCTCTGGACCGTCGTCCGCCGGGTGGCCGCCGAGAGCAACGAGGACCGGCTGCTCGGGCTCGCCGCCGAGACGGCGTTCTTCGCGGTGCTGAGCATCTTCCCCGGGCTGCTGATCGCGGCGGGCCTGCTGAGCGTGCTCGACGTGTTCGTGGGCGCCGACCTCGCCGCGGGCGCGCGGGAACAGGTCGTGAGCGCGCTCGACCTGCTGCTCACCGAGGAGGCGTCCGGCGCCGTGGCGTCGGTGGAGGCGCTTTTCGCCGAGAGCCGGGGCAGCCTGCTCACCTTCGCGACGCTCGGCGCGCTCGTGACGCTCTCCGGCGCCTTCGGCGTGGTGATCAACGCCCTGAACCTGGCCTACGACACCGCCGAGCGCCGGTCCTGGCTACGGCGCAGGCTCCTCGGCCTGGCCATGGGCGTCGCCACGATGGTCGCCGTGGTCCTGGCACTGGCCGTCCTCGTGGTGGGCCCCTTCCTCGGCAAGGGCGCCGACCTGGCCGATCTGGTGGGCCTCGGCCCGGTCTTCACGTTCGCCTGGGACGTGCTGCGCGTGCCCGTCCTCTTCGCCGGGCTCGTGCTGTGGGCCGCCGCGCTGTTCCACTTCGCCCCGAGCGACCACCCGGGGTGGCGGGCCTGCCTGCCCGGGGCGCTCGCGACGGCGGTGCTGTGGATCGTCGCGAGCCTCGGTTTCCACCTCTACCTGGCCGTGGTCGCCGGCGGAAATCCCGTGCTCGGCGCGTTCGGCGGCGGGGTGATCGTCATGACCTGGGTGTACCTGCTCAGCCTCGGCCTGCTGCTGGGCGGCGAACTGAACGCGACGCTCGCCCGCTCCGGTCGGCGGGTGCGGTAGGCGCCGAGGGCGCTCGTTCTCGCGATCGTCGAACAATCCCCCTGGTCGCCGCGGCCGGTCCTGCTGTCGCCACCAGTCCTCCCGTGAAACCTCCATCCATCGGTCTGGGTCCTGCTCGGGTGGTGGCCGTCGCGCTCCGGGCCGTCCCGACGATGGCGACCAAGCACCCGACCGCGGGCGTGCCGCCGCGCAGTACCGACAAGCTGCGCGCCGCCCTGCTGGCGCTCGACGCGCCGTGCGAGGGCGAGGACGCCCGGTTCGGCATCGGCCGGTCGGTCGCGGAGCGCTTCGGCGCCAGCGGCTGGCTGCTCGCGCTCCCGATCGTCGGGCTCGGCATCGCTGGGCACGACGATCGCCGTGCGGGGCGCCGCCGCACGGCCCGCCGGGCCGGATGACCACCGGCCGGTGCGCTCCGCGGAACGTGGTTGCGGTGAACCGCGTTCCGCGGAACGCACATCGGTGAGACGTCAGCCGGTCAGCGGGTTGAACCAGCGCAGGCCGTCGAACCGGGCGAAGTCCGTGTCGGCGGAGCACACGCCGACGCCGTGCTCCAGGGCGAGCGCGGCCAGGTGCACGTCGGGAATCGCCGTCGAGCGGAGCTGGTGCCCGGTGATGAGCTGCCCGAGCACGTCCGCGTGCCGTTCAGCGGGAGCCGGCACCCATGCGGCGGGGTCGTTCAGCCACGCCCTCCCCGTGCCCAGGCTTCATCGGGCGGCAACGGCCGCTCGAAGGCGCGGGGATTCGTCCTGATCCGGACGAAGGCGAGCAACGACGGCCACGGAAGGCCGATGCGCACCGGACCGTTCAAGGCTCGGTGAGCCAGCGCTCTGCGGGTGCGTGTGTGGGCTCGATCGGACCTCGGCGAAGAGCAGGACGTTCACATCGACGATCACCCCGCGGTCGATCCGTCCAGGAGATCCAGAACGTCGGCGACGTTGGTGAGGTCGAGGCGGGCGCCCCCGGACGACGTCTGTTGGACGAAGCGCGGCTTCGGGACGGCGCCGTGGGCGAGACCGGCACGGGCCAACTCGTTGAGCGCCGCGCTGACACCGAGGCCTCGGTCCTTCCGCAACTGCTCCACAGCCGCCGCGACGTCGTCGTCCAGGTCGACCGTGGTACGCACGGGGCCGATCGTAGCTTCATGATGAGGGCTGGGGCGCATCATGATGCGTGACCCGGGCCCGGTGCGCCGAGTACACCCCCAGCGCGGCCAGCACGAGCGCGAGCGGCGGGAACCAGAACACCGCGGCACACGCCAGCGCGAGGTTGGCCACGGCGAGCCGCACCCACCCCCGCCGAGCCGGGTCGTCCGCGCCGGCCTGCACGCGCGCGCCGCCACCCCCGCGCAGCGCCGGCGCGAGGTGCGCCAGCGCGACCGCGGCGAACAGGGTCGCCCACAGCGGCTCCCCGTCGGTGAAGCGCCACACCGACAGCACCGCGAAGCAGGCCGCGGCCAGGGCCGCACCCGGGTGACTCAGGCGAACAGCTGCCACGTCGACACCACCCCGAGGACGGTCAGCAGGATCCCGGACAGCACGACCCACCACCGGCCCGCCCGCGACAGCCGGTAGGCCGGGGGCAGGACCTTGTGCTCGGTCCAGACGATCGCCAGGCAGAACAGGCCCGAGGTGAGCAGCCCGCCGAGCACCGACGCGGGCGTCACGATCACCACCAGCTCACCGACCGTCCAGACCAGAGCGAGGCTCGCGACCAGGATGTAGAGGTACATCCACGGCCGCGTCCCGCGCGGCCCCGCCCCGCGCACCCTGGCGAAGACCGGGGAGAGCGTCTCGTAGGCGGTGTAGGTGTAGAGCTCCCAGAACGCGTAGAGCGAGCCGAAGAACGCGAAGAACACCGCGACGTAGTAGAGGTACTCGAGCGTCGGGTGCACGGCGGTGAGGAACTGGGCCTGGAACGTGAGCGTGTCGTTGCCCGCCGGGACGATCTGCTCCTCCGCCAGCAGCGCCGCTCCGTTGATCATGAACATGGACGCGAAGACGACGATCGCGGCGAACGACAGCACGGTGTCCCCCAGCGGGGCCCTGCTCCACGCCCTGGCCCGCGCGACCTGCTCGGCGTCCTCTGCCAGGGGCAGCCGCGACCCCCGCGGCAGCGCCGCGAGCCGCTCGGCCATGCCCGCCTGGTCGGGCCGTCCCAGCAGGCCCCACTTCTTCTCCCGCAGCATCCCCGCGTAGCCGATGTAGTCGTAGGTGCCGCCGCCGATCGCGCCGAGGTACACCGCGAGCTCGAGCCACACCGACCGCTGTGCGATCTCCGGGTACGCGCCGGCGACCCACCCGTGGTACTCGGGGACGCCCGGCAGCAGCCCGCCGAGCGCGGCGAGCCAGTCCGGCTGCAGCACCACCACGCTGATCGCGATCGCGATCAGCATGAACCCGACGACGACCGTCTGCGCCTTCTCCAGCCGCTGGTAGCCGCCGAACCAGGCCAGCAACCCGGAGAGCACGATGAGCGCCGTCGCCCACGCCGCCCCGGTGCCGACGGCGGTGATCGACGCCATCAGGTCACCGAGCCCGACCCCCAGCCCGCCGACCCACGACGGGATGGCCGCGATCGACACTGCGCCCATGAGCAGCGGGAACCAGCCGCGCGGGCCACGGAACAGCGTGGTCCAGCGCGCCATCGGGTGCTCGCCCGCCACCACGGTGTAGCGGTTGAAGGAGTAGGCCAGCGCCGCCTTCGCCGCGGCGGAGACGAGGAACGCCCACAGCAGGGCGTAGCCGAACAGCGCACCGCCGCGGGAGGCGAACACCATCTCGCCGCTGCCGATGTTGGCCGAGGCCACGATCGCGCCCGGCCCCAGCACCGACAGTGCGGTGACGAGCGTGAGCCTGCGCCGCAGCTTCGGCGGCGGCTCCGGATAGGTGAGGAATTCGGTCGTGCCGGTCTCGGCGGGCTTCGCCATGTCCGCTCCTTCGCGGTGACGTGTGCTCAGGCCGGTTCGGTGGCCATCTCCCGTTCCATGTCGTGCAGCATCTGCACGCGGCGGCGGCAGTCCGGGTCGGTGCTGAACCTCGCCGCGAGGAACTCCTCGAGCACCTGCGTGGCGATCGCCGGGCCGACGAGCCACGCCCCGAGGCACACGACGTTGACGTCGTCGTGCTCGACGGCCTGCCGTGCGGTGTAGGTGTCGTGGGCGACCGTCGCCCGGATCCCGGCGATCTTGTTCGCGGCGATGGCCGCCCCGACGCCCGTGCCGCAGACAAGCACGGCGCGGTCGGCCTCACCCGCGCGCAGTGGCGCGCTCACCGCCTTCGCGATGTCGGGGAAGTCGACCGGCTCCGCGCTGTGCGTGCCGACGTCGCGGACCTCGTGGCCCAGGCCCTGGAGGACGGACCGGACGTGCTCCTTGAGGGGGAAACCCGCGTGGTCGTTGCCGAGGACGATGCGCATGCGCTGCTCCTGATCATCGGTTCTCCTGCTGCCGCACCGACTCCAGCCAGGCCAGCGACTCGGGCGAGCCGCCGGGGAAGGTGTCGCCCGCGTCCAGCAGGAACGTGCGGTCGCCGTGGTGGGCCAGCTCGTGATGGACGGCTGCGGTGTCGCCGCGCTCGACCAGCTCGAGGATCCGCCGGTGCCGCTGCGCGTCGCCGAGCAGCGTCTCCCGGCTCCGGCGGGCCTGGCGGTTCATCGCCATGCACAGGCGCAGCTGCAGCGCCAGCGCGCGGTAGGCCTCCTCGAGCCTGCGGTGGCCGGCGAGGCCCACGACGGCGAGGTGGAACGCGAACCCGCGCTCGGTGACGGCCGCGGGGTCGCCGTCCTGCGCGGCGCGTTCGAGCGCGGCGTACGCCTCCCGGCAGCGGTTGATGCGCTCCGGCGCCCGGCACGGGACGCCGAGGTCGACGGCCAGGCGCTCGAGGTCGTGGCGCAGGGTGAAGATCTCGTAGACGTCGTGCAGCGTGAGCGGCGTGACCACCGCGCCGCGCCGCGGGGTCCGCACGATCAGCCCCTCCTGCTCCAGCACCGCCATCGCCTCCCGCAGCGGGGGCTTGCTGACGCCGAGCGACTCGATGAGGTGGTTCTCGACGACGCGGTCGCCCGGCTGCAACTCGCCGCTGAAGATCATGTTCCGCAGCGCCGACGCCGCGAGCTGCGTGATGCTCGGCGGCGACTCGATGCGCCGAGGCGACGGGGCGGACACGGAGGTTTCGTCTCCTTCCGATCGAGAAGAACTTGCGGCTGCCTCTTGCCCGAGGACTACGGACGTCTGTAGACAGTAATCCACCTCACAGCGGTAGCAACACTTCGGAGGCGTGCGTGACGGTCCGAGACAGCAGCCCTCCCCTCGCCGGGATCACCGTGCTGGAGGTCGGCGCCTTCATGGCGGCGCCCTTCGCGACCATGCAGCTCGCCGATCTGGGCGCCACCGTCCTCAAGATCGAGGTGCCCGGCGCAGGCGACCCGGTCCGCGCCACCGGGCCGTTCGTGCACGGGGAGAGCTCCCCCTTCGTGCGGCTCAACCGCAACAAGCACTCCGTCGCCCTCGACCTCAAGTCCGCGAAGGGCCGGGAGGCGTTCCTGCGGCTGGCGGCGTCGGCCGACGTGCTGGTGGAGAACCTGCGGCCGGGCGCGATGCGCAAGCTTGGGCTCGACTACGAGAGCCTGCGTCCCACCGCCCCGCGGCTGGTCTACGCGTCCGCGTCGGGGTGGGGCCAGGACGGCCCGCTCGCGGCGCTGCCCGGACTCGACATCATGGCCCAGGCCCGTGGCGGCCTGATGAGCATCACCGGCACCCCGGAGGGCGACCCGACGAAGATTGGCGTCCCGATCTGCGACCTGGTCTGCGCGCTCTACGTCGCGCTCGCCGTCACCGCCGCGCTGCGCGAGCGCGACCGCACCGGCGAGGGCCAGCACATCGACGTCTCGCTGCTCGAGTCCGGCGTGTCCTTCGCGATCTGGGAGGCGGGCAAGTACTTCGCCACCGGCGAGGTGGGCAGGCCGCTGGGGTCGGCCCACCAGAGCACAGCCCCCTACCAGGCGGTGCGCACGTCCGACGGGTTCGTCACGATCGGTGCCGTCACCCCGAAGACGTGGACCGGGCTCTGCGACGTGCTGGGGCTCGCCGCGCTGCACGCCGACGACCGCTACGCCGACGCCTTCGCCCGGCACGCCCACCGCGAGGCCCTGATCGCCGCGATCGAGGACGTCACCCGGAGCTGGACCAGCGCGAAGCTCGTCGACGCCCTCGACGCCGCCGGTGTCCCGTGCGCCCCGATCGCCGACTACGCCCAGGTGTTCACCGACGACCACCTGACCGAGCGGAACTACTTCTGGGACGCGCACCACCCCGTCGCGGGCGAGGTGCGCCAGCTCGGTTCGCCGATGCGCTTCTCGCGCACACCCGCCGTGCGGGCCGCCGCGGGGCCGGTGCTCGGCGACGGCACCCGCGACGCACTGCGGGCCGCCGGCTACTCCGAGGACGAGATCCGCGACCTGGTCACCGACGGCGCCGCCGCCATCGATGGCGGCGCCCCACCCGCGCCCCGCACCACCGAGAGGGAGGACCCGGCATGAGGACTCGAGCAATGCCACTGGCGGCCGGCACGCTCGCGCTCGCGCTCGCGGTGGCGGGCTGCGGCGGCGACGGCAGTGCCGCGGAGACCGGCTCGTGGCAGCCGGACGGCGACGTGACGATGGTCGTGCCGTTCTCCCCCGGCGGCGGCAGCGACCGGGCGGGCCGCGCGCTGGCCGCCGCCATCGAGGCCGCCGCGCCCGAGGTCGGCGTCAGCGTGGAGAACCGCGAGGGCGGCTCCGGCGCCGTCGGGTACTCGTACTTCCTGGGTCAGGAGGGCGACGCGGAGACGCTGCTCGCCACCGAGACGGCGCTGCTGGCGTTGCCGGCGAGCGGCAACGTCGAGTTCACCTACGAGGACTTCACCCCGATCACGAAGATCGCCGAGGACTTCACCCTGCTCGTCGTGCCCGCGGCATCGCCGCACACCACCTGCACCGACGTGGTCGACGCTGCCCGCGCCGGGCGTGTGGTCGCCGGGATCAGCGGCGCCGCCGGGCTGGACAACATCGTTCTGAGCCTCACCGAGAACGAGACCGGCGCCCAGTTCGACCGGGTGGCGTTCGAGTCCGGTGGCGAGCTCATCGCGGCCCTGCTGGGCGGACAGATCGACATCGCCTCCCTGAACCCGGGCGAGGTGATCGGGCAGCTGGAGTCCGGCGACCTCAAGGCGCTCTGCGCGTTCGCCGAGGAGCGCTACGACTACGGCGCGCTGCAGGACATCCCGACCGCGACCGAGCAGGGCATCCCCGTCTCGTTCGCACAGTTCCGCGGCGTGCTCGCCCCCGGCGGGATCACCGAGGAGCAGACGCAGTACTGGGTCGACACGATGCAGAAGGTGCTGGAGACCGAGGAGTACCGCACCTACGTCGAGGAGAGCTACCTGCAGCCGATCACGGCGTCGGGCGCGGAGTTCGTGCAGTACCTCGAGCGCAACCGGGCGCTGCTCGAGGAGGCGCTGGCGCAATGACGGGGCTCGCGAACGAGTCGACGGCGATGCGTTCCGGCCCGGGGTCCCCGCGCGCAGCGATCGGGGAGGTCGTCGCCTTCGGCGTGCTGACCGTCCTCGGCGCGGCGGTGTTCGCCTCCTCCTTCGGCTACGGCCTCTTCGGCGAGGGCGGTCGGGTGGGACCCGGGCTCCTGCCCATGGTGTGCGGGCTGCTGCTCGCGCTGCTCGCCGGCGGGCAGCTGCTGGCCCGGCTCCGTCGCCGGTCGGCCACCCCGGCACCGGAGCGGCCGGCCGGGGAGGACGTCGACGTCCTCGGCCGGACGGCCGCGTACCGGGTCCGGCAGCTGCGGACGGTCGTCGTCGCCCTCCCGGTGACGGTCCTGCTCGTTCCGCTCATCGGGTTCCTGCCGGCGTTCGGGCTGCTCGTGCTGTTCGTCTCCGCGGTGGTGGAGCGGCGCAGGCCGGTTCCTGCGCTGCTCGTCACCGTGATCGCCGTGGCCGTCGTGTACGGCGTCTTCGGCGTGTTCCTCGACGTCCCGCTGCCCACCGGGGTCGTCGGCGACCTGGTCGAGGGCTGAGCCGTGCTCGAGAACCTCGTGCTCGGCTTCTCGACCGCCCTGTCGGTCGAGAACCTCCTGTGGTGCTTCGTCGGGGTGCTCATGGGCACCGTCATCGGCGTGCTGCCCGGCCTCGGCTCCACCACGGGCGTGGCGATCCTGCTCCCGCTGACCCTCGGGCTGGAGCCGGTCACCGCGCTCATCATGCTGGCGGGCATCTACTACGGGGCCCAGTACGGCGGCACGATCACCTCGGTCCTGATCTCGACGCCCGGCGAGGCGGCCACCGTGGTCACCACCCTCGACGGCTACCAGATGGCCCGCCGCGGCCGCGCGGGTGCGGCGCTCGCGATCTCGGCCATCGGGTCGTTCGTCGCGGCGATCATCTCGCTGGTGCTGCTGATGGCGCTCGCTCCACCGTTCGCGGAGTTCGCGTTGCGCTTCGGGCCGCCGGAGATGCTCGCGGTGATGCTGCTGGGCCTGGCGACCATCGTCAGCTTCTCCGGGGAGAACAAGGTCCTCGGGACGACGATGGCCGTCCTCGGGCTGGTCATCGCGATGGTCGGGGTGGACACCGGCAGCGGCGTCGCCCGCTTCACTTTCGGCTCGGTCGATCTGCTGTCGGGCATCCCGTTCGTCGAGGTGATGATCGGGCTGTTCGCCGTGGGCGAGGTGCTGCACCAGATCCGGGAGGGCGCTGCCGCGCCGATCCGCGCGCGGTTCCGCGACCTGATGATCAGTCGGCGGGACCTCGCCCGCTCCGGCGGCCCGATCCTGCGCGGCAGCGGCCTGGGGTTCCTGTTCGGGTGCCTGCCCGGCGCCGGGTCCACGCTGGCGTCGTTCATGGCCTACGGGATCGAGAAGCGGGTGTCCCGGCACAAGGACGAGTTCGGCACCGGCGCGATCGAGGGGGTGGCCGCTCCGGAGAGCGCCAACAACGCGGCGGCCAACGCGAACTTCGTCCCCACGCTCACGCTCGGCGTGCCCGGCGGCGCCACGACGGCGGTGCTGCTGGGCGCGTTCGCGATCTACGGCATCCAGCCGGGGCCGCTGCTGTTCGAGCAGCAGCCCGCGCTGGTGTGGGGGCTGCTCGCCTCGTTCTTCCTCGGCAACCTCATCCTGCTGGTGCTCAACCTGCCGCTCGCGCCGGTGTTCGCCCAGCTGCTGCGGGTGCCCTACGGCTACATGTACCCGCTGATCCTCTTCACGAGCGTCGTCGGGGCGTACTCGATCTCCAACAACCTGTTCAGCGTGTGGGTCGTGCTGGTGTTCGGCGTCATCGGCTACGCGATGAAGCGGCTGAACCTCCCGATGGCCCCCCTCGTGCTGGGCCTCGTGCTGGGGCCCCTGTTCGAGAAGGCGCTGGTGCAGACCTCGGCGATCGGCGACGGCAACCTGCTGATCGTCCTCACCCGGCCGCTGTCGCTGGTGGTACTCGTGCTCGCGGTGCTGCTGCTCGCCGGGCCGGCCGTCGTCGGGCGGTTGCGGCGCGGCAGGCGGCCGGTGGCCGCGCTGCGCGAGGAGGTGGCGCAGCGGGAGCGCAACGGTTAGGGCGTGTCTGGTGGATCAGGGTCGATGGGATTCGTGATCCAGATTGCTCCTGGCAAGGCGGAGGCCCGAGCCGTCGTACTGGCGTACCCGGTCGGGCCGACAACGCCGCCAGGGGCGATCTGGG
>NZ_JAHKRK010000020.1 GCF_019396355.1 Pseudonocardia nigra
AGCTCGGCGAGCGTGTCCGCGGCCCAATACCAGCCATAAGTCGCCTCGCCCACCACCTCCGGGGCCTCACCGGCGCGGGCCATCACCTGCCGCAGGAACTCCCGGTCGTTGGAGATCCGCACCGTCTTCCAACCGCTCGCCCGGACTCGGTCATCCGCACCAGCACCGACCGCCGCCGATGCAGATCGATCCCGACAATCTGCCGTCCCGCGTACTGTTCGCTCACAAGGGACCTCCTCGAACCGTGGGACGTGCGCACCCCGAGCATGAGCCGGGAGTCACGAGGAGCGGAGGCCCCGCTCCTTCATCACATCAGGCAGAGACGAGGTCGAGCAGGGCGATCGGGTCGGCGCCCTCGGTCTTGTGCCGCCAGCCGCTGCCCGCCGGGCTGTAGAGCGACCACATTCCCGGCGTCGGGTCGTCCAGGCGCAGCTGTGCGATGGCGGTGGACGACCACGCCGCCCCGAGCTCCGGGTAGGTGGGCGTCCTCCGGTCCAGGATCGTGACCTCCCGGCCCTGGATCGTGTAGCTGATCTGCCGCTGCTCGCGCTCGCTGTGGGAGACGCGGGCGGCGCACCACCTGGACAGCCGGGTGCGGATCTCCTC
Organism: Pseudonocardia nigra; assembly: GCF_019396355.1. Classification (GTDB taxonomy): domain Bacteria; phylum Actinomycetota; class Actinomycetes; order Mycobacteriales; family Pseudonocardiaceae; genus Pseudonocardia; species Pseudonocardia nigra. The sequence goes on from NZ_JAHKRK010000020.1 coordinate 607, forward strand.
GGGCACGGCCATGCCCCGCATCGTCCCGGTTCCAGGGGCTACCGTCGACCGCTATGAGTGGAGACCGCGTGAGCCGGTTCGGCCACGTCGAGCTGGAGGACATGCCCGAGGACCTGCAGAGCAGGATCGGGGCGATCGCCGAGAAGTCCGGCTTCGTCCCGAATGTGTTCCGGGCGCTCGCACGCCGGCCCGCCGAGCTCCGGGCGTTCCTGGACTATCACGACGCCCTGATGGAGTCGTCCGACGGGCTCAGCAAAGCCGAGCGCGAACTGGTGGTCGTGGCCACCTCGGGGGCCAACCACTGCACCTACTGCGTGGTGGCCCACGGTGCGATCCTGCGGGTCCGCACCAAGGACCCCGAGATCGCCGACCGGGTGGCGACCAACCCGTGGGGGGCCGAGTTGAGCCCGCGGGAGCGGGCCATCGTCGACCTGGCACTGCTGATCGCCACCGACTCGGCCGCGCTGAGCGACGCCGAGTTGGACGACGCGCGGATGGCCGGGCTCACCGACGACGAGATCTGGGACGTCGGCGCGATCACCGCGCTGTTCGCGATGTCCAACCGGCTCGCCCACCTGACGGCGTTGCGCCCCAACCCGGAGTTCTTCCTGATGGGGCGCCTGCCGAAGTAGCTACTCGCAGCCGACCCCGTCGTTGTCACTGCCGTCGAGCCCGTAGACGTCCTCGCCGGTGACGCGCACCGGGCCGGACACGTACGACGGGCCGTTCCCGGAACCGCCCTCGCAGTCGACGTCCTTCGGGTCGTTCGGCACGCACGGGTCGTAGTTCGGGTTGCAACCTCCGGACGCCCGCGGCTCCGGGTTCGACACCGCCTGCGGCTGGGGCTGCGGCTGGGGCTGCGGGTCGGGCTCGGGCTTCGGTTGCGGCTCGGGCTCCGGTGGCGGCGCGGCCGGCGACTTCGGCGGCGGGGCCGGCTGGGACTTCGGCGGCGGGGCGCCTGCGCGGGGGCGACCGGGGCGACCGTCGTCGGGGCCGGGGTCGTCGTCGGTGCGGGACGGTGGTGGGCGTGGCCTGCGCGGTGGTCGTCGGCGCCGCCGTCGTGGCGGCCTGCGCGGTGCCCAGCGTGGGCTCGGCACCGCCGCAGCCTGCCGTCAACACGAGCACGGCCGCGACGGCGGCGGGGAGCTTGCGAATGATCACTGGGGATCAATCGGGAACGGCGCACTGATCGTTTCGTGCGGTGCCGGGGAGTGTCTCTCCGCGATCAAGGCGGGGATGTCGCTGCTGAATCGGTGTAGGCCGACATCGGCGCCTTGATCAGCGGGTTCCCGCCCGGCTCAGGTGCTCAGGCGGGGTGCCGGTCGTGCAGCACGCGGGCGAGGAACGTGCGGGTCCGCTCGTGCTGCGGGTTCCCGACCACCTCGGCAGGGGGCCCCTGCTCCACCACCACTCCGCCGTCGATGAACAGCACCCGGTCCGCCACCTCGCGGGCGAACCCGATCTCGTGCGTCACCACGAGCATCGTCATGCCCTCGTCCGCCAGCTTGCGCATCACGTCGAGCACGTCCCCCACGAGCTCGGGGTCGAGCGCCGAGGTCGGCTCGTCGAACAGCATGACGGCCGGGTCCATCGACAGCGCCCGCGCGATGGCGACGCGCTGCTGCTGGCCACCGGAGAGCTGCCCCGGCTGGGCGTTGACCTTCTCGCTGATCCCGACCCGCGCGAGGTTCGCCCGCGCCGTCTCCTCGGCCTCGGCCCGGCTCCGGCCCAGCACCCGCCGCTGGGCGATGGTGAGGTTGTCGAGCACGCTGAGGTGGCTGAACAGGTTGAACTGCTGGAACACCATCCCGGTGCTGCGGCGGGCGGCGTCGATGTCGACGTCGGGGTCGGTCATCTCGTGCCCGTCCACCACCACCGTGCCGCTGGTGGGGACCTCCAGGAGGTTCACGCAGCGCAGCAGTGTCGACTTGCCGGAACCGGACGGGCCGATGATGCAGAGCACCTCGCCCCTGGCCACCTCGAGGTCGATGCCACGGAGCACCTCGTTCGCGCCGAACGACTTGTGCAGATCGATGATCCGGACGATCGGCTCGGTCACCGCACTCCCTCGCTGTGCCTACCCACCCCGCCGGCTCCGCCGGCTGCCGTCCCCCGGTGCTCGGTCGGCGGTTCGCACCGGTGCTGTGCCCATGATTCGCTCGCAAGCTCGCTCATACCTCGGCCCCCTTCGGCATCCCGGCGCTGCCGTACCGGCGCTCCAGTCGGCGGGCCAGGTAGCCCAGCGGGAGCGTGATGATCAGGTAGCAGAGCCCGACCAGGAGGACCGGGGTGAGGCTGCGCTCCTGGTTCAGCGCCGTCCGGCCGAACTGGGCCAGCTCCTGCTGCTCGAGCGTGGAGCCGAGGAAGAACGCGAGCGACGAGTCCTTGGTGAGCAGGATCAGCTCGTTGGTCAGCGGCGGCAGCACGATGCGGAACGCCTGCGGCACCACGATGAACGACATCGTCTTGGCGGGCGACATCGCGAGCGACTGGGCCGCCTCGACCTGGCCGCGGGGAACCGCCTGGATGCCCGCGCGGATCGTCTCCGCGATGTACGCGGAACCCACCAGCCCGAGCGCGATCATGATCGACAGGTTGCGGTCGAGGATCACGCCGAACGCGAGCGGGACGGCGACGCCGACCCCGATGAACACCAGCAGGGCCGGCAGCCCGCGGAAGAACTCGATGTATGCGGCGGCCACGATCCGGTACACGGCCACCGACGACAGCCGCATCAGCGCGAGCACGAGGCCGAGCGCGAACCCGAGCCCGAACCCGAGTGCGGTGTAGATGATCGTGTTCTTGAGGGCGATCGTGAAGACCTCGGGCATGAGGTTCACGGCGACCTGGACGTTGAAGAAGGAACGGCCGATCTGGGACCAGTCGGCGGTGAACGCGGCCACCAGGACGACGGCGAGCGCGATCGCGTACTGGATTCCGCGGGAGGCCCTGGCGCGCTGGCGACGGGTGAGTGCCATCGAGCGCGTCAGCCCTGGCTCGGGGCCTGGCCGAACCACTTCTCGTAGATGCGGTCGTAGGTCCCGTCGGACTTGGTCTGGGCGATCGTCTCGTTGACCACCTCGAGCAGCGCGGTGTTGCCGGTGCGGACACCGAACCCGTACTGCTCGCCGGTGTCGAACTCCGTGGTCACCTCGAGCCCGGGGTTCTTCTTGGCGAAGTCGAGCAGCGGACCGTTGTCGTTGATGGCCGCGTCGACGGTGCCGGTCTGCACGGCGGTAAGCAGCAGCCCGAGGTCCTCGAACACCACGAGCTCGGCGCCCTGGACGTTCTCCTGGGCGTAGGTCTGTCCCGTCGTACCGTTCTGCACACCCAGCCGCTTGCCCGCGAGGCCGCTCGCGTCGGTGATACCCGAGTCGGCCGGGACGAGCAGGGCCTGGGTCGCCTCGAAGTAGGGGTCGGAGAAGTCGAGGTTCTGCTCACGCGTCTCGGTGATCGTCATGGCGGCCGCGGCGATGTCGCACTTGCCCGTGTCGAGATCGGCCCCGGACTGGATCGTGTCGAACGGCGTGTCGATGATCGTCTGCTCCACGCCGAGCTTCTGCGCGACGAGGTCGACCATGTCCACGTCGAAGCCGACGATCTCGTCGCCCTGCTGGAACTGGAACGGTTCGTACGGCAGGTGCGTGCAGGTGGTCAGCTGCCCGTCGTTGACCAGGTCCACCTCGCCGTTCCCACCCTGGGCCGCCGGTTCACTGCTCCCCCCACAGCCCGCGAGAACGACGGCGAGCGCGGCCGCGGCGAGCGCAGCCGGCAATGATCGGGAGCTGGGCGACACGGTGACCTCCGGTCTTGTGGACGGCGAGTAGGCGGGAATGCTGCCATCTCGCCGACTCCTGGACACCTCGGGCCGGGTCACCGTTGCGTGACGTCACCGTCCGTGATTCCCGCGGTTCCACGCGTGACGGCCCGGCTAGGTTGGGTACTCCCGGAACCACGACACGCCGACCGGGCGTTGTACCGCTGAGAGCACCACACGACGGAGGACCGCAATGCCCCTGTTCAGGAAGCTGGCCACGCTCGCGACGGCTGCCGAGGCCGCGCGGCGCTACGCCAAGAACAACCCGGAGAAGGCAGGCAAGTACCTCGACCAGGCCGCTGCCTTCGTCGACAAGCAGACGAAGGGCAGGTACTCGGGCCAGATCAGCGGCGTGGCACAGAAGGCGAAGAACGTGGCGGGGATCCGTCACACGCCGGGCCACGGCGCCACCGGCAACGGCCAGACCCAGGGCTACGACCAGAACGCCGGGTTCGGCAAGACCGCCGGCTACAGCGAGCCGCCCACGCCGCCCACGCCGCCCACGCCGCCCCAGGCCGCGCCGAACCCCTCGCCGCAGCCCGGTCAGCCCTACCCCGGCACGCCGGAGCGCTGAGGCGGGCTCGCGGAGCGATCACCTTTCGCTGAGCAGCCGGGCCACGAACGGCACGTCCCGACGCCGGGACGTGCCGTTCGTGCGTTCGTGGCCGGTGCTCCCCGGCGAGCGCCCGCTCGTGTCAGGATGACGCCGAAGCGCCGGATCGTGGCCACCCTCACCCGGGCGTCGTGATCCGGCCGGGCCCGTCCCGCGCCCGCCACGAACGGTCGCGGGTCCGTGAGCACGAGGAGGCATCCATGTCCGTCCCGCACGAGTGGACCCCGTCGGAAACACCGACGCCATCGGGGCCGCGCCCCAGCCGCGAGCAGGTGGTCGCCGGGCTGAAGGCCACCGACGAGGGCGGCGCCGATCTCGTCCAGCTCCTCACCCCGGAGGGCGAGCGGGTCAGCGACTCGCGCTTCGACAGCTATGCGGCCGACGTCGACGTGGCCGCGCTGCAGGCGCTCTACCGCGACATGGTGCTGGTGCGCCGGTTCGACCGCGAGGGCAACGCGCTGCAGCGCCAGGGCCAGCTGGGCATCTGGGTGCCGCTGCTCGGGCAGGAGGCGGCGCAGATCGGGGCGGGCCGCGCGCTGCAGCCCCAGGACATGGCGTTCCCGTCCTACCGGGAGCACGGGGTGGCGTGGACCCGCGGGATCGACCCCACCGAGCTGCTCGGCATCTTCCGCGGCACCGACCACGGCAGCTGGGACCCGAAGTCCGCGGGCTTCCACCTGTACACGATCGTCATCGGCAACCAGTGCCTCAACGCGGCCGGCTACGGGATGGGGCAGCGCTTCGAGGGCAAGGTCGGCGAGGACCCGGACGCCGAGGCCACGATCTGCTTCTTCGGCGACGGCGCCACCAGCCAGGGCGACGTCCACGAGGGCTTCGTCTGGGCGGCGGTCTACGACGCCCCGCTCGTCTTCTACTGCCAGAACAACCAGTGGGCCATCTCCGAGCCCACCGAGCGCCAGACCCGCGTCCCGCTCTACAAGCGGGCCACCGGGTACGGCTTCCCCGGCATCCGGGTCGACGGCAACGACGTGCTGGCCTGCCTGGCCGTCACGCGCTGGGCGCTGGAGGAGTGCCGCACCGGCAACGGCCCGGTCCTGATCGAGGCGTTCACCTACCGCATGGACGCCCACACCACCTCCGACGACCCCACCCGCTACCGGCTGGCCGACGAGCTGGAGCTGTGGAAGCTCAAGGACCCGATCGAGCGGGTGCGGGTGAACCTCGTGCGCGAGCACGGGGTGGAGCAGGAGTTCTTCGACGGCGTGCAGGCCGAGTCGGACGAGCTGGCCGAGCGGTTCCGCAGCTTCTGCCGTGAGATGCCGCAGCCTGCGCCGGACCGGATGTTCTCCGAGGTGTACGCGGAGGCCTCGCCCGTCCTGGACGCACAGCGCGAGGCGTATCTGAAGTACCACGAGTCCTTCGAGACGGAGGGGTCGCGCTGATGACCGCGATGACGATGGCGAAGGCCCTCAACGACGGGTTGCGCGCCGCGATGGAGCGCGACCCCAAGGTGCTCGTCATGGGCGAGGACGTCGGCAAGCTCGGCGGCGTGTTCCGGGTCACCGACGGGCTGCAGAAGGACTTCGGCGAGCAGCGTGTGCTCGACACGCCGCTCGCGGAGTCGGGGATCATCGGCACCGCCGTCGGCCTGGCGATCCGCGGCTTCCGGCCGGTGTGCGAGATCCAGTTCGACGGGTTCGTCTTCCCCGGCTACGACCAGATCGTCTCCCAGCTCGCGAAGCTGCACTTCCGCTCGCAGGGCAAGGTGAAGATGCCGGTGGTCGTGCGCATCCCGTTCGGTGGCGGGATCGGCGCCGTCGAGCACCACAGCGAGTCGCCCGAGGCGCTGTTCGCACACGTGGCCGGGCTCAAGGTGGTGGCCTGCTCGAACGCGGTCGACGCCTACTGGATGATCCAGCAGGCGATCGCGTCCGACGACCCGGTGATCTTCTTCGAGCCCAAGCGGCGCTACTGGGAGAAGGCGGAGGTCGATCCCGACGCCACCCCGCCGCCGCTGTACTCGTCGCGGGTCGTCCGGCCGGGCAGCACGCTCACGCTCGCCTCCTACGGCGCCGAGCTGAAGACGTGCCTGGAGGCCGCCACCGCGGCCGGGGAGGACGGCCACGACCTCGAGGTGATCGACCTGCGCACGCTGTCCCCGCTGGACCTCGACCCCGTCCTGGACTCGGTGCGCCGCACCGGCAGGCTGGTCGTGGTCGCCGAGTCGCCGTCCGAGGTGTCGGTGGCCGCCGAGGTGGCCGCCAGGGTGCAGGAGCAGTGCTTCCACTCGCTGGAGGCGCCGGTGCTGCGGGTGTGCGGGTTCGACACCCCCTACCCGCCGTCGCGCTGCGAGGACGACTACCTCCCCGACCTCGACCGGGTGCTCGACGCCGTCGACCGCTCGCTGGCCTGGTGATCGAGGATGCGTAGAGAGTTCGCGGTGCCCGACGTCGGCGAGGGTCTGACGGAGGCCGAGGTCGTCGGCTGGCGGGTGGCCCCGGGCGACACCGTCACCGTCAACCAGATCATCGTCGAGATCGAGACGGCCAAGGCGGCCGTGGAGCTGCCGTGCCCGTGGGCGGGCACGGTCGGCGAGCTGCTCGTCGAGGTGGGGCAGACCGTCGACGTCGGCGCGCCGATCATCACGATCGAGACCGCGGAGGCGGGTTCGGCCCCCGCGCCCGCCCAGGGCGCCGCCGAACCGACGGGTGAGGGCGGCGCCAAGATCGGCGAGGCCGGCGCCGACGGGCGGATCGCCACGCTGGTCGGTTACGGCCCGCGCGCCGGTTCGGTCAAGCGCCGGCCCCGGCGCTCCACGGCGGAGCCGGTGGCACAGGGGGCGGCTGCCCGGGCGAGCACGCCACCCGCCGCACCGCCTGAGTCCCCCGCATCCCCGGAGCCCATGGCGGCCGAGCCCGCCGGCGGGAGCTCGAACGGCGCCCCGGCGGCCGGTGGGCTCGTGCCGCTGGCCAAGCCGCCGGTCCGCAAGCTCGCCAAGGACCTGGGCGTCGACCTGCGGGAGGTCACCGCCACCGGGGACGGCGGCGTGATCACCCGCGCCGACGTGGAGGCGTACGCCGCAGGTGGTACCGCCGCGCCGGAGCCCGCCGCCGCCCCGAGCGTCGGCGGCGTCCGGCGGGAGCCGATCCGCGGCGTCCGCAAGGCCACCGCGGCGGCGATGGTGAGCAGCGCGTTCACCGCCCCGCACGTCACCGAGTTCCTCGCCGTCGACGTCACGGAGACGATGGCGCTGCGCGACCGGCTGCGCGCCACCCGCGAGTACGCCGACGTGCGGCTGACGCCGCTGGCGTTCGTCGCGAAGGCGGTCTGCCTCGCGGCGCGGCGCACCCCGGAGGTCAACGCCCACTGGGACGAGGCGGCAGGCGAGATCGTCTACCACGACCGGGTGCAGCTGGGGATCGCCGCGGCCACCCCGCGCGGGCTGATCGTGCCGAAGGTCCGCGACGCCGACACGCTCTCCCTGCGCGACCTGGCGGCGGCGCTCGGCGAGCTCACGGCCACGGCGCGGGCCGGGAAGACCCCGCCCGCCGACCTGGTCGGTGGCACGTTCACGATCACGAACGTCGGGGTGTTCGGCGTCGACACCGGCACGCCGATCCTCAACCCGGGTGAGGCGGGCATCCTGGCCGTCGGCTCGATCAAGCAGGCGCCGTGGGTGGTCGACGGGGAGCTGGCGGTTCGCACCGTGTGCCAGCTCGCGCTGTCGTTCGACCACCGCCTGGTCGACGGCGAGCAGGGCTCCCGGTTCCTGGCCGACGTGGGCGCGCTGCTGACGGACCCGGGCCTGGCCCTCACCTGGTAGCCGGCCCTCGGTGTCAGGAAAGCCACGTTGCTGTCGTTCAGCGTCAGGAACGTGGCTTTCCTGACGGTTCGGCAGGCCTGATCACTCGCTGACACCCATCCGTGACCCTTCGTCGGGAGCACGAACGGCATCTCGTGCGTTACTAGAGGCATGCCGTTCGTGCTCCTGTACCTCGTGGTCGAGATCGTCGCGCTGGTCGCGCTGGGATCCGCGATCGGGCTGGGCTGGACGCTGCTCGTCCTGCTGGCCGGATCGGTCCTGGGCCTGTGGCTCGCCCGCCGGGAGGGGGTGCGCGCCGCGCAGGCGCTCGCTGAAGCGGTCTCGAACCGCCGGGTAGCCCACTCCGAGCTCACCGACGGGCTACTCGTGGCGGCGGGCGGTGTGCTGCTGTTCGTCCCCGGCCTGGTCACCGACCTCGCCGGGCTGCTGCTCGTGCTGCCGCCCACCCGCGCGCTCGTGCGCAGGCGGCTCGTGCGGGCCGCCGAGCGGCGCTCGCCCGGGCTGCGGTCGGCGCGGATCCGCTCGCAGGGGCCGGTCGTCGACGGCGTCGTCGTGGACGACGTGGACGAGCGCACCGGCGACCGGCCGAGTCACGACGGCCGGGTGAGCGAGGGCCGGGTGAGCGAGGGCCGGGTGATCGAGGGCACCGTCGTCCCCGGTCCCGGGGAGCGCTAACGCGCCCGGCCGCTCCACACCGGCTCGACGCGGGCCCACTCCGTGGCCCAGGCGGCGCTGTCGCGGGCCGCCAGCCGGCTGCGCCACACCGCACCCGCAGCGAACACCACGGCCCAGCCGCCCAGCGCGGTCGCGACGCCGACCTGCAGCCCGCTCGGCCGGGCCAGCTCGCTGTCCCCCACCGCACCGACGAGCCGGCCGGCCGCGTCGATCTCGACGGGCACGGTGGCACCGAGCGGCAACCCGGCGGCCACCTCCAACAGGCCGGTGTGGGCTCGGCCGTCCGGGTCCGTCCAGCCGATCGCGGTGGGGGACGCGGCGCCCACCATCGCCAGCTCCGGTGCGGGACCGGGCTCCAGCAACTCGGCCACGACGACCGCGTCGGGGTCGGGCTGGACGGCCTGCTGCACCACCGCCGTACCGACGACCACGGCGACCCCGGCGACCAGCAGGCCGAGGAACACCTCGACCCGGCGCAGCACGCCGCGGGCGTGGTCCGTGGGGCGCATCAGGGGTGCCGGGGCCCCGCCGGGCTCACGCTGCGTGCCGGGTTCCACATCAGATGCATCGGGCGCGTGCTGACGGTGTTACTGCGTCGGCAGGAACGCCCAGGTGGTGGTGCACTGCGCCGTCACGCGGACGGGTTCCGGCTCGAGGCCGAGATCGCGGACGTCCGGTCCGGCCGCTTCCGCCGCCGCCAGCCGGTACCCACCGGCCGGGAGCGCGTGGTTGAGCCCCTCCGACAGCTTGCGCAGCGGACCGAGCGTGCCGCCCAGCGCCACCGCGTAACCCTCCGCCCGCCGCCGGGCGTCCTCGACGGCCAGCCGCTGGGCCTCGCGCAGGCCCGCGGCGGGGTCGGTGAGCTGCCAGCGGGGGCCGTGCAGGGCCGTCGGCTCGGTGGCCACGAGCGCGGACAGCGTGGCCTCGAGGACCGTGACGTCGGTGACCAGTAGCGCGATCTCCTCGGCCGCCCGGCAGCCGACGACCCGGTTGCCCCGCCACTCGTTGTGCACGCGGAGGCTGCGGCGCGTGACACGGAGGCCGGGACCGTCGAGCACGGGGTTCGCACCTGCGACGCGGTGGTTGAGCTCGTGGACGGCGTCGGTGCGCGTCCGGGCGATCGCGGTGTAGGTGAGGTCCAGCTCCGCCCGGTCGCCCGGTTGCTCGTGCCAGCCCGCCCCTTCGGTCACGATCTCCGGGCCGGTTGCGTCGAACAGGCTCTCGTCCACGCCGTCACTCAACCAGATCGGCTCGTATACGCCTTCCTAGCGAGAATCCGAGAATGGACAAGAGAGTGCGATGAGGAGCTGCGGGGTAGGTGACCGCATGACCCGTCCGCTCGCCAGCCTGCGTCGCTCGGTGCGGAAGGGGCGGTCGGACGCGCCCGGCCGGATCGTGGACCTGCTGGGCCGGATCGGGCTCGTCGGGTACGGGTTGGTGCATGTGATCGTCGCGTGGCTCGCGCTCGAGGTGGCGTTCGGAGTTCCCGACGCGCCGCCCGACCCCGAGGGCGCCGTCGGGACGATCGCCCGCACCCCGGGCGGCGTGATTGCGCTCGTGCTCGGCGCCGTCGGACTGGTCGCGTTCGCCGTGTGGCAGCTCAGCGCCGCTGCCGTCGGCTTCCGCTGGGTGCACGGCGGCGAGCGGTTCCGCAAACGCGTCGGGGCGGTCGCCAAGTCGATCGCGATGGGCGGCCTCGCGGGCATCGTCGTCAACTATCTCGTCGGCCGCAGGTCGCAGGACGGCACCGCCGTGCAGACGATGGCGGCGCAGGTGCTGGCGCTCCCGGCCGGACGGATCCTGCTCGGCCTCGCGGCGGCCACGATCCTGGTCATCGCGGGGGCGATGACCTACACCGGCGTGCGCCGGACCTTCATGGGCGACCTCGACCTGCGCGGGCTCGGGCCTGCCGCCCGGCGGACGATCGAGCTGGTCGGGGCGGCGGGCCACCTGGCGCGGGCGCTGGCGATGGCCGTCATCGGTGTGCTGGCCGGGTCGGCGGCCCTGTTCTCCGACCCGCAGCGCGCCGGCGGGCTGGACGCCGCGCTCCGCGCACTCGGGACCACCGGGCTGGGCGCGTGGCTGCTCGTCGTCGTGGCGGTCGGGTTCGCGGCGTTCGGGCTGTTCTGCTTCGCCGACGCCGTTACGCGGCGCGCGTAGCTCGCCTGCGCGCCGGCCCGCCGCCCGTGGCTCAGGTCCGGGGCGTCAGCAGTACGCGGATCGCCGCCGCCAGCTCGCTGCCCGACGGCGCCCGCTCCGGGTCGATGAGCCATTGCAGGACCATGCCGTTGACCAGGGCGAGCCCGAGCGAACCGATCGCACGGCCGCGCTCGTCGTCGATCTCGCTCTCTTCGACCTGCAGCAGCATCGCGGCGAACGCCCGCCGGCCGCGGTTGTACGCCTCGCCGAGCTGATCGCGCAGCTCGTCGGAGTACTCGGCCTGGGCGGCTGCCTGCAGGCTCGCCCCGGCGAGCGCTCGGTCGGAGGTGGCGGCGTGCAGGACGGCGTCGAGGAACGCGCTGAGTCGCTCGGCCGGTTCACGGTCGCGCTGGCTGTGCAGCGCCTGCTCGATCTCGTCGTCCCAGTCGTCGAACCAATCGATGACGGCAGCTGTGAGCAGGGCGTCCTTCGAGCCGAAGTGGTAGCCGATGGACGCGAGGTTGGTGCCCGACGCGGCCACGATGTCCCGTGCGGTGGTGCGGGCATAGCCCTTCTCGGCGAGGCAGCGCTTCGCGCCGGCGAGCAGGTCCTCGCGGTGTCCCATCCCGTCAGTCTACGAACCCGCCGTACGTGCGTCTTATACAAGCGTAATAGACGCACGTATAAGACCCTTGTATGGTTCCTGTATGACCACCTCCCCGGCGTGCGCGGGCGGACGTGAGTGGGCCGGCCTCGGGGTGCTCGTCCTGCCGGCCCTGCTCGCCTCGATGGACCTGTCCGTGCTCTTCATGGCCTCGCCGTGGCTCAGCGCCGACCTCGAGCCGACCGGACCGCAGCTGCTGTGGATCATGGACATCTATGGCTTCCTCATGGCCGGGCTGCTACTCACGATGGGCTCGCTCGGCGACCGCATCGGGAGGCGGCGCCTGCTGCTCGTCGGCGCCACCGCCTTCGGGGCCGCATCCGTCCTCGCCGCCTACGCGAGCACTGCCGCGGCGCTCGTCGCGGCGCGTGCCCTGCTCGGGGTCGGCGGCGCCACGCTCGCGCCGTCGTGCCTGGCCCTGATCCGTAACATGTTCCGCGACGCCGACCAGCGCCGCGCGGCGATCGGCGTGTTCACGGCGGCCCTCACCGGCGGCATCGCGATCGGCCCGATCGTCGGCGGCCTGCTGCTCGAGAACTTCTGGTGGGGCTCGGTGTTCCTGATCAACGTGCCGGTGATGGTCCTGCTGCTGGTGGTGGGCCCATTGCTGCTCCCGGAGTCCACCGACCCCGACCCCGGCCGCTTCGACCTGCTCAGTGCACTGCTGTCGATGGCGGCGATCCTGCCCGTGATGTACGGCGTCAAGGAGATGGCGGAGGCAGGGCGCGTCGAGTGGCTGCCCGTGGCGACGGTCGCCGTCGGCATCGCGGTCGGGGTGACGTTCGTGCGCCGCCAGGCGACGCTGTCGGACCCGCTGTTCGACGTCGGGCTGTTCCGCAACAGCGGCTTCACGGCCGCGTTCGGCGCGTACGGGCTCCTCATCGTCGGCAGCGCCGGGATGGGGTACCTCGTCACCCAGCACGTGCAGCTCGTCCTCGGCCTCCGGCCCTTCGCCGCCGCGCTCTGGCAGCTTCCGACGATCGGCGGGACGCTCACGGGGATCGTGCTCGCGACCACGCTGGTCCGGTGGGTCCGGCCCGCGGTACCGGCGGGCGCGGGCCTCCTGCTCGCCGCAGCCGGCTTCGCGTTCGTGAGCAGCCTCGGCGCGGCCTCCGGCGTCGGCGTCCTCGTGCTCGGCTACTCGGTGCTGACGCTCGGCACGGGGCTGCTGGCCCCGCTCGCCATCGACATGATCGTCACCACCGCGCCGTCGGAGCGGGCGGGGAGCGCGGCCGCCATGGGTGAGACCGGGGCGGAGCTCGGCGGTGCGGCGGGCATCGCGGTGCTGGGCAGCATCGCCGCGGCCGTCTACCGCGCACGCGTGGCCGACGCCGTTCCGCCGGGTCTTCCGCCGGAGGACGTCGAGGCGGCGTCCGGGACGCTCGGCGGGGCCATCGCGGTCGCCGACCAGCTTCCCGAGACGCTCGGCGGGCCGCTGCGGGAGGCCGCGACAACGGCGTTCGCGGCAGGCTTCAGCACCACCGCCGCCGTCGCCGCCGGGCTCATGCTCCTGACGGCGGTCGGGGCGACCGCCCGGCTGTGGCGGGTGCGCCTGGACGCCGGCACGGGCCAGCCCGCCCGCGTGCACTAGCGATCGCGCCTTCTACGCGTATCTAGGGAAGAGCCGAGAAACCTCGATACGGACCGATCGGCGACACGCCATCGCGTTCGCTAGCCGCTTCTACGGTTCGGGCAAGATTCGCCGATACCGTCCGATGGGTGGATCCCGTGCGCAACCCGTTCGCCCCGGGTGCCGGCCAGCGCCCACCCGAGCTGGCCGGTCGCGACCGGGAGGTCGACGCGTTCGAGATCGTGTTGGAGCGGGTGGCGCGCGGGCGCCCGGAGCGGAGCCTGGTGCTCACCGGCCTGCGCGGTGTCGGGAAGACCGTGCTGCTCGGCGAGCTGCGGTCGATGGCGATGCGGGCCGGCTGGGGCGCCGGCAAGATCGAGGCGCGGCCGGACGCCGACCTGCGCAGACCCCTGTCGGCCGCGCTGCACCGCGCGATCCGCGACCTGGCCGTGCGCCACCGGGCGCCCGAGCGCGTCGACGAGGTGCTCGGGGTGCTCAAGGCGTTCGCCCTGCGGTCCGCCCCGGACGGGGCGAAGCTGCGCGACCGCTGGCAGCCGGGCATCGACGTGCCGGTGAAGAACGGGCGCGCCGACTCCGGCGACATCGAGATCGACCTCGTCGAGCTGTTCACCGACGTCGCGGAGCTGGCCGCCGACGTCGGCACGGGCGCCGCTCTCCTGATCGACGAGATGCAGGACCTCCGCGCCGACGACGTCTCCGCGCTCTGTGCGGCCTGCCACGAGCTCTCGCAGTCGCGCGCCCCGCTCGTCGTGGTCGGCGCCGGGTTGCCGCACCTGCCCGCGGTGCTGTCGGCGTCGAAGTCGTACTCGGAGCGGCTGTTCAAGTACGTGCGGATCGGGCAGCTCGACCGGGCCGACGCCGACTTCGCGCTCCTCGCGCCGGCGGAGCGGGAGGACGCCACCTTCGACGCCGACGCCCTCGACGCCCTCTACGAGGCCTCCGGCGGGTACCCCTACTTCGTGCAGGCGTACGGCAAGGCGGCGTGGGACGCGGCGGTCCGCAGCCCGATCAGCGCGGCGGACGTGAAGATGGCCGCTCCGGACGCGGAGGCCGAGCTGGCCGTCGGGTTCTTCGGCTCCCGCTACGAACGCGCGACGCCTGCGGAGCGCGAGTACCTGCGGGCGATGGCCGAGCTCGCCGACGGCCGGGACGAGCCCGTGGGCACGGCCGGGATCGCCGAGCACCTGGCCCGGCGGGCCTCGTCGCTGTCGCCCGCGCGCGACAGCCTGCTCAAGAAGGGGCTCGTGTTCTCCGCCCAGCGGGGCCAGATCGCGTTCACCGTGCCGCACTTCGGCCGGTACCTGCTCGCCCAGCCCTGACTCGCAACTACTCCGAACAGGTGAAAACCCGGTGACAGCGCGTGCCGGGTAACGATGGGGCGCCCGGTTCCGATTCCCAGTACAGCCCCGTGGCGCTGTCGGACCCCCGACCTGACAGCACCACGGGGCTTTCCCGTTCCCGGGGCGCGAGGGCGTCCCCGGACCGCGACCGGGGAGGCCGTAGCATCGGGCCGGTGCAGGACCCCAAGCTCGAGATCCAGATGCTGCACGACCGCGTGATGGTGCGGCCGGACAGCGGCGGTGAGCGTCGCAGCAACGCCGGCATCGTGATCCCGGCAACCGCAGAGGTCGCCAAGCGTCTCATCTGGGGAGAGGTGTTCGGCGTCGGCGCCAACGTCCGCACGGTCAAGGTCGGCGACCGGGTGCTGTTCGCGAGGGACGACCAGTACGAGGTCGACGTGCACGGAGTGACGTACCTGGTCCTCCGGGAACGTGAACTGCACGCCGTCGCGACCGAGCGCACCGAGCACGGTACGGGGTTGTACCTGTGACGTACCGGGCCGCCCGCCGGCCCGGTCGAACTGGTTGAGGGGAAACGGACTTCATGCCCGAGCGGCAGTCCTCGCCCGGCGAGGCGACGGCCCGTCCGGAGACGGACCTGACGGAGAACGCCAGCGGCCACGGGCCGAAGGCACAGGTGGAACAGGCCGTGCCGGCCGCCGGAACCCCGGACCAGGGGGCCGAGCGCGAGCAGGCAGGCCCTGTTGCGACAGCACCGGCCCCGGACGGGTCCGCGGGCGACGTGCCTGCTGCCAACCCGTCGGAGGCGGACGAGAACACCGCTGCACCCGAGTCCGCCGCGCAGCCGGGCGCCCCCGCCGCACCCGCCGCGCAGCCGGGACCCTCCGCGACCCCGGAGGCGCCCTCTGGCGAGCGGCCCCGCCCAACTCCGCACCCCGCCCCGGCGGCCGAGCCGGCGGCTGCCGAGCGGCCCCGACCCACACCCCGTCCGGCGAAGCAGCCGGCCCCGGCCGACGCGCCGGCGCCCGAGCAGAGCACCGTGGAGCTGAACGCCGAGGCACCCGCGCGGCCGCGCCCGACGCCCGCACCTGCCGCCCGGCCGGAAGCCGCGGCGGCCAGGCCCGTCCCGCGCCCGCGGCCCGCTGCCGAGCCCGCGGCCGAGGCGGCGGACGAGGGGCCCACTGTTCGCACGGCCGTCGGGGCGGCGTCGGGCAGCGCCCCGGTCGGGAGCGAGGCCGCAGCAGCCGAGGCGCCGACCGTCAACGTCCGCGCCGGTGGTGCCACCACGCAGGTCACCCGTCCCACCGAGGGCAACGGCTCCTGGTTCAACCCCACGGACGGCGAGGCCACGCAGGCGCTCCCGCGCACCCCGCCGCCCCCCGGGGGCGCGCGCGGTCCCGTGGACCCGCCCACGGAGCGCATTCCGCTCACGGAGACCGCTACGGGCCTCCCGCCCACCGCTGACGCCGATGGTCCGGGCGGCGGCGAACGCCGCAGGCGGAGGCGGCCGCTGCTGATCGTCGCGGCCGTCGTCGGCGTGCTGGCACTGCTCTACGTCGGCGACCTGCTGCTCAGCTCCGGTTCGGTGCCCCGCGGCGTCACCGTGGCCGGAGTGCGCATCGGCGGGCTCGGCATGGCCGAGGCCGAGCAGCGCCTGCGCAGCGCGATCGAGCCCCGCACCACGCAGCCCGTGGCCGTCACGGTCGGGCCGGCGCGCAGCGAGCTCGACCCGACGGCGGCGGGCCTGACCGTCGACTGGGCCGGCACCCTCGAGCAGGCCGGCACGCAGCCGCTCAACCCGATCACGCGCATCACCTCGTTCTTCACCACCCGCGACGTCGCCCCGGTCACCACGGCCGACGACGCTGCGCTCACCGCGGCGCTGGAGCAGCTGTCGCCGATCGTCAACCGGGCGCCCGTCGAGGGCACCGTCCAGTTCGAGGGCACTACGCCGGTGCCCGTCGACCCCGTGGCGGGTCAGGAGCTCGACGTGCAGGCGGCCGCCGAGGTCCTGCGCACCGAGTGGGCTGCCGGCGACGTCGTCGACCTCCCGCTCACCGAGCTGCCGCCCACGACCACCCCGGAGGACGTCACCGCGTCGATGGAGGGCGTCGCCCGGCCCGCGGTGTCGGCCCCGGTCACGGTGCTGGGCGAGGGTGGAACGCAGGGCGTCCTCGAGCCCGAGGTGATCGCCACTGTGCTCTCCTTCCGGGCCGAGGATGGCGAGCTGGTGCCGGAGATCAACTCGACCGCCGTCACCGAAGCGCTCACGCCGCAGCTGGCCGCGTCCGAGCGCCCCGGCCGCGACGCCTCGCTGGACTTCTCCTCCGGTACCCCGGTCGTCGTCCCCTCGCAGGACGGGCGGGGCGTCGACTACGAGGCGACCGTGCAGATGCTGCTGCCCGCACTCACCACCCCCGCCCCGCGCGAGATCACCGCGGTGTACGCCGACCAGCCGGCCGAGCTGACCACCGAGGAACTCAACGCGCTCGGTATCACGGGCGTGATCGGCGAGTTCACCACCGGCGGGTTCGCCGCCGACTCAGGGCAGAACATCCGGCGGGCGGCCGAGCAGATCGACGGCACGGTGGTGGCGCCGGGTGAGACGTTCAGCCTGAACGCCGCCACCAACCCGCGCAACGCCGCCAACGGGTACGTCGAGGCGGGGATCATCCAGGACGGCCATCCCGCACGCGGTATCGGCGGTGGCGTGTCGCAGGTGGCCACCACGCTGTACAACGCCGCCTACTTCGCGGGCATGGTCGACGTGGAGCACCGGGAGCACAGCTTCTACATCAGCCGCTACCCCGCCGGGCGCGAGGCGACTGTCTACAACGACGTCATCGACGTGAAATTCCGCAACGACAACCCGACCGGCGTGCTGATCGAGACGGTCTGGACGCCGCAGTCGCTCACCGTGCGGCTCAACGGCACGAAGCGCTACGAGGTGACGTCCACCCCGGGCCCGCGCACGAACCCGACGGAGCCTCACACCGTCACCATCCCGGCCGGGGAGCCGTGCAGCCCCAGCCGGGGCGCGCCGGGCTTCACCATCACCGACACCCGCACGCTGCGCGAGATCAGCACGGGCGAGGTGAGCACCGAGACCCGGACCGTGACCTACAACCCGTCGCCGATCGTCATCTGTGGCGGCTGAGCGATCTACCGGCGGTAGCCCGCCCGCGACCGGGGTCTTCCGCGACCCCGGTCACACTTCGTACCCTCGAAACGGACAGTCGGCGAGGGATCGGGGGCTCGTATGCGGATCGCGGACCTGTTGCGGAACAAGGGCAGCGCCGTGGCGACGGTGGAACCGTCGGCCACGGTGGCGGACCTGATCGGAGCACTCGCCACCCACAACGTCGGCGCGATGCCGGTGGTGGACGACGACGTGCTGGTCGGGATCGTCTCCGAACGCGACGTCGTGCGCAGGCTGCACGACGGCGGATCGGGGCTCCTCGAGCTCACCGTCGCCGAGATCATGAGCTCGGACGTCACCACGTGCGAGCCGGGCGCCGACGTCACGGAGGTCGCCCGCACCATGACGGCGGGCCGGTTCCGGCATCTCCCGGTGGTGGACGACGGGCGGCTCGCCGGGATCGTCAGTATCGGCGACATCGTGAAGGCCCGGATCGACCAGCTGGAGTCCGAGCGCGAGCAGCTGCAGCACTACATCGCCGGCTGACAAGAGCACGCGAACGGCACTTTCGCACGACAAGTTCGTGCGAAAGTGCCGTTCGCGCCGTCAGAACGCCGCTTCGGGCAGCTCCATGAGGCTGTTGTCCGCCGCCTCCACCACCGCGCGCTGGGCCGACAGCTGCGGCAGCACGGTCTTGGCGAAGAACCGCGCCGCGCCGACCTTGCCCTCGTAGAAGGCCTGGTCCTTCGTGGAGACCTCGCCGCCGAGCGCGGTGAGCGCCACCTCGGCCTGGCGCAGCAGCAGCCACCCGACGAGTAGGTCGCCCACGCCCATGAGCAGGCGCACGGTGTGCTGCCCGACCTTGTACATGTTCGACGGGTCCTCGGCCGACGCCATCAGGTAGCCGGTGAGCGTGCCGAGCATGCCCTGCACGTCGGCGAGCGCGGTGGCGAGCAGTGCGCGCTCCTCCTTCAGCCTGCCGTTGCCGGACTCCGCGTCGAGGAACGCCTGGATCTCCCCCGCGACCTGCATCAGCGCCTGACCGTTGTCCCGCACGATCTTGCGGAACAGGAAGTCGAGCGACTGGATCGCGGTGGTGCCCTCGTAGAGGGAGTCGATCTTGGCATCGCGGATGTACTGCTCGATCGGGTAGTCCTGCAGGTAGCCCGAACCGCCGAGGGTCTGCAGCGACAGCAGCAGCTGCTCGCTGGCCCGCTCCGAGCCGACCCCCTTGACGATCGGCAGGAGCAGGTCGTTGACGCGCTCGGCGAGCGAGGTGTCCTCGCCCGCGGCCTGGCCCGCGCGGATCCGGTCCTGCCAGGTGGCGGCGTAGGTGTAGACCGCGCGCAACCCCTCGGCGTAGGCCTTCTGCAGCATGAGGATGCGACGGACGTCCGGGTGGTGGGTGATCGTGACGCGGGGCGCGGTCTTGTCGAGCATCTTCGGCAGGTCGGCGCCCTGCACGCGCTCCTTGGCGTACTCCAGCGCCGCGAGGTAACCGGCGGAGAGCGTGCCGATGGCCTTGGTGCCCACCATCATCCGCGCGTACTCGATCACCTCGAACATCTGCGCGATGCCGTTGTGCACCTCGCCGAGCAGCCAGCCGACCGCGGGCTTCCCGTGCGTCCCGAACGTCAGCTCACAGGTGGTGGAGGCCTTCAGGCCCATCTTGTGCTCGACGTTCGTGACGAAGGCGCCGTTGCGCTCACCGGGCTCGCCGGTCTCCGGGTCGAAGTGGAACTTCGGCACCAGGAACAGCGACAGGCCCTTCGTGCCCGGCCTGGGCTCCAGTCCGGGGCCCTCGGGCCGGGCGAGCACGAGGTGCAGGATGTTCTCGGTCATGTCCTGCTCGGCCGAGGTGATGAAGCGCTTGACGCCCTCGACGTGCCATGTGCCGTCGGGCTGCCGGATCGCCTTGGTGCGACCCGCGCCCACGTCGGAGCCCGCGTCGGGCTCGGTGAGCACCATCGTGGCGCCCCACCCACGGTCGATCATGAGCTCGGCCCAGCGCTTCTGCTCGTCGGTACCGTTGCGGTGTACGACGGCGGCGAAGTTCGGGCCGGCCATGTACATGAACGCCGCGGGGTTCGAGCCGAGGATGAGCTCCGCCGCCGCCCACTGGACGGTGGGCGGGATGCCGTACCCGCCGAGCTCGGCCGGCAGGCCCAGCCGCCACCACTCGCCGTCCCACAGCACCTTGTAGGCGTCCTTGAGCGACTGCGGCAGCGTCACCGAGTGCGTGGCGGGGTCGAAGACCGGGGGGTTGCGGTCGGCGTCGACGAAGGACGCGGCGAGCGGTCCGGTCGCGACGCTGTTGAGCTCGCCGAGCACGCCCTTGACCGTGTCCATGTCGACCCCGTCGAACGGGGCGGACCCCAGCCGGTCCTGGACGCGGAACACCTCGAAGAGGTTGAACTCGAGGTCGCGCAGGTTGCTCCTGAAGTGCCCCATACCCCGTCACTCCTCATCATGGGCGCCGTCTACTCCTCGGTAACCCACAGCGTATTACTCATGGGTAACAACGACAAGCAGCGGGCCCTCCCCGCCCGGTGGGCCTCGGACGGGCGACACCTCATCGGGGTGTGCGGTTTGTGCGTCGTCAATCGGTGCCGCATCGTCGTGATCACCGACAGCGAGGTGGTGCGGATCGAGGCGGCAGGAGGGCGGCGCGTGGAACGAGAGGGCGTGTCGCGACGCAGGGTCCTGCTCGGCGGGCTCGCGGTGGCCGGCACGGTGACGGGCACGATCGGCGCGGGCCGGGCGACGGCGGTGCCGTCCCCACCGATAATCGGCACCAGCGGATGGGGGGCTCGTCCGAACAGCGCGATCGTGCCCGTCTGGAACCAGCGTCCCATCAAGATCATCGTGCATCACACGGCGACGCCGAACCAGGCCGACTTCAGCCGCGCCGCCGCCGACACCCTCGCCCGCGCCATCCAGAATTTCCACATGGACCGCCGCGGATGGATCGACACGGGCCAGCACTTCACGATCAGCCGGGGCGGTTTCGTCCTGGAGGGCAGGCACCGCAGCCTCGAGGTGCTGCGGATCGGCAGGCAGCAGGTCGAGGGTGCGCACACCACCGGGCAGAACATCGTGGCGGTGGGCATCGAGAACGAGGGCATCTACACCGTCGAGCGGCCGCCCGGCGAGCTGTGGAACCGGCTGCGCGAGCTGTGTGCCTACATCTGCCAGCAGTACGCGATCCGGCCGACCGAGATCTTCGGCCACCGCGACTTCAAGGACACCGCGTGCCCCGGTGACGTGCTGTACGGGATGCTCCCGCAGCTGCGCGCCGAGGTGGCGGGCTTGCTCGGCCAGCACCTGTCGCGCGACGCGGCGGTGCAGGCGTCCTGGCCACTGCTGCGCATCGCCGACCGCGGCGCCGCCGTGCGCGCCGCCCAGCACCTGCTGCGGGCGGCCGGCCTGCGGATCGTGGACGCCAGCGGGGAGTTCGACCGCACGACCGCCGACGCCGTACGGCAGTTCCAGACCGAGCAGGGCACGGAGGAGGTCAACGGGATGATCGGCGGCGAGTCGTGGCCGCTGCTCGTGCGCGTGGTGCGTCCCGACGACGACGGCGAGGCCGCCCTGGCCGTGCAGGCGCTGACGAGCGGCGGCGGCCTGGAGGCCCCGACGATGCTCGGTGTGGAGGAGTGGAAGCAGCTCCTGAGCCACACCACCACCAGCCCGTAGCCCCGCGAGTCGCCCGCCCCCGACACGTGAGTCGCCCGGTTTGACGCGCGAGCCGCCGACTCCCGCCGCGCGAGTCGCCCGATCCGGACGGCGCGGGCCCGCTCGATGTCGAGACTGGCGGCTCGAAGCCCCAGAGCGGGCAACTCGCCGGTCGGAACCAGGCGACTCGCGTGCGGAAGTCGGGCGACTCGCGGGACTGTGGCGCGGGGTTTTACCAGGTGCGGGTGTCGTCGTCCCAGAGTTTCCAGGCCGCGTTGCCGGCGTCCCAGAGCTCGTTGAGGGCCTGGTAGTCCTTGTAGGTGTCCATCGCGGCCCAGAAGCCCTCGTGCTTGTTCACGGTGAGCTGCTGGTCGCGGGCGAGCTGCTGCAGCGGTTCGGCCTCGAGGAACAGGCCCTCGGAGTCGTCGAGGTAGTCGTCGAGGAAGGAGCGGTCGAACATGAAGTACCCGCCGCTCACCCAGCCGGTGACCTGCGTCGGCTTCTCGTTGAACTCGGCCACGAGGTCGCCGTCGACGTTCATCTCGCCGAACTTCGAGGTCGGGTGCACGCCGGTGACGGTGCCGACCCGGCCGCCGGCCTGGTGGACCTTCACGAGGTTCTCGATGTCCACGGCGCTGACGCCGTCGCCGTAGGTCATCATGAAGTGCGGGGTGTCGATGTAGTCGCGGATGCGGCGCAGGCGCGCGCCGGTGCCGGCGTTCAGGCCGGTCTCCGCGAAGGTGATCTCCCAGTTCTCGTCGGCGACGCCGTTGCGGAACCGCGGCTGGTGGTCACCCTCCGACAGTGACAGCGTGAAGTCCGACATGTGGGAGCGGTAGTCCAGGAAGAACTGCTTGATCTCCCAGCCCTTATAGCCCAGGCAGAGGATGAACCGTCGGTAGCCGTAGTGGCTGTAGAGCTTCATGATGTGCCAGAGGATGGGGCGGCCACCGATGTCGACCATGCCCTTGGGCAGCCGCTCGCTGACCTCGCGGATGCGCGTGCCCTGGCCTCCGCAGAGGATGACCACGGGCGTGTCGTGTTGTGCGTCCATCAGGAAGCGGGTCCCTCCGCTGTATCAGGTGCGCCACCGTCCGTGATCGATGCAGTGGCGTGAACATTCCCATTTGGTAGTGCAGATCGGACCGGATCGGCAAATCGTCCGGACGTGAGCCTCTGCACGACGCCGAGTTCTGCGGCCGTGGTGACGTGCAGATTGTCGGGTTCGCCCGGAACGACGTCGATGCGGTGGCCCAGCGCGACGAGCAGGCTCGAATTGTCGACCGGCCGGGGGCGGTCCGCGTGTGCGGCCCGCAGTACCGGTACCCGGAAGGCCTGGGGCGACTGGGTGAGCACCAGTTCGTCCTTCGGCACGGTCTCGACCGCGCGGCCCTGTCGCACGCGCTGGACGACCTCCAGGATCGGCATTACGGGCACCGCTCCGTCGGCACCGGCCCGGACGGCGGCCACCACCGCGCGGAACAGGTCGTCGGACGCGAGTGGGTGCGCCGGGTCGGCGACGACGGCGATCGCGGCGTCGGACGGCAGGGTCGCGAGCCCGGCGCGCAGCGACTCGGACTGGTGGTCGCCGCCCTCGGCCAGCGCGTCGACGGGTTCGCCGTCCCAGTTCCGGCCCGGGGGCAGGACCAGGGTGACGCCGTCGCACGTGCGCCGGGCGGCCGCGACCGTGCGGTCGACCATCCGGAGGCCGCCGACCCGCTCGAACTGCTTCGGCCGATCGCCGAACCGCCGGGACACGCCCCCGGCAAGCACGATCGCCCACACGGGCCCGTCCATCGCCTCCCCCAGCGTCACCGGTCGCCGATGCATCGTCCCACCGGGCCCCGAACGGGTGACGGGCACCCTCGCTCCTCGCGACCGTCCCTGCATGTGACCGCCGTCACCGTGAGTACGCTCGGCGAGGTCCGTCGGAGACCGAGCGGGGGTAGCTGGTGTCCACCCGAACGCAGCCTGCGCCCGGGGCCCGGGCGCAGGACGCGGTCGTGTCCGGATCGCCGGTGGCCCGCAGGCTCGTGCGCGACGTCCTCGCGGGCGCGCCGAGCGCCCGGCGGGTCGACGTGATCGGCGCGGGTGGCCACGGCAAGACCGTGTTGCTCGACGCGTTGGCCGCGGTGTTCCGGGACAGCGGCGTCGTCGTGCGCCGGGACGTCCCCGCGGCCGGAGAGGTCCTCGCCGCCGACGAGGCGCTGCTCGTGGACGACGCCCACCGGTTGGCCCCCGCGGAGCTGGAGCGGCTCGCGGCGCTGGCCGCCGACCCGCACGGATACCTGGTCGTGGCGCATCGGCCGTGGCCGCGCCCAATGGGTACGGCCGCGCTCGGCGCCGTGCTGGCGCAGGCCCGGCCACCGGTGGTGCTCGACGCCCTCGACCGCGCCGGGGTGGCCGCCAGGGCGGCCGTCCTGCTCGGGGCGCGCGACGACCGTCCGCCCGCCGACCTGGTCGAGCTGGTGCACACGCAGACGGCGGGCCTGCCCGCACTGGTCGACCGGCTGCTCGCGGCGCTCGTCGAGCGGGCCGCGCCGGACCACGCCCGCCACGCCCTGCCCGAGCGGCCACCGCCGGAGCTGCTCGCGCAGCTCGGCTACCTGGTGCAGGGGGTGGGCCCCGGCGTGCGCGGGCTGCTCCTGGCCCGCGCGCTGGGTGCGCCGCTGGAGGCGGAGGTGCTCGTCCCGCTGCTCGGGCTCGGCGACGGCGACGCGGCCGCCGAGCTCGACGAGCTGCTGGAGGCGGCCAGGGCGGCGGGTCTGCTGACGGCGGACGGCCTCGCGGTGCCGTTGGTCTCGGCCGCGGTCCTCGCGCGCACGCCACCCGCGGCCCGCCAGGAGATGCGCCGCGCGTTCGCGGAGATCGAGCTGGGCCGCGGCGGCAACGTCCTCACCGCGGCCCGCGGGCTGCTGGGCACCGGCGCGAGCGGCGCCCGCGTGGCGGCGGTGTTCACCGCGGCCGCCGACGAGGCGCTGCGCACCGGGAGCCCCGCCGCCGCCGAACTGCTCGACGCGGCCGTGCGCGCCGGCACGCCCGCGCTCGAGCTCGCCGCCCGCCGGGCCGAGGCCGCCGTGCTCGACGGCGACCTCGACACCGCTCTCACCCAGGCCGACCAGGTGCTGGCCGCCGCCGACCAGGTATCCGTACCGGACGCGGTGCGGGCCGGCACCGTCGCCGCCGCGGTGCTCGCCCGCCGCGGCATGCTCGCCCGCAGCGCCGAGCTGTACCGGTGGATGGGCTCGGCGTCGATGGGCCGGGCCGCGGTGCTCGCGGTGCCCGCGCTGATCGGCGCCGGCGCCCTCGACGAGGCGCGGGAGGTGCTGCACGGCCCGCCGGTGCCCGCCGGCGCGCCCCCGCGCCCGCCGACGCTCCTGGCCGGGGCCGAGGAGCTGATGGCCCAGGGCGTCTACGACTCGGTGGCCGGCTCGCCCACCGCGGCGCTGTCCCAGCTGACGCGCGCCGCCGCGCTGCTGGAGTCGTCGCACCGCGCTGCGCTGCTGCCCGACACACCCGCCGCGCTGGCGGCGCTCGTCGCCGTCCACTGCGGGGAGCTCGACGTCGCGCAGTCGGTGCTGGAGCGGGCGGTGCGGGTGCGGCTCGGGGGTCGGCCCGCCGCCACCCGGCACCGCCTGCTGCTCGGGTGGATCGCCCTGTTCCGCGGCGCCACCGGGGCGGCGCGTGCTGCGCTGGCCGCGGCGTCGCCGCCCGGGGCGGAGCTGGAACCGCGCGACGAGTTCCTCGCCGCCGCCCTCGAGGTGGCGCTGGCCCGCCGCGGGAGCGACCTCGCGGCGCTGATGCCGGCGTGGGGCCGCGCGCGGGAGGCGATCGTCCGGCACCCGGTGGACCTGTTCGTGCTCCAGCAGCTCGGGGAGCTGTCGATCGCGGCCACGCGGCTGCGCGAGTCGAGCTGGGTGCGCCCGCACCTCGACGAGGCGGGCGCGCTGCTCGCCCGCCTGGGCGATCCGGCCCTGTGGGCCGCCCCGCTGCACTGGTCGTCGCTGCAGGCCGCGATCCTCGCCGAGCGCCGCGACGACGCGCAGCGGCACGCCGTGGCACTGGAGGCGGCGGCCGACGGCACCCGCTACACCGCGGCGCTGGCGGCGGCCGCACCGCACTGGGTGCGCATGCTCGACGCCGACGTCGACGCCCCGGCCGTCGAGGCGGCGGCCCGGGGCCTGCACGGCGTCGGCCTGGCCTGGGAGGGCGGCAAGCTCGCCGGGCAGGCGGCGATCCGCACCCGCGACCGCAAGGCGATGAGCACACTGCTCGCGTGCGCGCGGGCATTGCAGAGCAGCGGCCCACGGCAGGTCGCCGCCGAACCCCCCGCCGACACCGGCACCGACACCAGCCCCACCGGAATCCCGGTCACCCCGCTCCCGGTCGCCCCGGAGGCCGACTGCGCGAGCGACGGGGAGGGCCCGCTGAGCGGTCGGGAGCGCGAGGTCGCCGCACTGGTGCTGGAGGGGCTCACCTACAAGCAGATCGGCGAGCGGCTGTTCATCTCCGCGAAGACCGTGGAGCACCACGTGGCGCGGATGCGGCAGCGGCTCGGCTCCGGCAGCCGGGGCGAGCTGTTCGCGCACCTGCGCCAGATCGTGGGCGGCCCGAGCGACGCCTGAACCCGCCCTGTCCTCGCCCGCTGCCCGGAGGTGGCCCGCGGACCGTCAGGAAAGCCACGTTCCTGAGGCTGAACAGGAACGTGGCTTTCCTGACACGGGACGGGTGCACTCCTGCGATTCACCTGATGTGGCTTTGCGCAGCGATAGGCGGAAAAGTTATTCTGATGAGTGCGATCAGACAATGAATCCGTAACTCTACAACTTAATAATAGCATGGGTGGGGAGAGCGTGGACAGACCCCCTTTCGAGCAGGAGTTGGAGGCGGAGACCGGGCGGATCCGCCGGCTGCATGCGCTGCTCGCCACCGAGCTCGCGGCCGCCACGGCCCAGGCGCGGGGCATGCTGGCCGCGCCGACGGGCGGGGAGCTCAGCGCCCGCTGAGAGCGCGACGTCTCCGTGCACAGCTGGTCGGAGCGGGCGGGCGCGCTGACCGCCGCCCGCTCGGGGTTGTGCTTCGGCCGGCTCGACCACACCGACGGGTCGACGAGCTACATCGGCCGCATCGGGCTCACCGATCCCGCGGACGGGGAAAGCGCGCTCATCGACTGGCGGGCGCCCGCCGCCCAGCCGTTCTACTGCGCAACCCTGGCCACGCCGCTCGGCGTGACCCGGCGACGGCATTTCCAGCTCGCCGGAACGGCGCCCGACGAGCGGGTGGCCACTTTCCACGACGATGTGCTGGACCGGGCGGCCCTCGCGCACGCCGATTCCGCATCCGCTTCCGATCCGGCACTGCTCGCCGCACTGAAGGCGCCGCGCGGGTCGACGATGCGCGACATCGTGACGACGATCCAGGCCGAGCAGGACGCGATCATCCGGCTGCCGCTCTCCGGCGTCGTCGTGATCGAGGGCGGCCCGGGGACCGGGAAGACCGCGGTTGCGCTGCACCGCGTCGCCTATTTGCTCTACACCCATCGCGAGCGGCTGGCCCGCAGCGGCGTGCTGGTCGTCGGCCCCAGCGCCGGGTTCATCCGGTACGTCGGGGGCGTGCTCCCCGCGCTGGGCGAGTCGGCGGTGGTGTTCACCACCCCCGGCCGGCTGGCGCACGGCGTCGTCGCGACCGCCGTCGATCAGGACGAGGCGGCCCGCACGAAGGGCGGGCTGGCGATGCTGGACGTACTGCGCCGCGCCGTCGCCGACCGGCAGGAGCTGCCCGGCTCGCCGATCGCGATCGAGCTCGACGACGTCACCGTCGAGAGCGACCGTGCGACGGCGGCAGAAGCCAGGAGGCGCGCCCGGGCCACCGGCCTGCCCCACAACGCTGCACGGACGACGTTCCGCGACACGCTCGGCAGCCTGCTCGTCCAGCAGGGCGTCGAGCGGCTCGACCAGGACCTGGAGGACCCGCCCGAGTTCGCCGACATTCTCCGCGAGCTCGGCGACCTCCCGGAGATCGCGCCGGCGGGCGCGGCGCAGGTGTCGGCAGAGCTGCGCCACGAGCTGCGCGACGACCTGCGCTCGGACCTCGGCTTCCACGCGGCGGTCGAGCGGCTCTGGCCGGTGCTGACCCCGGAGCAGCTCCTCGCCGAGCTCTTCGCGTCGCCGGAGCGGCTGGCCTCGGCAGGCGGCGAGATCGACCTCTCCGGGCTGTACCGCGCCGAGGGCTCCGCGTGGACGGTGGCGGACGCGCCGCTGCTCGACGAGCTGGCCGAGTTGCTCGGTCCCCCGCCCGGCCGCCCGGGCGGACGGGGCGACACCGAGCGCGAGCCCGACAGCGCCTACGCCGCGGAGGTGCTGAGCATCCTGGAGTCGGCCGACCGCCAGCTCGCCGGGGAGGATCCCGACGAGCTGCGCCCGACCGACTTCGTCACCGCGGACGTGCTCGCTGCTCGGCAGGTGCCCGAGCACCTCATGAGCGTCGCCGAGCGGGCGGCTGCCGACCGGGACTGGCGGTTCGGGCATCTCGTCGTCGACGAGGCGCAGGAGCTCTCCGCCATGGACTGGCACGTCCTGCTGCGGCGCTGCCCTTCCCGTTCGATCACCGCGGTGGGCGATCTCGCGCAGCGCAGCGCTCCCGCGGGAGCGCATGCGTGGGCGGACGTGCTCGCCCCGCACCTCGGTTCCCGGTGGACCCACCGGACGCTCACGGTGAACTACCGGACACCTGCCGAGATCATGGCGCTGGCCGCTGCCGTGCTGGCCGAGTTCGCGCCCGACCGGCAGCCGCCCGAATCGGTGCGGGCCACGGGTGAGGATCCGTGGCAGCGCACCGTGCCGGCGACCGACCTCGCAGCCGAGGTGCGCAAGGCCGTCGAGGCGGAGGTGGCGCAGCTGGGCGGCGGGACGCTGGCGGTGATCGCCGCCGATGTGGACGGCCTTGTCGGTCTTCCCGCGCAGCTGCACACCCCGGTGTCGGCAAAAGGTCTCGAGTTCGACGCCGTCGTGATCGTGGACCCGGAGCGGATCCGGACACACAACCCCGCCGACCTCTACGTCTCGATGACCCGCGCCACCCAGCGGCTCGGGCTGCTGCACGTCGAGCGCTGAGGCGGCACGACCACACAGACCGTGTGGGTCCTCGCAGGGCGCACACACTCTGCGAGGACCTCACGAGGTCTGCGACGTGCGCCCTGACCTACCGCGGGGGCGCCGTCCTCGCAGCGATCATGCTCTGGCTCCGCTGACCGAGGAGATACGCCCTACCGGCGGATGCCCGCCAGCACGCCCTCGCAGCTGCGCACCACCAGCCGCGCGACGTCGGACACCGCGCGGCTCGACATCGGGCTCTCGGCCCGGCGCTGCCACCGCGTCACCGCGTCGAGCGCGGCCGACCACATCTCGTCGGGCCCGGCGTCGGGCTCCAGTCCGAGCCGGGACGCCGCCGAGCCGCCGTCGCCGCCCAGCAGCCGCTCGGCCTCCTGCAGGGCCTCGGTGGGGAGCTTGACGGCGCCGGAGCGCAAGGTGGAGAGCAGCCGCAGCTCCGCGAACTCGTGCGCGCCCGCGAGGATCCGCTCCACCTCGGCCGCGAGCGGCGCGGCGGACGGGCGCGGCTCGCGGGTGAGCACCAGGTCGACGGCCAGCAGCGCGGAGCGGGCCTTGAGCAGGTCGCGGCGCTCCGTGAACTGGGTGGCGAGCACGGTGCGCAGCTCGTCGAGCCCGCTGCGCTTCACGAGCTCGGCGGCGATCGTGTTCGGATCGGTCATGCCCTGGCGGATCAGCGTGGTGGCCAGTCGCACCCCGAACAGCCCGAAGCGCTCCATGAGCCGGGCGCGGGTCTCGGCGTCGGGGGTGTCCAGCTCGGTGCGGGAGAACCGGTCCACCGACAGCAGCATCGCGTCGATGTCACCGCGCGGCAGCGCGGCGAGCGCGGTGAGGGCCGTGAACTCGTGCTGGCGCATGGTCCGGCCGGTCTGGGCGAGCAGGCCGGCCACCGCCACCACCGTCTGGCACAGCCCGCGGATCTTCTCGTCGGCCCGGTACCGGCGGGCGATCCGGCGCGCGGAGCTCAGCGCGTCGAGCCTGCCGACCCCGATCTCGTCGGCGCGGGAGAGCACGGCGATCGTGTTGATCGGGGTCGCCCTGGCGACGCCCTGGTCGAAGAACGACTCCAGGAAGCGGACGTCGGTGGCGTGCAGGTGCCGCATCAGGTAGATCACGGCGTCGGCCTGCGTGGGGGAGTCCTCCGGCGTGAGGAAGGCCCCCGCCCTGGCCGAGGTGTCCTGCGACAGCGACGCGATCCCCGGGGTGTCGATGAGGGTCTGGCTGCGCAGGTTCTGCGAGGGCCAGTCCACCTCGAGGCGGTCGACCTGCTCCACGGGCACGCCCTGGAGGTCGAAGGACAGCGCGCCTGCCGACCGTGCGATCGCGAGCTGCCGGGGCGGCGCCGACCGCGGGAACATCGTCACCCGCGGCACCTGCGCGTCGGAGTACCAGGTGACGATGCGCGTGCACTCGCCCGCGTCGGTCGGGGCGATCTCCTCGCCCACGAGCGCGTTGAGCAGCGTCGACTTCCCGGCCTTGACCTTGCCCGCGATGGCCACCCGCAGCGGCTCGTCGAAGCGGCTGAGGTTGTGCTGCAGCCAGCCGACGGCCTGCGGGCTGTCGCGGTAGGTGTCGATCGTGCGGCGCAGCAGCACCCGCACGACCGACCCGAGCTGGGGGCCGGGGCCGGTCACAGCGTCTTCCCCGCGGCGCCGATCGCGGTGCGCTGCGGCGCGGGCGGGAGCTCGCCGACGAGCGCGCGGGCCCGCTCGGCGAGCCCGTCGATCCGGGCCAGCTCCGCCTTGAGGTCGCGGATCCGCCGCTCCCGTTCCGAGGTGGTGGTCTTCACCGCGCTCTGCGCGGCGGCGACGGACGCCGCGAGCGACGTGCTCACCTCCTCGGCGAGCGCGCTGAAGTGGTCGCGCAGCTGGCGCTGGGCGAGGCGGAGCATGTCGCGGGAGTCCTTGCCGACCTGGAACGTCACCTCGTCGATGTGCTTGCGCACGGCGACCTTCGCGTCGCTCTGGCGGCGCTGCAGCGCACGCTTCTTGTCGTCCTTGACCTGCTTGCGCCCCAGCAGCAACGCGCTGCCCGCCGCGACGATGGGCGCGGCGAGGCCGATGCCGGGGATGAGGCTGAGCGGCATGAGGAACATGACGCCGCCCATGTAGCCGCCGCGCATGCCGCTGAGGGCGCGCTCGCCGATGCCCGGGCCGTCGGTCATGGGCTGCTGCAGCTGGTCGACCGTGCCCGCCATGCCGCGGGACTCGTCGAACCGCAGCTCCGGGAGGGCGACGTCGGCGCCCTCGGCGAAGTGGTCGGCCACCTGGCTCGCCAGCCACTGCGCCCGTTCCGCCGCCCACACGAAGTTGGCCGAGGCGGCAGCGGACACCTGCTGGTGGAACCACCCGGCGAACTGCTCCCACATCTCGGCCGGGTCGGCGTCGTCGAGGAGCTGCTCGGCGTCGCGGCCGATGGTGCGCATCCGGTCGCGCAGGTCGTACTCGATGTCGGACTGCAGGTCCGCCACGCCGTCGTTCAGCGTGATCTGCCACCGCGCGGAGCGCTGCTTGAGCTCGTCGGCCCGCGCCTTCGCCCGCGTGAGCTCGCCGACCAGCGCCTCGATCCGCTCGGGGTCCTCCTGCGCCGCGAGCTCGGCCTTCATGCCGGCGGCGAGCTGCTCGGCCACTGCGACGACGTCGTGGCTCGTGGACCGGCGGTCCAGGTCGTCGGACTCGGCGACGACCTTGCGCAGCAGGAAGTTCACCAGCTCGCGGAAGCCCGACTCGGCCATGAGGGCGTCGTCCTTGGTCTTCGCCGCGTGCAGCCGCAGCATCGACGACACCGGGAAGATCTCCGCGTCGACGCCGGCGTTGCGCAGGTGCCCGCGGTCGAGCTCCATGATCCGCCGCCAGTGCGGGTACAGGTCGGTCTTGGTGAGCACGCAGGCCACGTTGGGGCAGAGCTTCCGCGCGGCCTCGAGGAACTCCAGCTCCGGGCCGGTGTACTCCTGGGCGGCGTCGGAGACCAGCAGCACCGCGTCGGCGCTCGGGAGCGCGGACATCGTCGCCGCGCCGTGCGCCGAGCCGAGCCCGCCGACACCGGGGGTGTCGACGAGCACGAGGCCACCCGCCAGCAGCTTGCGGGGCAGACCGACCTCGGCGTAGCTCAGCAGGGCCTTGTTGCCCGGGTTGCCCGCCTCCGACACGTAGTCGGCGAGCTTGCCCACGGGAACCTCCGTGCGCTCCGGCGACCCGCCGGTGGTCCCCTCCCGGACCAGCGTGACCCCGGTCGTCTCCGCGTGCTTGACGACGGTCGGCACCGCGGTGGAGATGTCGTCGTCGACCGGGCAGACCGGGGCGTTGACGAGCGCGTTCACCAGCTGGCTCTTGCCCTGCTTGAACTCCCCCACGACGAGCACCCTGACGTCGGGGTCGGCGAGCCGCCTGCGCGTCTGCAGCAGCCGCCCGCCCAGGTCCGGCCGTTCGTACGCGGTGGTCGCCTTCAGCGCGAGGTCGACCAGGTCGACCGCTGCCGGAACCGCCACGGCGTCCCCGCCTCCCTCGTGGTCGCGTTCGATCGTCCGTCGCGAAACGTCACCGGGCGAGGCTACCTCTACCGAGGAGCCGGTCCGGGAAGCGGTGCGCTGGATCAGGCGTGCACGTCGACGTCGTTGTTGAAGCTGTCGTCGATCGAGTTGTCGCTGTGGTTGCTGTTGTCGCTGAAGTCGTTGTTCGAGTCGTCGATCGAGTTGTCCGAGTGGTCGCTGTTGTCGGAGTAGTCGTTGCCGACGTTCTCCAGCGAGTGGTCGGAGTAGTCGTTGCCGACGTTCTCCAGCGAGTTGTCGCTGTAGTCGTTGCCGACGTTCTCCAGCGAGTGGTCGCTGTTGTCCACCGAGGCGTTGCCGCCCGTGGCGAAGCCCGCTCCGTCGCCCACGTTCAGGTCGTCGCCGACCTTCGTGGAGCTGGCGTCGCCGGAGCCGAAGGAAGTGGTGTTGTCGTCCCCGGTGACGGCCTGGTTGTCGTCCCCGACGACGTTCCCGTCGCCCTTGACGTTGCCGTCGCCGACCTGGTTGTCGTCGCCCGTGACGATCGTGGAGTCCTCGATGTCGTCGCCGGCGGCGACGGAGCCGTCGCCCGACGCCACGGTCGAGTCGATGTCGATGTCCTGGTCGAAGTCGCCACCGTCGGTGTCGATCTGCTGGTTCACCGAGTTGTCGACGATGGTGTCGCGGTCGTCGACGTAGTTGTTCGTGATGTAGGTGTTCAGGTACTTGATGGCTGCGTCGTGGTGCGACTCGCCGGGCTCCGGCTGCGGCGGCGTCGGCGGGGTCGGGACGTGGACCTGGTTGCCGCCGGTGTTGTAGTCGCGGTTGAAGTCGGCCTCCTGGTTGTCCTGCACGAGCACCAGGGCGTCGTGCAGGTCGGCGGGGGTCAGGTCGCCGAACCCGCAGGAGGACAGGTAGCCGTCGGCGTCGTCCTCGAAGGCCGCCCGCGCCTCGGGGTCGCGCAGCAGGTTGAGCAGGAACTCGATGAGCGAGGTCGAGCTGGTCATCCGGAGTCATCTCCTCGGTGGGTCCGATGGTGCCGGGTGGATCCGGCGTTGGGGAGAACGCTAGGGCGGTGGGCCCTTCGGGCCATCGGGGATAGGCCAGAGTTCTCGCTCCCCGGGGATACGGGGGTCGGGGGCCCGGATGCTAGGGGGAATCGGGGATGCGGGCCCACCCCCTGATCCGGGGAAGCCGGGCGCCGGAACGACGACGACCCCCCACCCGGTATCCCGGGGGCGGGGTCGTGCGCAGACTCTCAGAAGCCGAGGTCGTCGGCGTCGGTCCCGAGGTCGTCGTGGTGGTCGGCCTCGATGTCGTCGACGTCGGGCTCGGCGTCGTCCGGGTGGGCCTCGTCGGCGGGGTCGCCGCCGGTGGTCGGTTCGGTCCATCCGGGTGCGCCGCCGTCGATCGCTGCGGGGAAGATCGCGTCCGCACCGATCGCGTCCTGCCCGGGGTCCCCGGAGCCGAACGCGAAGGTCTCGGACGATGCGGTGTCGTCGTCCGCCGTGGACCAGGAGCGGGCACTGCCCCATGCCCCGGCGTCCGACCGCACCGCGGTGTCGACATCGACCCAACGATCGAGGTCAGCGGCATCGTCGCTCCGGCCGGCGACATAGCTCGCCAGGTACTCCACCGCGGCCCCGTGGTGGTCGTCGCCCGCGCCGGGCACTGGCGGGGGCGACGGAACGGGGTCGGCGGTGAAGGCGCCGGTGAGGTGGTCGCGGCCGAAGTCGACGGTGCGGCTGTCCTCGGCCAGCACGAGTGCGTCGTGGACGTCGGCGGGGCTCAGCTCTCCCAGGCCGTGGGCGGCGAGGGTGCCTGTCGGGTCCGCGGCGAAGTCGGCACGCAGGTCGTCAGTGTCGAGCAGCGCCCGCAGGAACTCCAGCAGGGACAGGGGCTGAGCCATGGTCGTCTCCGTCGTCGCACTCGCCGGGCGAGAGCTCTCAGTTCATCAGACGTGCACGTCGACGTCGTCGTTGAAGCTGTCCTCGACCGAGTTGTCGCTGTGGTTGCTGTTGTCGCTGAAGTCGTTGTACGAGTCCTCGACGCTGTTGTCCGAGTGGTCGCTGTTGTCGGAGTAGTCGTTGCCGACGTTCTCCTTCGAGTTGTCGCTGTAGTCGTTGCCGACGTTCTCCTGGGAGTGGTCGGAGTTGTCGACCCAGGCGCTGCCGCCGGTGGCGAAGCCGGCGCCGTCGCCCACGGTGAGGTCGTCGCCGACCTCCACGGAGTTGGCGTCGCCGGAGCCGAACGAGGTGGTGTTGTCGTTCCCGGTGACGGCCTGGTTGCCGTCGCCGACGACGTTGCCGTTGCCGGCCACGTTGCCGTCGCCGACCTGGTTGTCGTCGCCCGTGACGATCGTCGAGTCCTCGATGTCGTCGCCCGCCGCGACCGCGCCGTCGCCCGAGGCGACCGTCGAGTCGATGTCGATGTCCTGGTCGAAGTCGCCACCGTCGGTGTCGATCTGCTGGTTCACCGAGTTGTCGACCGTGGTGTCGCGGTCGTCGACGTGGTTGTTGGTGATGTAGCGGTTGATGTACTCGATCGCCGACCCGTGGTCGTCGCCGTGGTGGG
Source organism: Pseudonocardia nigra (assembly GCF_019396355.1). GTDB lineage: Bacteria > Actinomycetota > Actinomycetes > Mycobacteriales > Pseudonocardiaceae > Pseudonocardia > Pseudonocardia nigra. The sequence goes on from NZ_JAHKRK010000020.1 coordinate 35,172, forward strand.
CCGGCGCGGCCGGGACCGCGATCGGGAGGGCCTCGACGTGGTTGCCGCCGGTGTTGTACTCGCGGCTGAAGTCGGCGTCCTGGTCCTCCTCGTTGATGAGGACCAGCGCGTCGTGCACGTCGTCGGCGGTCAGGTGTCCCAGGCCGTGCTCCTCGAGCGCCTTCTCCGGCTCGGCGGCGAAGTAGTCGCGCATCTCGACGTTGAACAGCAGCTCGCGGATGAACTCCAGAAGCGTCAGGTTCTCGGACATTAAGATCACTCCGTCGTCTCGTCGTGGGTGCCGGCCCGGTGAGCCGGCGCTGACAAGGAAGCTAGGAGCGGGGGGCCGACCGGCCATCGGGGATCACCCAGAGTTGCGTCTTCCCCCTATTCGGGGATAGGGGTGTCACGAATAGGGGAAGTGGGGGGTCGACCGGCTCCCCGGCCCGATAAGCGATCATGGGCTAACGATCCGCCCGGGAGCCGCGATGGCGAGGGGTGGGGGCAGGTCCCGGCGGCGGGGCTGGTCGGCGGCGCGGGGAGGGAACGGTCATGGGATACCAGCTCGGGATCGACTTGGGGACGACGTACACGGCCGCCGCGGTCTGCCGCTCCTCCGACCGGCGCTGGGTCGAACCCGAGGCCGTCACGCTCGGTACTCGCAACGCCGCTGTTCCGTCCGTCCTGTTCGTCGGTCCGGACGGTGCGGTCCTCGTCGGCGAGGCCGCCGAGCGGCGGGCGCTGACCGACCCCGACCGCGTGGTCCGCCAGTTCAAGCGTCGCATCGGCGATCCCACCCCGGTGCTCGTGGCCGGCCGGGCGTGGGCGCCCGAGGAGCTGTCGGCGCGGTTGGTCCGCTGGGTCGTCAACCAGGTCGCCGAGCGCGAGGGCGGCCTCGCCGACCGGATCGCGGTCACCCACCCTGCGTCGTGGGGCGACCACAAGAAGGACCTGCTCGGCCGCGCGCTGGCCGGGCAGGGCCTCACCGTCACCTTCCTCGCCGAGCCCCAGGCCGCCGCGCTGCACTACGCCGCGGCCGAGCGCGTCGCCGCCGGGTCCACGATCGCGGTCTACGACCTGGGCGGCGGCACCTTCGATGCCGCCGTCGTCCGCAAGGGCGACGCCGGGTTCGGCCTGCTCGGCAGGCCGGAGGGCCTCGAGCGGCTCGGCGGCGTCGACTTCGACGAGGCCGTCTTCGAGCACGTGCGGGAGGGCCTGCCCGGCGCGTTCGACGAGCTGGACGAGACCGACCCCGCCGTGCTGTCCGCCGTCGCGCGGGTGCGCCGGGAGTGCACGGAGGCCAAGGAGGCGCTGAGCAGCGACACCGAGGTGTCGATCCCGGTGCTGATGCCCTCGACGCGGGGATCGGTGCGGCTGCACCGCAGCGAGTTCGAGGCGATGATCCGCCCGCAGGTCGAGGAGACGGTCTCGGCGTTGCGGGCCGCTGTGGTCTCGGCCGGGCTCATGCCCGAGCAGCTCACCACGGTGTTGCTGGTGGGCGGCTCGTCCCGGATCCCGCTCGTCGGCCAGCTCGTCTCCGAGCAGCTCGGCAGGCCGGTGGCCGTCGACGCCGACCCGAAGAACGCCATCGCGAAGGGCGCCGCGCTCGCCGTCTCGCCGAAGCCGACCGCGTCGTGGCCCGGGGTGGCGGTCCCGCCCGTCCCGGCCGCCGCAGGCGCACCGGTCGCCGCGATGGCCGCTCCGATGGCCCCGCCCGGCCGCCCGCCGCGGCCCGCCTTCACCCCGCCGCACGGGATGCCGCAGGCCGGTGGCCCGTACGCCCCGGCACCCCCGATCCCACCGGGCGCCCGCGCGCACGAACCGGCCACGTCACTGCTCTCGGGCAACTCCCCCGAGCCCACCCGCCCCGTGCGACCCGCCGCGCCCGCCCCCGAGTGGGACGACGAGCCGGAGCCCGCCCAGCGCCGTCCCGCCGGGATGTTGGTGGGCGTCGGGGGCGTGCTGGCCGTCGCCGCCGTGATCGCCGCGTTCCTGCTGTGGCCGGAGGCGCCGTCGACCGCGGGCGTCGGGCCCAGCGGCGGGACCGGGACGCCCGGCGTCACGCAGGTCGTGCCGACTCCCGACGAAGCCGCGCCCGAGCCCGCCCCGGCCGGTGACGCCGGTGCTGGTGACACCGGCGCCGCCACGGATGGCGGCGGTGGGAACACCGGTGGTGACGCGGGCGGCGGTGCCCCCCGAGGCGACGGCGGCGACGACAACGCTGGGAGCGGGCCCGTCGCGCCGGCGAACCCGGACGACGGCCAGGGCGATGACTCGTCGTCCGGGAACGACCAGGGCGGTCCGATCACCGACCCCGACCTCCCCGACGTTCCCCTCCCCACGGCAGACCCGGAGCCCACCGATCCGTCGGCTCCCGGTGACCCCGAGCCCCCAGTCGACGACAACCAGGGTGGCGACGGTCAGAACGATCAGACGGACCCGGGCACCGACACCCCGCAGGACGAGACGAACACCGACGGTGGCGGTGGCGGTGCCGGCGACGGTTCGGGCGACAACGCCGCGGGCGAGGCGCCGGCGACCGGCACGCCCGACCCCGGCCTGGGGGCGACCGACGGCACGCTGTAGCCGCTTGCCGGAAGTGTGACGGGGTCGTCATCTCGTTCCGGTTGCGATACGGGGCCGGCGCGTCACGTTCCGCGTCGCCCGATCGATGAACCCACGTCGGGCGCCGGGAGGGCGTCCCGCACGAGGGGAGAGACGCGTGGTGCGGTTGGGCGGAGCGGTCGTCGCCTTGGAGGTTGCGGCGGTGGTGGTCGCCTATCTGGCCTTCGGCTGGCCGGTGCTGCTGGTCGGGGCACCGCTGCTCGTCGGGACGGTGCTGGTGTTCGCGCTGGTGCGGGCCTCGGAGGGGCCGCGCCGCAAGCTGCAGGAGCAGCGCGCGGCCCGTTGGGACACGACAGCCGCCACGCCGGGCGGCCTGATGAGCGGCTTCTTCGAGCTCTCGCCGCAGCCCACCGAGCGGCCGGACGAGCCGAGCGGGACGCTCGCCGGCTAGAGGCTTCCTGGTTCCGCTCGTCACCCCGCACAGGGCAGGCGTGCCCGCAGCCGCGCGCCGGGCGGCCCGGCGACCACGGCGAGCGTCCCGCCGTGGCGGACGGCGACGTCGCGGGCGATGGCGAGCCCGAGTCCCGATCCGCCCGCGTCGCGGTCCCTGGCCTCGTCGAGCCTGGTGAACCGGTCGAAGACCGCTTCGCGGTGCTCGCGGGGGATCCCCGGGCCGTCGTCCTCGACGTCGAGCACGGCCTGCCCGTCCCGGCGTGTCAGCCGGACGAGCACCGCGCTGCCGGCGTGCCGTACCGCGTTGTCCACGAGGTTCGCGATCAGGCGGCGGAGGTGGTCGGGGGATCCGTGGACCACGACCCCGGACGCGATCCGCAGGTCGACGCGGATCTCGGGTCGCGGTCGGGCGAGGGTGGCCTCCTCGGCGGTCACCTGGCCGAGGTCGACCTCCTCGGCGGCGGCCGGTTCGTCGGCGTCGAGCCGGGCGAGCAGGAGCAGGTCCGCCGTGAGGCGCTGGATCCGGTCGAGGTCGGTGAGCGCCTCGCGGGTGAGGGGCTGCGGCGGGGCCGTCTCCAGGCGGGTCCGCAGGATCGCGAGCGGGCTGCGCAGCTCGTGCGCCGCGTCGGCGACGAACCGCTGGTGCCTGCCCACCGCGTGCTCCAACCGGTCCAGGGTGCGGTTCGTGGTCTTGGCGAGCTGCGCGATCTCGTCGCGGGCGCGGGGCACCGGCACCCGCCGATGCAGGTCGGTGGCGGCGATGTCGGCCAGCTCGGCGCGGATCGCCGACACCGGGGACAGCGCCCGGCCCACGGCGAGCCACGTGAGCCCGGCGACCAGGGCGAGCAGGGCGGGCACCCCCGGGATCAGGACGGCGCGCAGCGCGTTCAGCGCGGCCATGGCCGGTTCCAGCGAGGCCCGGGCACGGACGTAGACGAGCCCGTCCTCCGTGGCGACCGCCTCCGTCGCGAGCATGTAGGAACCCGACGGTGTCCGCTCCTGCCGGGTCACCGGCTCGTCGACGGTGGCCACGCCGGGCACCGCGTGGACCGGCGCGCCCGTGACCAGGACGTCGGGGTCGATCACGGCGCCGACCGGGGCCGCCGGTTCGGCGGCGAGCAGCGCGGCGGCCTGCTCGGCCCGTCGCACGGCCTCTGCGGTGACACTGCCCTGCAGGTTCGCCTGGAGCACGCCGACGAGCACCGCCGCGGCGATGCCGAGGGCGACGGCGACGATCGCGGTGGTCGCCAGCGTCGTGCGCAGCCGCACCGACAGTCTCGGCGGGAAGCGGCCGGCGCAGGGGATGCCCATGTCAGGAGTCGAGCCGGTAGCCGGCGCCGCGCACGGTGACCAGCGAGGCGCGGCCGAACGGGGCGTCGATCTTGCGACGGAGGGCGCTGATGTAGACCTCGACGATGTTGGGGTCGCCGTCGTAGGCGAAGTCCCACGCCTGGGCCAGCAGCTCGCGCTTGGACAGGATCTGCCCGGGCCGCCTGGCGAGGCCGTGCAGCACGGCGAACTCCTTCGGGGTCAGCGCGATGTCGGTGTCGCCGCGCCGGCAGCGCAGCCCGGCGGGGTCGAGGCTGAGGTCGCCCACCGTGATCGAGACGGGCCGGGCCGTGCCGCCCCGCCGCACGAGCGCCCGCAGCCTCGCGAGCAGGACGACGTAGGAGAACGGTTTCGACAGGAAGGAAGTCGTCGGCGCCCGTGTCGAGGGCGTCGGCCTCGTCGTGCACCCCGTCCTTCGCGGTGAGCATGAGGATCGGCGCCCAGTTCTGCGCCTCCCGCAGGCGGGCGCAGACCGTGTAGCCGTTCATCCGCGGCAGCATGACGTCGAGGACGATGACGTCGTAGGCGTTCTCGGTCGCCATCCACAGCCCGTCGCGCCCGTCGTGGGCGACGTCCACCGCGAACCCCTCCGCTGTCAGGCTCGCCGCGAGCAGATCGGTCATCCGTTTCTCGTCCTCGACCAGCAGCACGCGCATGGCGCCGAGTGTGGCCGCCGGACCTATGGTGAACCTGAAGACGCGTTCGGGGGTCCTCGGTCCGTTTCAGCCCCCGCGGTATGGAGGCCCGTGACCTGCGCCGCGGTCCGGCGGCCCGGCGGCACGCGCGCCCGACGCAGAAGGCATGCTGGCGGCGTGCTGGTGGGGATCCTCGTGGCGACCGTCGCCATGGTCCTCAACAGCTGCGGCGCACTGCTGCAGGCCGAGGGCGCCCGGCGGGCCACGCGCACGCGCCCGGCCGCCGTCCAACCCCGGTACCTCGCCGGGCTCGCCGTCGACCTGGCGGCCTGGATGTGCGCGGTGCTGGCGCTGCGGACGCTGCCCGTGTTCGCCGTACAGGCGGTGATCGGCGGCACCATCGCGCTCACCGCCGTCATCAACGCCCGCATGATCGGGGTCCGGCTGCCGGTGACCACCCAGGTGGCCGTCGCGGGGTGCCTCGCGGGGCTCGTGCTCGTGGCCGCGAGCGCAGGCCCGGAGCAACCCCCCGTGAAGCAGCACGGGGTGGACGTGGTGCTGCTGGTCTCGCTGCTGCTGATGGGCCTGGCCGTGCTGATCTTCCGGCAGGGCAAGCACGCCTGGCCGCTCGCCATCGTCTCGGGCCTGGGCTTCGGCGGCAGTGCCCTGTCGGTGCGTGCCGCCCACGTCCAGACCGGCGAAGGGCTGGACCTGGCGCTGCTGCTGGGCCAGCCGTCCACCTACCTGGTGGTCGGGTTCTGGCTGGTCGGGATGGTCGGCTACACGGCGGCGCTCGCCAGGGGCGACGTCGGCGCGGTCACCGCCGTCTTCACGGTGACCGAGGTGGTCGTACCCGGGATGGTCGGCATCCAACTGCTCGGCGACCCCGTCCGTCCGGGGTGGGGGTGGGTGCTCGCGCTCGGCCTCGCCGCGGCGGTGGCGGGCAGCGTCGCGATCGCCAAGGCGCCCCCGCTGCGACCGCCGCGGGTCCGCTGAGGCCGCGGCGCACCGCCTTCGATCCGTGGTGCACTGAGCGGCATGCCCATCCTCGAACGCGACGGTGCCCGCATCGCCTGGTCCGAGCACGGTTCCGGCTTCCCCGTCCTCGTACTCGCCCCCGGTGGGATGCGGTCGACGGCCGCGGCGTGGCACCGGATGCCCTTCGACGCGATCTCCGAGCTCTCGGCAACCCACCGCGTGATCGCGATGGACCAGCGCAACGCGGGCGGATCCACGGCCCCGGTCACCGGAACCGAGAGCTGGGCCACCTACACGGCCGACCAGCTCGCGCTGCTCGACCACCTCGGCGTCGACCGGTGCCACGTCGTCGGGATGTGCATCGGTGGACCGTTCGCGTTGGGCCTGCTGGAGGCCGCGCCCGAACGGGTCGAGCGCGTCGTCGCGCTGCAGCCGATTGGGCTCGACGGCAACCGCGACGCGTTCCGCGAGCTGTTCGACGAGTGGGCGGCGGAGCTCGCCCCGCAGCACCCGGAGGCAGGCCCCGCCGAGTGGGCCGCCTACCGCGAGGGCATGTACGGCGTCGAGCACGCGCTGTTCAGTGTGCCCGAGTCGGCCCTTCCGACGATCACGGCGCCGCTGCTGGTGCTCCAGGGCGACGACCGCTACCACCCGCGCAGCGCGTCCCGGCTGCTGGCCGCGGCGGTGCCGGGGGCGCGGCTCGTCGAGCGCTGGAAGGAGCCGGCCGACCTCCCGGCCACCTGCGCCGAGATCGCGCGGTTCCTGGCTCCCGTTCGTCCATGACAGCTGCCGTTGCGGCGACCACCATGTCCGCATGCCGACATGGGACGACGTCGTCGCGCTCGCGCGGGAGCTGCCGGAGGTGGAGGAGACCACGTGGTTCCGGACCCCGGCGCTCAAGGTGAAGGGGAAGGGCTTCGCGCGGTTGCGCACGGAGGCCGAGGGCGGGCTCGTACTGATGTGTCAGCTCGACGAGAAGGAGGCGTTGCTCGCGTCCGGCGACCCGGCCTTCTTCACCACGCCGCACTACGACGGCTACGGCGCGATCCTGGTCGACCTGGACCGGGTGACGCGCGAGCAGCTCACCGAGCTCGTCGTCGAGGCCTGGCGCCGGCGCGCCCCGGTCCGCCTCCACAGGGCGTTCGACGAGAAGACGTCAGTCTGACAAGAACATCCGGCACAGGGCGTCGGCGAGCCATGCTTCGTAGCGCTGCGGCGACCACCCCCGCCCGGTCACGGTCTTGCGGTAGACCATCGGCGTCCCGACCGACCACAGCACGTCGGTGACCGCGTCCTCGTCGTAGTCCCCTCGCAGCGGGGTGCGGGCGACGAGCGCGGCGGCAACCATCCGTGACCCCGCGAGCCGCTGTTGCTGCAGCGACGACCAGAGCGCGGCGGCCTCCGGGTCGGCGGCCGCGGCCGACTCCACCGCGCAGTAGAGGCCCGCCACCCTCTCGCCGATCATGCGGATGTTGCGGGCGTGCAGGTGCAGCAGCCGCCGTGGGTCGGGCTCGTCGAGGAGCTCGCGGAACCACGGCCGGTCCCGGACGGGTACCGGGTCGTCGTCGCCCGCCAGCGCGATGTCGACGGCCTCCTTGAGGATCGCGCTCTTGCCGCCGACCGCGGTGAACACCGTGGGGCGGGCGACCCCGGCCGCCTCGGCGATGTCCTCGATCGAGGTCGCGGCGAAGCCCTTCTCGGCGAACAGTGCAGTCGCGGCGGCCAGGACCGCGCGGCGGGCCTGACCACGGGGGATCGACGACGTGTAGCGACGCCTCTTGACGGGCTCGGTCACCGGATTAGGCTCCTCATCTATTCAATAAGACTCTCAGTCTAACTGGAGGCCGCCATGTCCCTCACCCGTGGTTCGCACCTGGCCGACGGCGCCGGGGAGGCCTGGTGGTTCCTCGACACCCGGATGACGGTCAAGGCAGCAGGCGAGGCGACGGGCGGGGCGTACTCGCTGATCGAGTTCGCCGCCCCGACGGGCTTCGGTCCCCCGCGGCACGTCCACCACGCCGAGGACGAGGGGTTCTACGTTCTCGACGGCAGGCTGCGGGTGGAGTGCGGTGACGACGCGTGGGAGGTGGGGCCCGGCGGGTTCGTCCTCCTGCCGCGGGCGGTGCCGCACGCGTTCGTGGTGAGCTCGCCCGAGCCGGTCCGCGCACTGCAGCTCACCAGCCCCGGCGGCTTCGAGGGGTTCGTCGCCGAGGTCGGTGCCCCGGCGGCCGGGCCGGGCCTGCCGGTGCCGGCACCGCCGGACGTCCCGCGCCTCGCCGCCGCGGCCGCCCGGTTCGGCACCGACATCGTCGGCCCGCCGCTGGACGTCAATTCCGCCACTCCGCACGCGTGACCGCCGGTACCCCACCCCGCCGCTGCATGGGGAGGTGACGCGTCACATCCGGGTCGTTGCTCAGCGCGAACAGGGGGTGCTCGTCCGCCGCGTGTTTCGCCGCTGGACCAGGCGGTTCGTCTCCAGGAAGATCGTCACGCGGCGGATTCTCGGCGTCCGCCCGCCCGTCGCCCACCGGTTATCCGGACGCGACCGTGGGTCACTTCGGGCAGTATGGACACCGCTGCCCGTGAAACACGCTGCCTGACAATCTCCTGACGCCCGCGCTTCCGACCGGGGAGCACGCGGTCGGCTGGGGAAGAATAGTGAGGTAGGCCACTCGACCCGAGGAGAGCGATGCCAGCAGCAGACCTGCACTCGCCGCCCGACTGCGTCGCGGCCGTCACCGGCGACCTGGCCGCGGAGTTCGCCGGACTCCTGCCGTTCGAGGTCGTCTCGGAGGAGGTCGCCTCGGCCGAGCACGATCTGCGCGGGCAGGTGTCGGCCCCGGCGCTCGCCGAACTGCTGCACCGGCTGGCCGGCCACCGGTGCCAGGAACGGGCGATGGCGCAGCTCCAGCATGCGGCGACCGACGCGGTCGACTGACCATCGCGAACGGGGCGCTCACCGGACGGGTTCCGGCGGGCGTCCCGTTCGTCGTGTCCGGGGCGATTACTCCCGCCACCCCGCGCGGGCCAGGATCTCGGCGATCACCGGACCCTTGGCCTCGGCGTAGTAGTTCATGTCGCGCCACTCGCGGCGGGCGAGCTCGCGCTTCACCGTCTCGTAGCGCACCCGGTCGGCGGCGTCCGAGCGGAGCCGGTCCCGGAACGCCAGGTACTTGCGGACCTCGACGTGCTCGGGCGGATAGCAGTGCAGATTGACCGGCTCGTCCGGATCGCCCGCCCGGAAGCATCGGTGCCCGGGTTCCCGCACGCGCAGGTCGTAGCCGACGGCCTCGAGGTCCGGCAGGAACGCCCGCTCGTCGTCGGGGTCGTCGATCCCGACGACGATGTCGACGACCGGCTTGGCGGCCAGCCCGGGCACGGACGTGGAACCGACGTGCTCGATGAGCCGGGCCCGCTCGCCCAGGACCCGCCGGAGCTCCTCGGCCCTCCGGGCGAAGCGTTCCGACCAGCGGGCATCGTGGTCGGCCAGTACCACGCGGGTGGGACGCAGGCCGCGCACCAGCTTCGCGGCGAGGAGGTCGTCGGTGAGGTCGTGGGTCACGCTGCGGCCCTTTCCGTCCGGAGGCAGCGGGCCAACGTATCGCACCCGGTGCCCGCGAGTTCCGCCCCCGAGGTGGGCCGGGGGAAGACCTGAGGAAAGTCAGGGTGTTCTCGGACTTTCGCCCGATGTCCGCGCCGTCGGGCCGTCGCTAGCGTCCGTGTCGGCTCGAAATCGGACGAGGGGGGAACATGGGGAATCCGCGCGATGGCGTCGGTGATGCCCGATGATGGATGCGGTCCTGCATTTCGTCCACACCATCATCACATCGCCGTGGTTCTACCTGGTGATGTTCGCGTTGGCCGCGGTGGACGCGTTCTTCCCCGCGGTACTGAGCGAGAGCGTGGTCATCACCGCCGGGCCGCCGGGGTGTTCGCCGCGAGCGGCGGGGAACCCGATTTGTTCATCGTGATCGGGGTGGCGGCGCTGGGGGCATTCGTCGGCGACCACGTCTCCTATTTCATCGGGAGAAAGGCCGGAAACGGCCTGGTGAAGCGGATGCCACCGGACAGCAAACGGCGGGCGGCGCACCGATGGGCGGCACGTGAGGTGGCCGTCCGCGGCGGCCTGGCGCTCGTCGTGGCCCGCTACATTCCCGGCGGCCGCACGGCCGTCACGCTCACCACCGGGACGGTCGGCTACCCGCTGCGCAAGTTCAGCTTCTTCGCCGCGATCGCCGCGACGTCCTGGGCGATCTACTCCGGCCTGATCGGCTACTTCGGCGGCATGGCGTTCGAGAACGACCCGATCCGCGGTCTGCTGCTCGGCCTGGGCATCGCCGTCGGCGTCACGGTGGTCGTCGAGGTGGTCCGCTACGTCCGGCGCAGGCGCCGGGAGGCCGCCGCGCCGACGGTCGAACTCGAGAAGGTCTGACCGGCACGACCGGCCGCCATGGGGGGTACCGGCGGTTCGCTCCCGGCCCGGGGGTGGACCGCCGGTCGGCCGTCGAGGCGGGCTGCCGAGCCGCGGGCAGAATCCGGTTGCCGACGGAATGGTGCTCGCCGACGCTGCCGCGGTGCCTTCGACGCTGGAGCTCCACGAGATCGCCGAGAGCGACCACCGCATCCTCGACCCGTTCACCGACGCACAGCTCCTCGAGCTCGGCGCGGTCGCCCGGGTCGGACCCACCACCCGCGTCCTCGACCTCGCCTGCGGGAAGGCCGAGATGCTCTGCCGGTGGGCGCAGGAGTTCGGGGCCCGGGGCGTCGGCGTCGACCTCAGCGAGGTGTTCGTCGCCGCGGCCCGGCGGCGGGCCGAGGAGCTGGGCGTCTGCGGGTGGGTCACCGTCGAGTGCGGGGACGCTGCCGCGTACCGGCCCGAGCCGGCGGCGTTCGACGTCGCGGCGTGCATCGGGGCCACCTGGATCGGCGGCGGCGCCGGCGGCACCATCGACCTGCTGCGCCCCGCCGTCGGATCGGACGGGCTGCTCCTGATCGGCGAGCCGTTCTGGCGGGAGCCCCCACCCGCGGAAGCACTCACCGCGCTGGGCGTCGGCGCCGACGACTTCGCCGATCTCCCCGGCCTGCTCGACCGGTTCGACGCGGCGGGCGCCGACCTCGTCGAGATGGTCCTCGCCGACGAACACAGCTGGGACCGGTACGTCGCCGCGCAGTGCTGGGCGCTGCGGCGCTGGCTCGATGACCACTCGGACGACCCGGCGGCGGCCGACGTGCGACGCTTCCGCGACGCGACCCGACGTACGCACCTCGCCTACCAGCGGCGGTTCCTCGGATGGGGCGTGTTCGTCCTGCGGCCGACGCGCTGAGCGGCTCGACGAGCTCGGCGCCGTGCGAGCATGGCGCGCATGGCCGACGTGAGCCGCCGGATGCTGGCGCTGCTGTCGGCGCTGCAGACCGGGCGCACGTGGACCGGTGCGGAGCTCGCATCCCGGCTGGGCGCGAGCCCACGCACGTTGCGTCGCGACGTCGAACGGCTGCGCGATCTCGGCTACCCGGTGGAGGCGCGACCCGGGCCGGGCGGGCACTACCGGCTGGTCGCCGGCACCGCGATGCCGCCACTGCTGCTCGACGACGAGGAGGCCGTGGCGATCGCCGTGGGGCTGCGACTGGCGGCGGGCACGGCCGACGGCGACGGCGACGAGGACGCGTCGGGCCGGGCGCTGCGCAAGCTCGAACAGGTGCTGCCCGCCCGGCTGCGGCGGCGGGTCGCCACCGTCCACCACGCGACGGAGACGGCCCCGACCAGGGCGACCGCGGTCAGTGCCAGGCTGCTGGGCCTGGTCGGCACGGCCGCGCAGCAGCACGAGCGGCTCGCGTTCGGCTACCGGGACCGGGACGGCACGGTGACCCGTCGCCGCGTCGAGCCGTACCGGCAGGTGCTGGCCGGTCGGCGCTGGTACCTGCTCGCCTGGGACCTCGACCGGTCCGAGTGGCGCACCTTCCGCCTCGACCGGCTCGCCGACGCACGCAGCACTGGGGAACGGTTCTCCCCGCGCGAGCTCCCGGCGGCGTCGGCCGTCGACTACCTCGACGCCACCCTCAAGGCCGCCCGCCACCGAGCCGTCATCACGTTCCACGCTCCGGCCGAGCAGGTGGCTGACCGGCTGGTGAACCAGGACGGGGTGATCGAGTCGCTCGCGGCGGACCGCTGCCGGTACACGACCTGGGTCGACTCCTTCGAGTGGCTCGCGGTCACCACCACGATTCTCGGCGTCGAGTTCCGCGTGGAGGAGCCCGCCGGATTCGTCGCGTACTGCAGGACGTTGCGCGACCGGCTGGACCGGGCCGCGGCGAATCCCGCACGTGGACCTTTCGTACCATAGGTCGCCTGAAAGGGGCTTCCGTGCCGCCCCTTGCCTCTCTGGAGTAACGGTTCACCTGCCGGAACCGAGATCATCTGGAGTGCTGACGCGAGGCCGGGGAGACAGATGCGCCGTATCGTAGTGTTCTTGATGCTCGGTGCCGGACTCGTGGCCGCTGGCTGGTTCAGCGCGATTCTGATGATGAAGGGGAGCCTGGGTCCGATCGAGCAGGATGCGGTCGCCAGGGAAACGTTGCCCTCAACAGTTGCCCGGAGTTCGTCCCCACCCTCTCGTGTTGCGCCTACCCCGACGTCCATACCGGATTCGTCGATCCCGAAGCAGGTGTATCACGGTGCTGGTACGGACGTCGTAGATCTCACCACACCGGTCGAGGTCGGAGTCCTCGCTTTCGATTGTCCTCGGTGTGGCGATCGCGCCGAGGTAACCACCAACGCGGGAATCGACGAGCAAGTGATCTCGCACTTCACCGGCGGCCCGTACAGCGGAATGCGGTGGCTGGGGATGCGTGGAGGAGTGACGTCGCGTGTGCAAGTGAAAGCTGAGGGTCCGTGGACGCTGACCATTGGAGGCCTGGATCTAGCCGCACGATACGACGGCGCGCAGCCGGTCAGCGGGACAGGTGACGCCGTGGTGCTCCTTGAGACCGCTCCAGACACCGTCGATGTCTCCCACTCGGGGGAGAGCAACTTCACCGTCAAGTTGATGACCGACCGGCACAGGACCGGGCCGGATCTTGTCGTGAACGAGATCGGAAAATTCAGAGGGACAGTGTTTTTCGATGTCAGCGGCACGGATGCGGCGTTAGTCGAAGTAGGTGCTGACGGAGCGTGGACGCTGGTACCTCAGCGGTAGGGCCGATCAGATGTATGTCCTCGGGACCGGCTTGAAATGCTTGTCCTCTTGATGCCGTTGACCGAGGCTTCTGACGAAACCGAACCATGCGACTCGACGTGCTCGACCACGGCCACCGCCGCCGAACCAGGCTGTTCCTGGCCGCCGTGGCACGGCTGTCCCAGGCGGAGATGGCCGACGTTGCGAAGTCGATGCCCTACCGGCCGGAGTTCCTCGGCGGCCCGTTGCTCGACCTCACCGCCGAGGTGATGCGGGCTCGTCGTTCTGGTCGCCCGCGGAGCGCAAGTACCTGGCCGTGTGCATCGCCGAGCTACACGCCTGCGCTTTCTGCCTGGAGACCCACACGGAGCTGGTGCGGATCGCGGACGACGGCGCGTTTCAGCCCGCACTGTCCCGAGCTCGCGGCCGTGTGGGCACTCCTCGCGGCCACCCCGGAATCCGCCGGTGTCGCCGTCACGGCGGTTCGGGAGGTGGCGGTCTCCGCCGTCGACGACGCGCTGCTCGTGGGCCGGAACCGGTACAACAGAACGAGCGTGATCTGGTCCACCCGAGCGAACCGCTCGGTCATACCGTCGGGGCATGTCCACGCAGCAGGTCTCGAACACCCTGGTCACCACGCTGTCCCACCAGCCGCTCCCACCCCTCCGGGAACCGGCCGAGGTGATGACGGCGCTGGTCGAGCTGCCGCCCGGGGATCCGGGGACGCCGCCGCACCGGCACTCCGGGCCCGTGTACGGCTACATGCTCGAGGGCGAGATGGTGTTCGAGCTGGAGGGCGAGCCGGAGCGGATCATCCGGGCGGGCGAGACGTTCTGGGAGCCGGGGGGCGACGTCATCCACTATCAGGCCGGCAACAGCCTGCGGGATGCGTGGAGCCGGTTCGTGGTGGTCATGATGGGGGTGCGGGCTGAGCCGATGCTGACCCTCGTCGACGAGGCCGAGCTGGCCCGGCGGCACCACCTGCGCGCTGCGCGACGGGACTGACCGTGCGCGTCTTCCTGGCCGGATCAACGGGCGTCGTCGGGAGGCGGCTGCTTCCGCTGCTGATCGCCGACGGCCACCACGTCACCGCCCTCACCCGCCGCCCCGAGCGCGCTGCCGGGCTGCGCGCGGCCGGCGCCGAGCCGGTCGTGGCCGACGCCCGGGACGGCCGCGCGCTCGCGGCGGCGGTGCGGGACTCGGCGCCCGACGTCGTCGTGCACCAGCTGACGGACCTCGGCAGGGCCGACCTCACCGCGAACTCCGAGCTGCGCCGGGTGGGCACGCGGCACCTCGTCAACGCCGCGCTCGACGCGGGCGCACGCCGCATCGTGGCGCAGAGCATCGCGTGGGCCTACGCGGGCGGTGACGGGCCCGCCGCCGAGGACACGCCGCTCGACCGGGACGCGCCCGAGCCCCGGCGGTCCACCGTCCACGGCGTCGCCGCCCTCGAGGAGGCGGTCGGCGAGGCCCCGGAGTGGGTCGTGCTCCGCTACGGCATGTTCCACGGCCCCGGCACGTGGTTCGCCCCGGACGGGGTGCGGGCGGGGGACGCGCGCGCCGGCCGGCTCGTGGCGAAGGGCGACGTCACCAGCTTCGTGCACGTCGACGACGCCGCGGCGGCCGCGGTGGCCGCGCTGAACTGGCCCACCGGGGCGGTGAACATCTGCGACGACCACCCGGCGGCCGCGTACGAGTGGATGCCGGCCTTCTGCGCCGCCGTCGGGGCGCCGCCGCCCCCGGTGGACCGCGGCGCGGAGCGGCCGGCGTGGGCCCGCGGGGCGGACAACACCCGGGCCCGCACCGAGCTCGGGTGGGTCGCGCACCACCCGTGCTGGCGCGACGCGTTCGCTATCCGGCCGGCGTCCCGCTGAGCAGCGCGGCCAGCGCGTCGAGGGATCGCCGCCAGGCGTGTGCGGGCGGGGTGGCGTACCCGAGCACGAGGGCGGCCTGCCGCTCCGGGTCGGGCAGGTGCCAGTAGCCGGCGGTGTGCAGGCCGTGCAGCTGCACGCCGGCTCGGCGGGCCGCGGCGACGAGCCGGTGCTCGCGGTCGGCCGACTCGAGGGGCAGTAGTGCGTGCAGGCCCGCCGCGACCCCGGCGAGCGGTGGGGCCGACACATCCGCGAGGCGTGCGGCGAGCTGCTCCCGGCGTTCGCGGTAGGCGCGCCGGACGCGTCGCACGTGACGGTCGAGGTCACCCCGGCGGATCAGGTCGGCGAGGGCGAGCTGCTCGATCACCGGCACGGTGGTGCCGGTGTCCACCACCGCGTCCAGCAGTGGCTGCCGAAGCGCCGGCGGGACCACCAGCCAGGCGAGGCGCAGCCCGGGGGCGAGCGTCTTGCTCGCACTGCCGCCGAAGACGACCCGGTCGGGGTCGAGCGGTTGCATCGCCCCGACCGGCTGCCCGTCGTAGCGGAACTCGCCGTCGTAGTCGTCCTCGACGAGGATCGCGCCGTCCCGCCGGGCCCGGTCGACGAACGCGGCCCGCCGCGCGGGCGCCAGAACGACCCCGCAGGGGTGCTGGTGGGCGGGGGTGAGCAGGACCAGCGCGGGCCGCGCGGGCAGGCCCGCCGGATCCGGTCCCTCGGCGTCGACCGGCAGCGGGGACAGCCGCAGCCCGGCCGCGCGCAACAGCTCCCGGTGCCGTGCGAACCCCGGGTCCTCCACGGCCGCATCCGACATCCCGAGGCCGCGGACCGCGCGGCCCAGCAGCGCGAGCGCCTGGCTGAACCCCGCCGTGACGATCACCGTCTCCGCACTCGCGCGCACGCCGCGCGTTCGCGAGACGTGCTCGGCGAGGGCCGCGCGGAGGACGGGCAGCCCGGCGGGCTCGCCGTAGTCCAGCGCCGTCGAGCTCCCGGCCAGCGCGCGCCGGACCGCGGCAGCCCAGACCGCGCGGGGGAACGTGTCCAGGTCGGGGCGGCCGGGACGCAGGTCGATCGCCGACGGCCGGGCGATGGAAGGCGCGGGCGGCGCCGGTGCGGGTTGCGCAGGGGCGGGGACGTGGCTCGCGACCGTGCCCGAGCCGGGCTTCCCGAGCAGCCACCCCTCGGCGATCAGCTGCGAGTACGCTTGCACGACCGTCCCGCGGGACAGCCCGAGATCCGCGGCCAGGCTGCGCGAGCCTGGAAGGCGCGTCCCCGCCCGCAGCCTGCCCGACCGCACCGCCTCGCGCAGCGCCATCTCGAGCGCACGCTGCCGTCCGTCCCCGGCGTGCAGGTCGAGGTGCAGATCGAGGCCGCCCACCCGGCCATCCAACCTCCGTGCGGGATGGGACCGGCGCACTGGGGTCGGGGCCTCGCCCGGGCGCCGGTCGACATCGGCAGCGGGGCCGGAACGGGTCATCATGAGCGGGTGGCCACCGGGCGGGAGGGTCGAGGACACCGGTCGCGGCGCGAACCGCTGCTGGCGTCCCGGGTCGTCGGGCGCGCCGACGAGATCGATGTGCTCCGCGCCGCGTTCGAGCGGGCCGTCGGTGGCCGGGGCGGCGTGCTGTTCGTGGTGGGCGAGGCCGGGATCGGCAAGTCCCGGCTCGCACAGGTGGTGGCCGCCGACGTGGAGGACCGTGGCCTGCCGGTCCTGCGCGGCCGCGCGGTGCCCGCCGCCACCCCACAGGCCTACCGGCCGCTCACCGAGGCGGTGTGCTCGGTCGTCCGTGGCGGCGCCCTCGCGGACGCGCCCGGCCTGCGGCCGTTCCGGGCCGTACTCGGATGGCTGGTCCCGGAGTGGCGCACGGACGGTGCCAGTGCCGACGACTCGGTGATCGCCCTCGCCGAGGGGGTGCTGCGGCTGCTGCGCGTCCTGGCCGGCGACCGGGGGTGCCTCGTCGTGCTCGAGGACCTCCACTGGGCCGATCCGGAGACGCTCCGGATCGTCGAGTACCTGGCTGACAACCTGGCCTCGGAGCGCGTCCTGTGTGTGGTGACCGTGCGCGACGAGGACCCGTCGGCCGGGCTCGAGCTCGGCCGGTCGCTGTCCGCGAGGCGGGCGTCGAGGATCGTCGCCCTGGCCCGCCTCGGCCGGCCGGAGGTGGCCGAGATGGTCGGCTCGTGTCTGGGCGCCGACACCGTGCCGGACGACGTGCTCGAGGTCGCCGCCCGGGCGGACGGCGTTCCGTTCCTGGTGGAGGAAGTGCTGGCCGTAGCCGTGACGTCGGGCGCGCTCGTCGCGCACGGGGACTCGTGGACGCGGTCGAGCACCGCCGAGCCGCTCGTCCCCCTCACCTTCGCCGAGAGCATGCGGCGGCGGCTCGGCGCGCTCGGCCGACCCACCCGGGACGTGCTCGTCGCCGCAGCCGTGCTCGGGCGGCGCTTCGAGTGGAGCCTCGTCCCCGCGATCACGGGACTCGGCGGCGACGAGGTCCTCGCGGCGTTGCGCGCGGCCGTCGACGCGCGCATCGTCTGCGTCGACCGCGCTGACGCGACGTTCCGGTTCCGGCACGCGCTCTCGCGGGACGCCGTGCTGGGCGAGCTCCTCCCGCCCGAGCTGGCCGCGTTGTCGCGTCGGGCACTCGAGGCGGTCGAGGCGAGGCATCCGGAGCTGGAGGACGACTGGTGCGAGCTCGCCGCCGAGCTGGCCGAGGGGGCGGGAGACCGCCGCCGGGCGGCCGTGCTCCTGCTCGAAGCCGGCAGGCGGAGCCTCCGGCGAGGTGCGCTGGCGAGCGCAGAGGCCGCCCTCGAGCGCGGGCGCGGGCTGCTGGCGGCGGACGACCCGAGCGGGCTTGACATCGACGAGTGCCTTTCCGAGGTGCTGTCGCTGGCCGGCAAGCGGGACCGCGCCCGCGCCGTGGGCGCCGCCCTGTTGACGCGGCTGGGGAACGACCGCGGCCAGGCCCGACGACGGGCGGAAGTCCATCTCCGCCTCGCCCGGGCCGCACTGGCGGCGACACGCTGGAACGAGGCGGACGAGCTCCTGCGGCGAGCCCGCGCCGAGGGCGCGACGGCGCCGGACGAAGGTCTCGCCGCCCGCGTGGAGGTCGTCCGGGCCCAGAGCGCGATCCGGCGCGAGCCCGAGCAAGCGCCGGCGCTCGCCCGGTGCGCGCTGGAGGCCGCGGAACGCCTCGGCCTGCCCGACGTGGCGTGTGAAGCGCTGGAGGTCCTCGGCAGGAGCGAGCGGCGGCGCGACCTGGCGGCCGCCGAGGCCGTGTTCGGCCGGGCACTGACGCTCGCCGAGGCCCATGGCCTCACGCTGTGGCGGGCGCGGGCGCTGCACGAGCTGGGGACGATCGACCTGCTGCGCGGGGCGCCGGTGGCCCGGCTCGAGGAGGCGAGGAACCTCGCGGTGGCCCAGGGCGCCTTGGCGACCGCGGCCGTCGTCGACGTGCAGATCGCCGCCGCCCTCGCCGTCCGGGACGACCCCGAGCCCGCTGCGTCCGCCGCGCACCGCTCGGCGGAGCTGGCGAGGAGGTACGGCCTGGACCAGACGCTGGCGGCGGCCGTGGCGTTGGAGGCGCACGTCCATGCCCGCGCCGGGCGAGGTGAGGAGATGCAGCGCTGCATCCAGGACGCGCACGCGCACGCACCCGGGACTCCGGACGTCGAGGTGAAGACCTCGTTCGCCGCCGCGGTCCTGGCCTTCCGCGAGGAGGACCGCCGGTCGGCGCGGCACCATCTCGAAGCCGCCGTGGCCAGCGCGTCGGCCGGCCCCGGCGGTGACTACTCCGCTGTCCCCTGCGCCGGGATGCTGGCGCTGGTCCGCCGGCTCGACGGGACCGGGGATGCGGCAGCGGAGTCCCGGGTGACCGAGGCGTCCGTGCATTTCCTGGTCAGCGCCTTCCTCCGCTACGCACGCGCGGTCGCCGCCGGACGAGCCGGGCAGTCGCGACGCGCCGAGGGCCTGGCGGGGGAGGGCGACCGCGCGCTCGGCGACCACGAGTGGATGCGTCAGCTCGGGCGGCGCCTGCTGTCCGAGGCCGCGCTGGCCGACGGTTGGGGCGAGCCCGTGCAGTGGCTGCGTGAGGCACTGGTCTTCTTCGACGGTCGCGGGGAGCAGCGCATGGCGTCGGCGTGCCGTTCGCTGCTGCGCAAGGCGGGTTCGCCGGTTCCCCGGCGTCGCGCCGAGGCGGACACGCCCGGCCCGCTGCGCGCGGTCGGTGTCACGGCGCGGGAGCTCGAGGTCCTCCACCTGCTCGCCGCGGGCCTGCCCACCAGGGAGATCGCCGCCCGCCTCTACCTGTCGCCACGCACGGTCGAGCGCCACATCGCCAACATCGCCGTGAAGGCGGGCGTCGGGAACCGATCCGAAGTCGTGGCGTTCGCGGCCCGCACGCTGGGCGCGGCGCCGCGTTAGATGGGGGCCGCCCGCTGTCCGGATGGCGGCTCTCCCCCATGTGCGGCCCGGGTCCCTCGCCGGAGCATCCCAGGTCTCGAACACCTCCGGGACGACGAGGAGAGCGCCATGACCACGGACGAGGCGACACCCGACGCCATCCTGCAGCTCGGGCTGGGGTTCTGGGCGTCCAAGACGCTGTTGAGCGCGGTGGAGATCGGGCTGTTCACGACGTTGGCCCGGCGGCCGCTCACCGCCAAGGAGGTGGTGGCCGAGCTGGGACTGCAGCCCCGCGGCACGTCCGACTTCCTGGACGCGCTGGTGTCCGTCGGGATGCTCGAGCGGACGGGCGACGAGTACGCCAACACGGCGGCCACCGATCTGTTCCTCGACCGCGCCAAGCCGTCCTACATCGGCGGGATCCTCGAGATGGCGGGCGCGCGGCTCTACCCGTTCTGGGGCTCGCTCACCGATGCGCTACGGACCGGCCGCCCGCAGAACGAGGTGAAGGCGGGCGAGGACTTCTTCGCCACGATCTACCAGGACCCCGCCCGACTGAAGCAGTTCCTGCACGCGATGACCGGCATCAGCATGGGCGCGGCACTGGCCGTCGCGGAGAAGTTCCCCTGGGAGCGGTACGACACCGTCATCGACGTCGGCGCGGCGGAGGAATGCGTGCCGGCGCAACTGGCCCTGCGTCACCCACATCTCACGGGCGGCGGGTTCGACCTGCCTCCCGTCGGGCCGGTGTTCGAGGAGTACGTGGGCTCGCTCGGCGTGGCCGACCGGATGCGGTTCCATCCCGGCGACTTCTTCGTCGACCCGCTGCCCACGGCCGACGTGCTCGTCATGGGGCACATCCTCCACGACTGGAACCTCGAGGAGAAGCTGCTGCTCCTCCGGAAGGCCTACCGGGCACTGCCGGACGGCGGCGCACTGATCGTCTACGACAGCATCATCGACGACGAGCGCCGCGCGAACACCTTCGGCCTGCTCATGAGCCTGAACATGCTCATCGAGACCGACGGCGGCTTCGACTACACCGGCGCCGACTGCCGCTCGTGGATGGCCGACGTGGGCTTCCGCCACAGCTATGTGGAACCGCTCGTCGGGCCCGACGCGATGGTCGTCGGCATCAAGTAGGCACCTGTGCGCCGTTCGCGTCGCGTCGGGTCCATGGTCGGCTCATCGGTCCCCGCCCGGCGCCGTGACGGGTGCGCGCGCGGCGAGCTGCACCACGGTCGCGCCGGCCAGCAGCACCGCGGCGCCGGCGAGCTGGGCCACGGTCAGCGACTGGCTGAGCGCCAGCCAGGCCAAGGCCGCGGCCACGATCGGCTCGCACAGTGCGAGCACGCTGACCACGTTCGCCGGCAGGTCGCGCAGCGCGCTGGTCGACAGCACGTACGCCACAGCTGTCGACAGCACCGCGCAGGTGACCAGCAGCGTCCACACCGGAACGTGCCGGCCGCCGAAGTCCGCGCCCGCGACGAGCCGGTCGAGCGGGATCGACCACGGCGGCGCGACCACGAAGATCGCGGCGGCGCCGACCACCATGCCCCAGGTGACCAGGCCCAGCGGCCCAACCGTGGCCGTCGCGTGCTCGGCGACCAGGAAGTACGCCGCCGAGCACAGCGCCGCGCCGACGCCGGTCACCAACCCAACCGCGTCCAGGCGCAGGCCCTGCCACACCTGCGCCACCACGGCGAGCCCGGCCAGTGCGAGCACCGTGCCCACCCAGATCCGAGCGGGCAGGACCGTGCGGCGGACGAACCGCACCCACTGGGCGACCAGGATCGGCGAGGTGAACACGAGGAGCATCGCGACGCCGATCGGGATGCGCGACACCGCGGCGAAGTAGAGCACCTGGACGCCGGCCACCCGACGCTAGGCGAGGTGCCACGGGGCGCACGATTGAATAGAACCAGCCCGAACGCAGACGTCGAGGGCGTGGACCACGGCGCGGATGACCGTGACGACGGGTTCGGGGGATGGCCGGCGCACTCGTCCCAGCGCAATGAGTGGCCTACGAATGGCCCGGAGCCGTGAGACGCCGGGGAACGACGAAGGCCCAGGACCGGAGGATTCGTCCTCTGGCCTGGGCCTTCGTGGTAAGAGCGGATGACGGGAATCGAACCCGCGTATTCAGCTTGGGAAGCTGATGTTCTACCATTGAACTACATCCGCAGTGTGTTGCAAGCAGCTTAGCACCTCACACTCCGTGACGAGCAAGCCCTCCTCCGTGCACCCATCAGGGTGGTTCTCACCCTAACGGCATCTCTGCAGGGTCTCTGACCTCGACCTCCGGGCAGCCGTCGGTTCACACTGCTAGGGCCCCCAGCAGGCCAGCTCCCCCGGCCGTTAGGACCCCGAGCATGACCGAGTTCGACCCCGACCTGGGCTCGCTCCCGGTTCAGGAGCACGACCACGACGTGCTTCTCATCGCCGGCAGCCGCCCTGAGGTCGCGCGCCTCGCCCCCGTCGCCACCGCGTTCGCCGATGCCGACCGCATCCGTGCGCTCACCGTCGCCACCGGCCCCGATCCCATGTCCGTGCACGAGGCGTTCGAGGCGCTCGGGGTGCCCGCCGACGTCACGCAGCTGCTGCGCGAGCCGCCGAGCCCGCAGCCCGCCGCGGTCGCCGCGATGCTCATGACGCGGCTCGACGAGCTGCTCGTCGATCTCGACCCGTCCGCGGTGATGGTCTACGGCGGCGGCATGACGCCGGTGGTGGCGGCCCAGGTGGCGTTCTGGCGGCAGATCCCGGTGGTGCACCTGCAGGCCGGGGTCGCCACGGACGACCTGCTCTGCCCGTTCCCGCAGGAGGCGAACCGGCGGGTCATCGGTCAGCTCGCGTCGCTCTTCCTCACCACGGGCGGCACCGCGCTCGGCAGCCCGATCGGTCCGAACACGATCCCGGTCGGCGACACCATGGCGAGCAACCCGCAGCCCGCCGACCTCCGGTTCGCGCGGCTCGTCCGGCGGGTGCGGTCGGGCGGTCCGCGGGTGGTGCTCGTCGGGCTGGACCGAGCCGACTCCCTCGGCGTCCTCGCGGGCCTGCCCGACCTGCTCGACCGGGAGCCGGACATCGAGATCGTCCTCTACGGCGAGCTGGCGGGGCACGGGGTCGCCTACCCCCTCCTGGAGAACGACCGGGCCACGGTCGTGCGCACCCTGCCGCTCGCGGAGCTGGTGGGGCTCATCGCGGCGAGCACCGTGCTCGTCTCCGACGACCCCGAGCTGGTCACCGACGCACCCGGGCTGGGCACGCCGGCCGTGCTCGTGGACGGGCCGCACATCCCGCATCCGGGCGACTCGATCCGCAGCATCGGCAGCCCGGCGGTCATGACCACGGTCCGCCAGCTGCTGCGGGCCGCACCGGTCGTCCCGGATGTGACACCGGACGGGCTCGAGGCGGCCCGCGTCGAGCAGGCCGTGGCCTGGATGTTCGGGCTGTGCCCGTCGCCGCTGCTGACCTCGCCGTTCCCCACGAACACGGAGGTCTGACGGGCCGCGGCGAGCGGCTGTCTAGTCTGACCGGGTGTTGCTGTCCGACGGTGACCTGCGCAAGGAGCTCCAGGCCGGACGCCTGGTGCTCGACCCGTGGGAGCCTGCCATGCTCCAGCCGTCGAGCATCGACGTGCGGCTGGACCGCTACTTCCGGGTGTTCCAGAACTCCCGCTACACCCACATCGACCCCGCGCAGCAGCAGGACGAGCTGACCACTCCCGTCGAGACCGACGGGGACGAGCCGTTCGTGCTGCACCCCGGCGAGTTCGTGCTCGGCTCGACGTTCGAGTCCGTCTCGCTGCCCGACGACCTGGCGGGCCGGCTGGAGGGCAAGTCGAGCCTCGGGCGCCTCGGCCTGCTCACGCACTCCACGGCCGGGTTCATCGACCCCGGGTTCACTGGGCACATCACGCTCGAGCTGTCGAACGTCGCGAACCTGCCCATCACGCTGTGGCCGGGGATGAAGATCGGTCAGCTGTGCCTGTTCCGGCTCTCCAGCCCGGCCGAGCGCCCGTACGGCAGCCACGGCGTCGGCTCGCGCTACCAGGGGCAGCGGGGGCCGACGCCGTCGCGGGCGCACCTGAACTTCCACCGGGTGGACACGCGGCGCTGACCCACGCCGCGGGACCGGTCAGTGCCGCGGGTCCCAACGGAACCGCTTGCGGGCGAACCACACGAAGACCTGCGCCCAGACCGACAGGGCGAGCAGCGGGAAGACGACGGCCGGGATGCCGAACGCATCCCCGCCCCACATCTCACCGGTATAGGCCGCCTGCACCAGAGTGCCGACGGCCGCGCCAGGTACGGCGACCAGCGCCTGCAGCACACCGTCGGCCGGTACGAGCGGCACGACGGCCGCGGCCCCGAGCACGACGAACGTGAACGGCAGCGTGGTGATCTGCGCGCGCTCCGGGGAGGGGGTGACGACGGCGGTCGCCAGGGCGGCCGTGAGCGCGAGCGCGAACCCGCCGGCGATCGCCACGACCAGCCAGAGCGGCTCGACGGGCAGCGGCACGCCGGACACCGTGTTGATCACTGCGAAGACCACGAGCTGGCCGAGGGCCAGCACGACGGTGGGCGCGAGCGTCGCGGTGAGTAGGCCGCGGTCGGAGATGCCGCTGGTCCGCATCCGCTTGAGCACCCTCGCGTGGCGGCGGGCGACCAGCGTGGTGGTCGCGGTGACGTAGACGCCCATGCCCACCACGACGATGAGCTGCAGGGTCACGACCATCGCCTGCATCCGCAGGTCCTCGCCCGCCGGGAAGCTGTAGGCCCAGAAGAGGCCGAGTGCGAGCGGCAGCAGGATCGACGAGACGGCGACCGTCTTGTTGCGCAGGAGCAGTTGCAGCTCGGTCGTGGTGAGCGCCAGTACCCGGCTGAACTGCGTGTGCCGGGGCGCGGCGGCGGTGGTCATCGGGCGTTCGCCTCCAGCTGCTCGTTGCGGACCGCGTGGTAGATGTCGGCCAGCGAGGCCGGTGCCGCCCGCAGGTCGGGCAGCCGCACCCCTCGAGCGGCCGCCCAGGTCAGGAACGCGGTGAGGTCCCCCTGCAGGTCGTCGGTGCAAACCCGCACCCGCTCGCCGTCGCGGTGCACCGAGCCGCTGAGCTCCGGGAGATCGACGACCGTCTCCGGCAGCGTCGCGCTGAAGCCGGCCGGCTGGGTGGCGACGATCTCCGTCAGCGTCCCGGCGACCGCGACCTGCCCCTCGTGCATGATCGCGACACGGTCGGCGAGCGCCTCGGCCTCCTCGAGGTAGTGCGTCGTCAGCACGACCGTGCGGCCGGCTTCCTGCAGCTCCTGGATGGCGTCCCAGGTGCGCCGGCGCGACTCGGGGTCGAGGCCCGTCGTCGGCTCGTCGAGGATGACGAGCTCGGGCGAACCCCACACGGCGAGCGCGAGGTCGAGCCGCCGCTTCTCCCCGCCGGACAGCTTCCCCACGCGCACGTCCCGGCGGGAGGCGAGCTCGAAGCGGTCGAGCAGCCGCTCCGGGCGGTCCCGGCGGTCCACCAGGCGGTCCCAGAGGCGGAGGGTCTCGAGCACCGTGAGCTCGTCGACGAAGCCGCCCTCCTGCAGCTGCACACCCATGCGCTCGCGCAGGGCGGCCCGGTCGGTGGCCGGATCGAGGCCCAGGACGGAGACGGTGCCGCCGCTGCGGCTGCCGAACCCCTCCAGCACCTCTAGCGTGGTGGTCTTCCCTGCACCGTTCGTGCCCAGCAGCGCGAAGATCTCCCCGCGCCGGACCTCCAGGTCGATGCCGCGCACGGCCTCGAAGTCGCCGTAGCGGACTCGGAGGCCCTGCACCTCCACGGCGTACTCAGAGGCTGCCCGGTCGGGTGCGACCGGGGCCGCGGCGGTGGCAGGCGTCTGTGTCATGGCGACCACTGTGGCCGAAAGGGCGGGGTGCCCAGTAGTCCCCGCGGTCACCGGCGGGACTGACACCGTGCAGGCAGTGGCATGACAGCTGTCATCGCCCCGGCGTCTCCGTCGGGGGGTTCCGTTACCGTTCGATCGTGGACGTGTCACCGCTGGGCGGCGCCGAGGAGCGCAAGCTGAAGGCCGCTCGGCGGTTCAGCGTGATCGGCCTGGTCATCACCGTGGCCTGGATGCTGGCCGTGCCTGCGTACGCGGTGCTGGTGGGCCAGCAGGGCCTTCTCTCGGACTGGCCGGTGTTCGCCCTGTTCGTCGTGGCGCTCGGCCTGCACGCGTGGCGGGTCCGGCGGCACCGCATCGCGCTGGGACGGCCCGCCCCGCTCTGGTTCGTCCTCGTGGCCGCGGTCGTCGGCCTCGCCACGGTGTTCTCCGGCATGGCCACGAGCCCGGTGGGCTTCATGTGGGCAATCGTCACCGGCGTGTTGCTCGGCGACATCGTCGGGGGCCTCCGGGCCCGCCGGGTCGCCGTGTGGGTGGTCGGCGCATCGGTCGTCATGCTGGTCGGGAGCTACCTCGTCGCCGCTCCGCTCTTCGCCCCCTACGGAGTGCAGCCGTGGCTCGCGGTCGGGTTCGCCACGTTCTACGTCGCCTCGATGTGGACGATCGACGTCGAGCGGCTCTGGTGGCTCAAGGCCGTCGTCGACATGGACGACTCGCGGCGCACCGCCGCCGAGCTCGCCACCGCCCGCGAGCGGCTGCGGCTCGCCGACGACCTGCACGACATCCTCGGGTACGCGCTGGAGGTGGTCGCGTTCAAGAGCGAGCTCGCCTCCCGGCTGCTGGCCGCCGACGGGCTCCCCGCGGGCAGCAGCGCGGCCTTCGACCGCGCCAAGGCCGAGATGGAGGAGGTGCAGCGGGTGGCCCGCGAGTCGCTCACCGAGGTGCGAGCGCTGGTTCGCGAGACACGCAGCACCGATCTTGCCACCGAGCTGGTCGGGGCCCGCGCCGTGCTCGACTCCGCCGGGGTCACGCTGGTGGTCCGGGGCGACCCCGAGACGGTCGGCCCCACCGCGCGCAACGTCCTCGGCCGGGTGCTCCGGGAGGCGATCACCAACGTGCTGCGGCACTCGGAGCCGAGCCACTGCACGATCGAGATCGAGGTGGCCGACGGCAACGCGAGCCTGAAATCGTCAACGACGGGGCATTGCCCGCCGACGACCGCGACCCGGGCACCGGGCTGGCGGCGCTCAGCAGGTACCTCGACGAGCACGCGGGCCGGCTCGACGCCGGCCTCGCCCCGGACGGCACCTTTCGGCTCGACGCCGTGCTGCCGGGGGCGGCCCGGTGACCGCAGGGCCGGCATCGGGGCAGATCCGCCTGGTCCTCGCCGACGACGAGTCGCTCACCCGCGGGGCGGTGGGGGCGCTGCTGGGCCTCGAGCCCGACCTCACCGTCGTCGCCGAGGCCGGCACCGGCGACGAGGCCATCCGCGTGGTCCAGCAGCACCGCCCGGACGTCGCCGTGCTGGACGTCGAGATGCCGGGGCACGACGGCGCCGAGGTGGCCCAGTGGGTGGCCGCCAACCAGCCCGCCACCCGCTGCATCATCCTCACCCGGCACGCCCGGCCCGGGGTGCTGCGCCGGGCGCTCGCCGCCGGCGCGACCGGCTTCGTCACCAAGAGCGCGCCGGCCACGCTGCTCGCCGACGTCATCCGCCGCGTGCACCGGGGCGGCCGGTACGTCGACCCCGACCTCGCCATGACGGCCCTGATGACGGAGGACTGCCCGCTCACCGACCGCGAGCTCGAGGTGCTGCGCAGCGTCGACACGTCCGGCACGGCCGCCGACATCGCCCGGCGCGTCCACCTCTCGCCCGGCACCGTGCGCAACTACCTGTCGTCGGCGATGCATAAGCTCGGGGCGGGCACCCGCATGGAGGCCGTGCAGCTGGCGCGCGACCACGGCTGGCTCTGACGGGCGTCAGCGGGTCCCCTCGAACACCGCGCACCGGCCCGCCCGGATGCGCACGTGGTGGGTCTCGCGCGCGTCGGCGAGGCCCGCCTCCCGCATGAGGGCGGGGATGCGGTCGCTCAGGTTGTCCTGGATCCGCGGGCTCGCATGCGTCCGTCTCGCGAGGAACCCGTGCGACGGGTGCGCGGAGCCGCCGATGTCGAGCAGGTGCAGCCGGCCGCCGGGCCGGAGCACCCGCACGACCTCGCGCAGCACGGCGGGCTTCTCGGCCGCGTCGAGGTGGTGGAACATGAACGCCGAGAGCACGCGGTCGAAACTGCCGTCCGGGTAGGGGAGCGTGTCCCCGAACCCGCGGTCGAGCCGCACGGTCAGCCCCCGTCGGGCGGCCTTACGCGCGGCCCGCGCCAATGCCAGTGGGTCGGGGTCGAGCCCGACGACCCGCGCGTCCGGGTACCGGCGCTTGACGAGCAGGGCGAGGTTGCCCGTGCCGCACCCGATCTCGAGCACGTCCTGCCCCGGCGCGATCCCGGCGCGGTCGGCGAGGAACCGGTGGGCGGTGGGCACCCCGAGCACCCGCGTGAACGTGTCGTAGATCGGCAGCAGCGGATCCCGGCCCATCCCGGGCAGATAGCTGCGGTCCTGGCCCGTCCGGGGCGACGTGTGCTCGGTCATGGTGGGTCTCCACTCCTGATGCGACGATGTTCCGGTGACACCAGCGAGTGTCGAAGGCGCCCCACCTTCGGCCAATGGTCGATCTGCGGGAGGGATGGGGCGATTTTCGGTCGTCCGGCCGCCCGTGCCCACGGGACGCCCGGTCGCCGGGGACGTCCCGGTGTACGCCTACGACCGGGTGCCGGGGGTGCCGCCGGTGAGCGTCGTGCACACCCCCGACGCGAACGGCTTCGTGCCGACCCACCGCCACGCCCACGACTTCCTCGTACTCGGGTACGTCGCGGCGGGCGGTGGGCCGATACGCGTGG